>NZ_JAMYLZ010000024.1:0-95618 GCF_040318315.1 Mesorhizobium sp. M1227
CCGTCATGTGTCCGCCGCTCCGCTAAACACGGGGGCTGCGCGGCGGACACGCCGATGTCACCGCAATGCCACGCCATTTTGCAGAACTTGACGCACACAACTGAACCGGCGCGGGGCCCAGCCTCGTGCCCTGAGGATTGCCAAGGCGTCGGGCGAAAGAACGCACTGGACTCCACGACAATAGGCGACAACGGGTGAAACAAGAGATGCCAAAATGTTGGAGTTCGTTGTTCGTGCGGCCGTCGTTGGAATCGGCGCGACAGCCCTGATGGACCTCTGGGGATGGTTTCTGAAGCGAATGTTCGCGATTCCACCGCTTGATTACGCCTGGGTCGGCCGCTGGATCGGGCACTTTCCACATGGACGTTTTGCACATGCGAATATCGCACAAGCTGCCCGCGTTCGCGGCGAAACCGCCATTGGATACCGCCATTGGATGGAGTGCGCATTACGCGACCGGCATCGTATTTGCCGCAGCGCTGATTGGAGTGTGGGGCCTCGACTGGGCACGGCACCCGACAGTGCTTCCGGCCCTGTTGGTCGCACCATCGTCGCCCGTTCTTCGTGATGCAACCGGCTTTTGGGATCGGCATCGCGGCTTCGAAAGTTCCCAACCCGCGCACTGCGCGCCTGCGCAGCCTTATGGCCCATCTGTCTTTCGGGGTTGGGCCGTACGTTGCAGCATCGCTTTCGGCATTGCTACTTCCGGCCTGATGGGCCGCCCGCTTGCACCTCGCGCCGCCTTCCGCTATAGAGCCGCCACCCGCGTAGACACCCTTGGAGGCAACGCGGCGGAAGGCCGCCTTCCCGCATGATCCCGAAAAGTGGATTCCGGTTTTCGGACCAGGTCATGCGTCAGCTATGTCGGCTTTCGACGTTTACGGCCCCGGCACGTTGCCGGCCGCGAACGCTCCAGAACAACGCGAAAGGAAATGCCATGAGCCACGATACTTACGAGCTCAAGGCCGAAGCGCGCGAACAGGTCGGTAAGGGGTCCGCCCGTGCAGTTCGCCGCAACGGTAAAGTGCCTGCAGTGATTTACGGCGACAAGCAGCCTCCCCTGGCGATTGCGCTGACCTACAAGGACATCTACTACAAGATCCATGGCGGCGGGTTTCTGACCACGGTCGCCACGATCGATGTCGACGGCAACAAGATCCAGGTTCTGCCCAAGGATTTTCAGCTCGACCCGGTCAAGGATTTCCCTGTCCATGTCGATTTCCTGCGCATCGGCAAGGATACCGAAGTCAACGTCGATGTGCCCGTGCACTTCATCAATGAAGACAAGTCGCCCGGCATCAAACGCGGCGGCGTGCTCAACATCGTGCGCCACGAGGTCGAGTTCCACTGCCCGGCCAATGCGATCCCGGATTTCATCACCGTCGATCTCACCGGTACCGATATCGGCGATTCGATCCACATTTCGGCCGTCACCTTGCCGGCCGGCGTCAAGCCGGTGATCTCCGACCGCGACTTCACCATCGCGACCATTGCCGGCTCCTCGGCGATGAAGCCGGAGGCTGCGGAAGAGACGACTGAAGCGGCTGCGCCCGAAGCGGCTCCTGCCGCCGAAGAGAAGTAACCCCTTCCCGCCCGGAGGCGACGATGCTTGTCTTTGCAGGCCTCGGCAATCCGGGCGCGAAATACGCCAACAACCGGCACAATGTCGGCTTCATGGCGGCGGACGCGATCGCCCGCCGCCATTCCTTTTCGCCTTGGTCGAAGAAATTCCAGGGTCTGATTGCCGAAGGCACGCTTGCCGGCGAAAAGGTGATCCTGATCAAGCCGCAGACCTTCATGAACCTGTCCGGCCAGGCGGTCGGCGAAGCCTTGCGCTTCTACAAGCTCGGCCCTTCGGCGCTGACTGTCTTTTATGACGAGATCGACCTTGCCGCCGGCAAGGTGCGGGTCAAGGTCGGTGGCGGTTCCGGCGGCCACAACGGCATCCGCTCGCTCGACCAGCACGTCGGCAAGGATTTTCGCCGTGTGCGCATCGGCGTCGGCCATCCCGGCGTCAAGGAAATGGTGCACGGCCATGTGCTTGGCGATTTCGCCAAGGGCGACCGCGAATGGCTGGACGTGCTGCTCGACGCAATCGCCGATGGTGCCGGATTGCTTGCCAAGGGCGACGACAATTCGTTCATGAACCGCGTGACGCTGGCGCTGCGCGACAAGCTCACGCCGACGGACGACGACGATCGCCCGCCGCCCAAGGCGCCAAAGGCGCAAAGCCACGTCCGCCAGGCGCGGCCGCAGCAGCCGGCGGCCAAGCTGCCCGAAACCGGCCCGATGGCGGCCATGCTGAAGAAGCTTTTTGGCGGCAAGGACTGAGCCATGGATCTGGATGACATTCAGGAATTGGTCCGTCTCATCAGACAGAAGTATGTTGATTATTTCGTCACCGCTGCCGGCGAACTTGCTCGCAACAGCCAAGGATCGCATGCGACCGAAATCAAGTTTTCGAACGTCGATTCCTTCTATCGAAATTTCATCGCGGTTGATTTCGTCAGTAATGACGGACAGCCAAATCCGCAATTCATCAACAGCGATTCCTATGTGAAATTCTCTCCGGATATTCACGCCGGGATGGGTGGAATGGATGTCCTCATCTCACCTTTCAGGTGGGATGAGGTTCATTTTAAATTCCCTATAAATGAGCTCGACGGCGATCTCTTCGACGAATGGTTTCGCGGCTGGTTCGATATCGATAGCGAGCGTGAAACATCGGAGACCGTCGGAAACGTCATTCACAGTGCGCAATTGCTCGAGGGGCAACTGACCATCGATTTCGGAACCGCTGAGGTCGACGCGTTCTGGCATCTTCTGCAAATACTGAGCAGGTCCGGCGTTCGTTCGTTGGCGATAGGCACCGATGACATCGCGCAGCGTCTGAATTGAATTGCGCCTTGACGATCATCGGGGCTTTCGCCCATAGCCCTGATTAAATTTCGATTTCCCGATAGGACCAGACAAAAATGGGTTTCAAATGCGGCATCGTTGGCTTGCCCAATGTCGGCAAGTCGACGCTCTTCAATGCGTTGACCAGGACGGCGGCCGCGCAGGCCGCCAATTATCCGTTCTGCACCATCGAACCGAATACCGGCGAGGTGGCGGTGCCCGACCCGCGCCTGCAGAAGATCGCCGCGATCGGCAAGTCGAAGGAGATCATCCCGACCCGCATCTCGTTCGTCGACATTGCCGGCCTGGTGCGTGGCGCCTCCAAAGGCGAAGGGCTTGGCAACCAATTCCTCGCCAACATCCGTGAGGTCGACGCCATCGTCCATGTGCTGCGCTGCTTCGAGGATGACGACGTCACCCATGTCGAGGGCCGCATCGATCCTGTCGCTGATGCCGAGACCGTCGAAACCGAATTGATGCTTGCCGACCTCGACAGCCTTGAGCGCCGCATCGTGCAGATCCGCAAGCGTGCCGCCGGCAAGGACAAGGAAGCAGCGACCGCACTTCCGATGATGGAAGCGGCGCTTGAACTGCTGCAGGCCGGCAAGCCCGCCCGCATCCTGCTCAACGGCATCTCGGCTGAGGATCTACGCATCCTGCAGGGGCTGAATCTCTTGACCTCACACCCGGTGCTTTACGTCTGCAACGTCGCGGAAGCCGATGCCGCCACCGGCAACGCGCATACCAGGGCGGTCGAGAAGATGGCCGCCGCGCAAGGTGCCCGCGCCGTTGTGATTTCCGCGGCGATCGAGGCCGAGGTCGCCCAGCTCTCGGACGAAGAGGAAATGGAATTCCTGGCAACGCTCGGTCTGGACGAACCCGGCCTGAACAAGGTCATCCGCGCCGGCTACGAGCTGCTCCAGCTCATCACCTACTTTACCGTTGGCCCCAAGGAGACACGCGCCTGGACCGTGCACAAGGGCGCCAAGGCGCCGCAGGCGGCAGGCGTCATCCACACCGATTTCGAGCGCGGCTTCATCCGCGCCCAGACCATCGCCTATGAGGACTTCGTCAGGCTGGGCGGCGAAGTCGCGGCCAAGGAGGCCGGCAAGGCGCGCGACGAAGGCAAGGAGTATGTCGTCCAGGACGGCGACATCATGCTGTTCAAGTTCAACACCTGAGCCGGCGAGGGAGCCCAATGGTCACCATTGCCGTCGCTCGATGACAAACTTCAAAGCAGGGCGTCGCAGTGGCTCTTGCGCTGCTTGACGGGCCATCGTGCGGGGTCTAAGGGGCCTCTGCACCGGCCTCGCGCCTCGCCTGCCCGTGTCCGTGCGATATGACTGACGCGCCCCCTCCAAACGAACGCTCTTTGGCAACAGCAAGGGAGACCCCGGCGATGATCAAGGCCTTCGTCGTCGACAATGATCGCCTGCGCCTGGTCGACGATCTCGTGCAAAACAGCGACACTGTCGTCTGGGTCGACCTCTTCAACCCGACAAAGGAAGAAGAGACGACAATCGAGACCTGGCTCGGCATCGCCGTTCCGACGCGGGAAGAGATGGAGGAGATCGAGATCTCGAGCCGTCTCTACGTCGAGGACGGCGCCTACTTCATGACCGCCATTCTGCCTGCGCAGACCGAGGTGAACGATCCCTTGATGTCGCCGGTCACCTTCGTGCTCGCCGGAAGCAGGCTGATCACCGTGCGTTACCACGAGCCGAAGGCGTTCAAGACCTTTCCGCTGCGCGCCGAGAAGGTGGCGACCGGCTGCACCAGCGGCGACACCATCCTGATCGGACTGCTGGAGGCGATCGTCGACCGCCTCGCCGACATTCTGGAGCGCGCCGGCCGCGACGTCGAGGCGATCTCGCGCGACATCTTCGAGGCACGCTCGACCAAGGTTTCCAAGCGCAACCGCGACTTCCAGGAGCTGTTGAAAGGCATTGGCCGCAAGGAGGACCTCGCCTCCTCGATCCGCGACAGCCTAATCTCGCTGCAGCGCCTTGCCGGCTTTCTCGCCCATGCCTCCACGCAAAGCCGGATGAGCAAGGATACCCGCGCTCGCATCAAGACCTTGTCGCGCGACGTGCTGTCGCTCGCCGACCACGCCACGTTCCTGTCGCAGAAGATCAGCTTCCTGCTCGACGCGACGCTCGGCATGATCTCGATCGAGCAGAACGCCATCATCAAGATCTTCTCCGTCGCCGCTGTCATCTTCCTGCCGCCGACGCTTGTCGCTTCGATCTACGGCATGAATTTCGACATCATCCCTGAGCTCAAATGGCACTTTGGCTATCCCTTCGCCATCGGCATGATGGTGCTTTCGGCGATCCTGCCCTTCTGGTATTTCCGCCGCCGCGGCTGGCTATAGGGTCGTCAATACCGCGCTGCGGCTTGGGCGCAGCGGGCTGGCGCAATAGAAATTGCTTGACCAAATGCCGCCCTGCCTGCATCCGGGACCCGGACCCGTAGCGATCGTACAATCCTGAACAGGATTTCCAGACCATGACCGCAAAGACCTGGGCTTATGAGGATTTTGTCGAGGGCGCTTCGCTCGACCTCGGCACCAAGTTGGTAAGCGCCGCCGAAATCATAGAATTCGCCAACGAGTTCGATGCCCAGCCGATGCATCTCGACGAGGCCGCGGGCAAGGCCAGCATCCTCGGCGGGCTGGCGGCTTCAGGCTGGCACACCTGCGCCATGTTCATGCGCATGCTGTGCGATGCCTTCCTGCTCGACTCGACCTCCCAGGGCGCGCCGGGCGTCGACCAGGTCAAATGGAAACGGCCGGTCCTGGCCGGCGACCTGTTGACCGGCAGCACCACCGTCCTTGCCAAGCGAGTGTCCAGATCGAAACCCCGCCTTGGCCTGGTGACCATGCGCAGCGAGTTGTTCAACCAGCGCGGCGAAGGTGTTTTCGAGCTCGAAAACACCGTCATGTTCCTCACCCGCGAGGGCAGTGCGTGAGCCTCGACGAATTCTTCTGCATCGGCATCACCGTCGCGCTCGGTTCACATCGATTCGAACCGGAGGCGATCAAGGCGTTCGCCCGCAAATACGACCCGCAGATATTCCATATCGACGAAGAGGCGGCGAGGAACAGCATATTCGGCGGGCTCTGCGCCTCGGGCTGGCACACCGCCGCCACCTGGATGAAATTGAACCTCCAGGCTGGCATAGAGGCAGAGGTCGCTCGCTGGCCCGGTCCCGGGCCGGTGCCGGAATTCGGTCCCTCGCCCGGCTTCAAGAACCTCAAATGGCCCAAACCTGTCTATGCCGGGGAAACCGTGACTTTCACCCGCACCGCGCTGGCCCATCGCCCCATCGCCTCGCGACCGGGCTGGCGGCTGCTGACGCTCCGCTCGGAGGCCTTCGATTCGACCGGCGACAAGGTCATCGAATTCGAAAGTGCCGTGCTGGTGAAGGTGGAGTGACCGGAGTTCTTCCCTACTCCACAAGAAGGGGAGAAGGAAGAAACGCTCAATGCCCCTCAAACCCGATCAGCGTCCTCACCGGTACGCCGAGCGCCTCTAACCTCTCGCGGCCGCCAAGGTCCGGCAGGTCGATGACGAAGCAGGCGGCGAGGATGTCGGCGCCGATCTGCCGCAATAGCTTGACGGCCGCCTCGGCCGTGCCGCCGGTGGCGATCAAATCGTCGACGAGGATTACCTTCTCGCCTGGAGAAACACCGTCTTTGTGCATCTCCATCTCGTCCAGCCCGTATTCCAGGCTGTAGGCGACGCGCACCGTCTCGGAAGGCAACTTGCCCTTCTTGCGGATCGGCACGAAGCCGGCCGAGAGCTGGTGGGCGATGGCGCCGCCGAGGATGAAGCCGCGCGCCTCGATGCCGGCGATCTTGTCGATCTTGAGGCCGGCATAGGGATGCACCAGTTCGTCGATGGCGCGGCGGAAGGCCCGCGCATTGCCGAGCAGCGTGGTGATGTCGCGAAACAGGATGCCCGGCTTGGGATAATCCGGAATGGTGCGGATCGCGGCAAGCAGCGTCTCTTCGAGCGAGGATTTCATCAAGCGGCTCTCCGGGCCTTTCAGATTCGGCTGAAGACGTGAAGGGAATGGGCCAATCGTAACCCGGTGCAGCTAAGTCCGGCTACCGCCATGTGACGCCTGACGGAAAATTGTCCGGCAAAGGGGCCACTCTGCGCCGGCAGCGATGAATCGACATGCCTGCAATGAGAAGGGCGTCTTTCGACGCCCTCGCATTCTCGTAGATCGCAGGGCTCAGTGCGCCACGCCGGCCCACACCTTGCGTTTGGTCAGGTAGACCAGTGCGCCGAACAGCAGCAGGAAGACCAGTACGCGAAAGCCGGTCTTCTTGCGGTCCTCGAGGTGTGGCTCGGCCGCCCACATCAGGAAGGCGGACACGTCACGCGAATACTGGTCGACCGTCTGCGGCGCGCCGTCATCATAGGTTACCTGGCCGTCAGAGAGCGGCTTCGGCATCTTCAGCGACACGCCGGACAGGAAGTACGGATTGTAGTACGTGCCTTCTGGTATGACCATGCCCGCCGGCGGCTGCTGATCGTAGCCGGTCAGCAGCGAGTGGATGTAGTCGGGGCCGCCCTGGGCATACTGGGTAAAGATATCGAAGACGAAGCGCGGGAAGCCGCGTTCGACCCCGCGCGCCTTTGCCAGCAGCGACATGTCGGGCGGTGCTGCGCCGCCATTTGCCGCCGCCGCCGCCTCCACATTGGGGAACGGCGCCGGGAAATGGTCGGACGGCTTGCCGGGACGATCGAACATGTCGCCGGCATCGTTCGGTCCGTCATGGATCGTATATTCGGCCGCCAGCGTCTTGATCTGCGCATCCGAATAGCCAAGGCCCTCCAGTGTACGGAACGCCACCAAATTCATCGAATGGCAGGCCGAGCAGACTTCCTTGTAGACCTTCAGCCCGCGCTGCAGCTGGGCCTTGTCGTAGGTGCCGAATGGCCCGGCGAAGCTCCAATCCATTTCCTCCGGTTCGTGTATCGGGAAATGCGTCGGCGCCGCCTCATTGTGCGCCTCTTCCTGGGCGCTGGCTCCAGTGCTTGCGGCACCCATGCCCGCGGCCAAAAGGCCAAGCAGCGCCAGCGAGGAGAGAATCTTCTTCATGCCAAATCCCCTTGAGATTCTCTGACGCGCCGTCACCGTCTCGAGCATGACCTTGTCCGAGTACCGGTTTCCACTTTTCGGAATCATGCTCAGCCCTTGGTTTCCGGCGCGGTCGTGGCGCCGGCAGGATGTCCACCGCCGCCCTTGTTCTTCTCGAGCACCGCCTCGGTGATCGAGTTCGGCAGCCGCCGCGGCTTTTCGATCAGCCCGAGCACCGGCAGCGCTACCAGGAAGAAGGCGAAGTAGAACAGCGTCGCCATCTGCGCCATGAATACATAGCTGCCCTCGGCCGGCTGCGAGCCCAGCCAGCCGAGCAGGATGGCGTCGGCCACGAACAGCCAGAAGAACAGCTTGTACCAGGGCCGGTAGACTGCCGAGCGCACCTTCGAGGTGTCGAGCCACGGCACTAGGAACAGCATGACAATCGCGCCGAACATGCAGAGCACGCCGCCGAGCTTGGAGTTGATGGGCCCGATATTGAAGGTGATAGCGCGCAGGATCGCGTAGAACGGCAGGAAGTACCATTCCGGCACAATGTGGGCCGGCGTCTTCAGGGGGTTGGCAACGGTGTAATTGTCCGGATGACCGAGATAGTTCGGCAGATAAAAGACGAAATAGGCGAAGACGAACAGGAACACGATCATGCCGAACCCGTCCTTTATGGTCGCGTAAGGCGTGAAGGCGAGCGTGTCGGTCTTCGATTTGACCTCTATGCCGGTCGGATTGTTCTGGCCGACGACGTGAAGCGCCCAGATGTGCAGCACGACAACGCCGGCGATCATGAACGGCAGCAGGTAATGCAGCGCAAAGAAGCGGTTCAGCGTCGGATTGTCGACCGCGAAGCCGCCGAGCAAAAGCTGCTGGATCCAGTCGCCGACCAACGGGATGGCGGTGAAGAAGCCGGTGATGACAGTAGCGCCCCAGAAGCTCATCTGGCCCCAGGGCAGCACGTAGCCCATGAACCCGGTCGCCATCATCAAGAGGTAGATGATGCAGCCGAGTATCCACAGCAACTCGCGCGGTGCCTTGTAGGAGCCGTAGTAGAGCCCGCGGAAGATATGGATGTAGACGGCGACGAAGAAGAACGACGCGCCGTTCGAATGCAGGTAGCGCAGCAGCCAGCCCGAATTCACGTCGCGCATGATCTTCTCGACCGAATCGAAGGCGAGAGTGCTGTCGGCCGCATAGTGCATGGCCAGCACGATACCGGTCAGGATCTGCGCCGCCAGCATGAGCGCAAGGATGCCGCCGAAGGTCCAGGCATAGTTCAGGTTGCGCGGCACCGGATAGGCGATGAAGCTGTCATAGACCAGCCGCGGCAGCGGCATGCGCGAATCGAACCAGCGTCCGATGCCGGTCTTGGGCGTATAGGTCGAGTGTCCCTCGCTCATCGAAATATCCCTTGCCTCAGCCGATACGGATCTTGGTGTCGGAAACGAATTGAAACACCGGCACCGCCATGTTCTCGGGCGCCGGTCCCTTCCGGATGCGGCCGGCCGTATCGTATTGCGAACCGTGGCATGGGCAGAACCAGCCGCCGAAATCGCCTTCCTGGCCGAGCGGGATGCAGCCAAGATGGGTGCAGACCTGGACCATCACCATCCAGGCTTCCTTGCCCGGCGTGGTCCGGTTGGCGTCGGTTGCCGGCGCGTCGGCCGGCAGGTTGGCGTTGCGGGCAATTGGATCTTTGAGTTCGGCGAGATTGACCGCCTCGGCGTCCCTCATCTCTTTTTCGGTGCGGTTGCGCACGACAACCGGCTTGCCGCGCCACTTCACGACGAGCGACATTCCCGGCGTCAGCGAGGAGACGTCGACCTCGACCGAGGCGAGCGCCAGCGTCGAGGCATCCGGTCGCATCTGGTCGATGAATGGCCAGGCAACGGCGCCCGCGCCGACCACTGCGGCCATGCCGGTGGCGACGTAGAGAAAATCACGACGGTTGGGATCCTGGGTGTCGGTTGCGCTCACGGGTGCCTGATCCTTTCGCCTCTTCCGTGCCGGCGGCCGAGCCTTGTTCCCCGCTCAATCGCGCCGGCCCGACAGCGCATGGCGAACAGGCTAGCGAATTCCTCCGGCATTTGGGACTTGGGTTTATGCGTGAAGCCTGTTTTTGTCCAGACGGGTGAAGGCACAAGGGCAGATTGTCGCGGGGGCGTAATTCGCACGGCGGAACGATTGGAAAACAGCAGCAAAACCAAATGGCTGCGTTCGCCTCGACATCTGGCGCTCGCCCGGTTTATCCTCGGCCTATGGCGCATGTCATAGACCGCGGCAAATGGGCCGAAGCGCCCGACCGCTGGCCCGACCACTGGCAGGGCGAGCTGCAAGGCGGAGCTTACGGCTCCCGCAGCTGCCTGATCTTCAACTACCTGCCTGACATCGGCGGCGGCCCCAGGCTGCACAGCCATCCCTATTGCGAGATTTTTATCATCCGGACCGGCACCGGCCTGTTCACCATCGGCGACCGGCAGATCGAGGCCACCGCCGGCCAGATCCTGGTCGTACCGCCGAACACGCCGCACAAATTCACCAATCTCGGGCCAGGCCCGCTGGAAACCACCGACATACACGAGAACGGCAGCTTCATCACCGAGTGGCTGGAATAACGCTTCCCAAACCAGTTCCGGTTCGGATCATGCGCTGGCGCCGAGCCTTGCCAGCACGGCCTTGTTGTATTCCCGGATCACCGCGTCGTGCTTGCGCAGGCCGCAGAGTTCGCGCTGGATGAAATACCCGTGCACCGCTTCGGCTGCATCCCTGAGCAGCCGGGCGCGGTCGACATCGTCGCAATTCTCGCGCAGCCTCGTCAATGTTTCCTCGACGCGCCGGCCGGCGCGGCCGAGCGCGGCCGCCTTCTCGCCGAGGATTTCATGGCCAAGCAGGTCCAACGCGCTCTCCTGCGCGCCGGACCGTCCGAAATTCGATGGCATTCTCACCATCATGGTCTACTCCGGTCTTTAGAAACTACTCCGCCGGCCGGGTCTCGGCCAGCGCGCTCTCCTCGTTGAACAGGAAACCGCCGGACTGCCGCTTCCACAGCCTGGCATAGAGCCCGTCGAGCCCGACCAGCTCGTCATGCGTGCCTTGCTCGACGATGCGGCCCTCGTCGAGCACCACCAGCCGGTCGAGTGCCGCAATGGTCGACAGCCGATGCGCGATGGCGATGACCGTCTTGCCTTCCATCAGCCTTGCCAGATTTTCCTGGATCGCCGCCTCGATGTCGGAATCGAGCGCCGAGGTCGCCTCATCGAGCACCAGTATCGGTGCATCCTTGAGGAAGACGCGGGCGATCGCCACGCGCTGGCGCTGGCCGCCGGAGAGCTTGACGCCGCGCTCGCCGACATAGGCCTCGTAGCCGATACGATCGCGATTGTCGCGCAGACCGAGGATGAACTCGTGCGCCTCGGCCTTCTTCGCTGCCGCGACCACCTCGGCGTCGGTCGCTTCCGGCATGCCGAGCTTGATGTTGTCGCGCAGCGAGCGGTGGAAAAGTGCCGTATCCTGGCTGACGACGCCGATATTGGCGCGCAGCGAATTCTGCGTGACCCTGGAGACGTCCTGCCCGTCAATGGTGATCTTGCCGCTCTCGAGGTCGTAGAGGCGCAGGATCAGATTGACCAAGGTCGTCTTGCCGGCGCCGGACGGGCCGACCAGGCCGACCTTTTCGCCCGGCCGCACGACGAGGTCGATGCCGTTGAGCACGCCGGACCCCTTGCCGTAGTGGAACTCGACATTGTTGACGTTGATACGCCCGCCGCCGACGACAAGCTCTTTCGCGTCCGGCGCATCGGTCAGGCCGAGCGGCTGTGAGATCAGCGCCTTGGAATTCTCCAGCACGCCGAGGTTCCGCAAGATGCCGTTGAGCTGCATCATCAGCCGGCCGAGCAGCATGTTCAGCCGCAGCACCAAAGACAGCGTGAAAGCCACGGCGCCGACTGTGATCGCACCCTCGACCCAGAGATAAACGGCAAAGCAGGCGATCGCCGTGATCATAATGCCCGACAGCATCGTCAGCGCCATGCGCACGCCGGTCAGCCTGCGGGTGAACGGGCGCAGCGCGTCGAGATAGATGTCGAAGCCGTTCCTGATGTAGCGGTCGTCGCCATCGGCCGAGAACAGTTTCAACGTCTGCACGTTCGAATAGGAATCGACAAGGCGGCCGGTGATCATCGAGCCGGCTTCGGCGGTGGCTTCGGCATGTTTGCGGATTGCCGGCAAATAGCGCCTGGCCAGAAAGCCGAAGGCGGTAATCCAGATCACCACCAGCACCGCCAGCCGGAGATCGAGCCCGGCGACCAGCGCCAGCGTCGTCACCGTATAGACGACCATGAACCAGACCACCTCGATGAAGCTTTCCATCAGATCGCCGGTCGCCTGTCCCGCCTGCCAGACCTTGGTCGCGATACGCCCGGCAAAGTCGTTCTGGAAGAAGGCGTAGGATTGGCGCGAGACATGGCGATGCGCCTGCCAGCGCACCAGATTATAGAAACCCGGCGTGATCGTCTGCTCGTCGACCAGCGCCGACAGGCCGACGACAATGGTGCGGATGACCAGCACCACCGCGATCATGAAGACAAGTTCCGGGCCGGCGGCAGTCCACAGAGCGTGCCAGCTGCGTTCACCGGGAAGCTGGTCGAGGATGTCGACCAGCCGCCCGACGAAATAGAACAGTCCGGCTTCGACCAGCGGCGCGATGCCGCCGATCACCAGCATGGCGAAGAAGGCGATCTTCGCCTGCCCGACATAATGCCAGAGGAAACCCCTGACGCCGGCAGGTGGCCGAAGGTCCGCAGGCTCGCGGAATGGATAGACCCAGTTCTCGAACCAGCGGTAGATGGCAGTCATCATTCGGCGGCTTCACCCTTGGCGATTGCATCGTTGGCGGCTGCATCGTTGGCGGAGGGGCCGTCGTCGAGCAGGAAGCCGCCCGACTGGCGCTGCCAGAGCTGGGCGTAGAGCCCGCCGCTGGCAACCAGTTCCTCATGCGAACCTTCCTCGATGACGCGGCCCTTGTCCATGACGACGAGCCGGTCCATGGCGGCGATCGTCGACAGCCGGTGCGCAATGGCGATGACGGTCTTGCCTTGCATCAGTCTGTAGAGGTTCTCCTGGATGGCCGCCTCGGCCTCGGAATCGAGGGCGGAGGTCGCTTCGTCGAGGATAAGGATTGGTGCGTCCTTCAGCATGACACGGGCTATGGCGATGCGTTGCCGCTGGCCGCCGGACAATTTGACGCCGCGATCACCGACATGCGCGTCGAAACCCTTTCGACCGTTAGAATCCGACAATCCGGCGATGAAATCCAGCGCCTCGGCGCGCCGCGCCGCCTCGATCAGCATCTGGTCGCTGGCGTCCGGCCGGCCATAGAGGATATTCTCGCGCACCGAGCGATGCAGCAGCGAGGTGTCCTGCGTGACCATGCCGATCTGGGCGCGCAGCGAGTCCTGCGTCACCGCCGCAATGTCCTGGCCGTCGATCAGGACCTTGCCGCTTTCGAGGTCATAGAAGCGCAACAGAAGATTGACCAGCGTCGACTTGCCGGCACCCGAACGGCCGACGATGCCGACCTTCTCGCCCGGCTTCACCGTCAGCGACAGGCTTTCGATCACGCCCTTCTGCTTGCCATAGTGGAAGCGGATGTCCTCAAAACGGATCTCCCCCTTGGTCACGGCAATATCCTTGGCGCCAGGCCGGTCTTCGACGAGGCGCGGCAGCGAGATCGAGGCGATGCCGTCCTGCACCGTGCCGATATTCTCGAACAGCGTGGACATCTCCCACATGATCCATTGCGACATGCCCCAGAGCCGAAGCACGAGGCCGATGACCAGGGCGACGGCGCCGATCGTCACGGCTTGGCCGAGCCACAGCCATAGCGAGATTGCAGTGACCGAAAACAACAGCAGCGAATTCAGGACGTAGAGCAGGCCGTAGAGCTGCGTCACCAACCGCATCGACCGGTAGACTGTATCGAGAAAGCCAGCCATACCGTCCTTGGCGAAGGATGCCTCGCGCCGCGCATGCGAGAACAGCTTGACCGTCTGGATGTTGGAGTAGCTGTCGACGACACGGCCGGTCATGGTTGAGCGCGCATTAGCCTGCTCCTCGCCGACCTTGCCCAGCCGCGGGATGAAATAGCGCAACAGCAGGACATATCCGGCAAGCCAGACGGCAAGCGGCGCAGCCAGCCGCCAGTCTGCCGAGCCGACAATGAACAGCATGCCGAGAAAATAGACGACGATATAGTTGAGCACATCGATGAGCTTGATGACGCACTCGCGCACCGCGAGCGCGGTCTGCATCAGCTTGGTCGCGATGCGCCCGGCAAACTCGTCCTGATAGAAGCTCATCGACTGCTTGAGCAGGTAACGATGCACCTGCCAGCGGATACGCATCGGATAATTACCCATCAGCGTCTGCTGGTTGAGCAGCGAATGGAACCAGACCGTCGCCGGCAGCGCGAAAACCACGATGAAGGCCATGCCGGCCAGCTTCAAGCCTTCGGTCTGCAGGAACGTCTCGCGATTCTGTCCGGAGAGCCAGTCGACGATCCGGCCCATGAAGCCGAACATCCACACCTCGGCAAGGGCGATGGCCGTCACCAGTACCGCATCGAGTGCGATGTAGGGCCACGCGCCGCGCGTATAATGCACGCAGAAGGCGATCAGTGTCCGCGGCGGCTCGACCGGCTCCTTGGCAGGGAACGGATCGAGCCTTTTTTCAAACCAGCTAAACATAGAGATGCTCATAATACCTGTTTCCGCTCACGCGGCACGCGAACGGACGGGGTGCCCAGACCGCATGGCGTCAAGGACCGGCGATACGGAATCGTCCGCCTCGCCGGTCCTGCTTCGCGCTATATAGGTTGTCGCGGGCCTTTCGCCGACAGTCTCGTTTGACGATGCTGACGACGTTTTGACGATCCGGATTTTCGCGCTGGTTTTTGCACCAGGCCGGATCAGCCTGATGATCCGGCGCACCAGCGACGGCCGGCAATAGTCCGGAACGGCGCGCGAGAAATCGACGTCCGGCAGCATACCGCGATGCGGACGCCGGCGGGTCTCGGCGTGAACCGCCGACGAGTAGGTCTCGCCGATCAAAAGCGCCCAGGTCGCAGTCTTCCGCTCGTGCAGGCTTCTTGAGCCGGGTATTCTACAGGGATCGAACATCGGTCCGTCCTCCAGTTGAAGATGCAGGTAGAAGGGTGAACCAACCCAGGCCGCGGGCACGCGCGGCGCGGCAAAGGGTGGCATCGGTCGAAGCGTGTTCAGGTGGGGCGTTCAGCCCCTTCCACAGCTTGAAAAACATCGCAGGATTCCTTCAAAGGCCGAAAAAGGTTTCGGCGGGAATCGGTGCGATTGAAGTCTAAAAGGTCAGGAGAATCGTCGTACCGAAACCGCCGTCGGGCTGGTAAGCCCACGAGAGGGGTGGTGGATGTGCATGGCCATCATGAATTACCCCTCCATCGGTTCGGGTTGACAATGCTGGCCGTATAACCGACTTCGCAGAAAATGACCACCCGCCAGTCCAGGAATTTCCAAAACCGCGAGAGCTCTGTGGCTGATCTGCCACTTATTAGAAAGACGCGGAAATGAACGACCGTCTCCGTATCGCGCTCTACCAGCCTGATATCGCCGGCAACACCGGGACAATCCTGCGCTTCGCCGCTTGCCTCGGTCTCGGCGTCGACATCATCGAACCGGCGGGCTTCCCGCTCGGTGACCGGGCGCTGAAACGGGCCGGCATGGACTACCTCGAAATGGCGGCGCTCACCCGGCATGTCGACTGGCACGCCTTCGAGGACTGGCGCAAGCTTGCCAAGCGGCGGCTGTTGCTGCTGTCGACCAAAGCCACGACCCCTTACACCAGCTTCGCCTTCGGCGATGACGACATTCTTCTGTTCGGCCGCGAATCCGCAGGCGTTCCGGATCTTGTCCATCAAGCGGCGGATGCCCAATTGACCATTCCCATGCAAGACGCTGCGCGCAGCATCAACGTCGCGCTTTCCGTCGCCATGGTGGCGGGTGAAGCCATCCGGCAACTGATAACGGCACTCCGTCTCCCGTCATCCTGGCCCAGGCGCACATCACCATCTCCTTGGTTTGCAGATCCCGGGTTTCTTCGCTACAAGCTCAACTTAACTTGAGGTCAAGCGAAAAAAATCGGAACGGAAAAAGAGGGATGGCACCGGTAACGGAATTGACGGTCGGCCAAGTGGCCATGCGCAGCGGTGTGGCGGTGTCGGCGCTACATTTCTATGAGGCCCGCGGGCTGATCCGCAGCCACCGGACGTCAGGCAACCAGCGGCGCTACGGCCGCGACGTGCTGCGCCGTGTCGCGATCATCAAGGTAGCGCAGGAGGTCGGTATCTCACTGGCCGAGATCGGCACGGCCCTTGCGTCACTGCCCGAGGGCCGCACGCCGACGCGCGAGGATTGGAACTTGCTTTCGACGGCTTGGCGCGACGACCTCGACCAGAAAATTAGTCAGCTCAAGAAGCTGCGCGACGGGCTGAGCGACTGCATCGGCTGCGGCTGCATGTCGATCGACAAATGTCCGCTGCGGAATAAGAACGACAGGCTGGCAAGGGACGGCGCGGGCGCCCGCAGGCTGGTCGTGCGTTGAAGCCATGACGGTCTGGACGGGTTCAGCGAACTTATCCTGTCCGTTAGTCACTATACAGTCTTGTGAAGTTCATGTGCCCGTGCTTGATACGCCCCTGCAACTAACCTTGGGGGCAGAATTGAAATTTGCATACAAGACTTACGCCGCGTTGCTTGGCGCCATTGTGTTGGCTGGATGCATGCCGAGCGAAGGTGAATGGAATACGGCAAGGACTTTGGTTCAGGGCAGTCCTGCCATGTATAAGAAAGTGCTTACGGAATGCATCAGGCATTCGGACCAATCGCCTCTCAGTTCGAAGCAGGAAGCTGGCAAGATCATGAATGTCAGCGCAGCCGCGGCGCCACGTGTCTGGTGCGGAAGAACCGTGCGGGCCTTCGCGAATGGGCGCCTGACGTATGCCGAGATGAAAAGAGCGCATCTCGGAACGGGCGACAGAAGCGTGTTTATCAAGATCGTTCAGGGCAGATGAACTAGCCCTGATACGTTCAGCCTCGAGACCGGAGCGTTAATCGGCCGCCGGCAGCCGCCTGATGGTGAATTCGATGACGTCGCCCGGCCGCTCGAACCAGCTTTCGATCTCGGTCCAATAGGCCTGCTTGGGAAAGCGCTCGAACCATTCCTTCGCCTTGAGACGAGCATCGGAGCGCGGCAGCACGAACGTCTCGCGCAGGAAGCCGTCGCGCGGCATGCGCGCGTTCTCGGCGCGCGAACGGTCGAGCCTCTTCTTCAGGCCATCCAGCGGCGGTCTTGCCGGGGTGCGCACTAAAGAACTCCATTCACACGTGACCCTTGCACCCAAGAGATTAGGGATCGCGGCCGGAAAAGACGAGTCATTTGTCGGGCGCGCCCGCAACCGGAGACAGGATTTGCAACGACCCGAGATACCGGCGGGGCTGCCAGCCGACATCGAACAGAAGAAGACGAAGGCACGGCTGTGGTTCGAGACGTTGCGCGAGCGCATCTGTGCCAGCTTCGAGCAGATCGAGCAGGACCTGCAGGGGCCGCAGGCTAGCTGGTCTCCCGGCCGCTTCGAAAAGACGCCGTGGCAACGCGATGCCGGCAAGGGCGGCGGCGGTATCATGTCGATGATGCACGGCCGCGTCTTCGAGAAGGTCGGCGTCCACACCTCGACCGTCCACGGCGAGTTCTCGCCCGAATTCAGGAAGCAAATGCCGGGCGCCGAAGAGGACCCCTCCTTCTGGGCAAGCGGCATTTCGCTGATCGCCCATCCGTGGAACCCCAACGTGCCGGCCGTGCATATGAACACGCGCATGGTCGTCACCTCGCGCCAGTGGTTCGGCGGCGGCGCCGACCTGACACCGGTGCTCGACCGCCGCCGCAGCCAGGACGACCCCGACACGATCGCCTTCCACAGAGCGATGCAATTTGCCTGCGAGAAGAACGCGGCGATCGCCGACTACGTGAAATTCAAAGCCTGGTGCGACGAGTACTTCTACCTGCCGCACCGCGACGAGCCACGCGGTACCGGCGGTATCTTCTTCGACTGGCTGCATTCGGATGCGGACAAAGGCGGCTGGGACGCCGATTTCAACTTCGTCCAGGACGTCGGGCGATCTTTTCTCGTCGTCTACGAACATCTGGTGCGCGCCAACTTCAATGACAACTGGACCGATGGCGACCGTGACGAGCAGCTCATCCGCCGCGGCCGTTATGTCGAATTCAACTTGCTTCACGATCGCGGCACCATCTTCGGGCTGAAGACCGGCGGCAATGTCGCCTCGATCCTGTCCAGCCTGCCGCCAGAAGCGAAATGGCCGTAAAATCTCGGTGAGCACGACGTGAGCCGCAATCGGGTCCAAATCCCCAGAATTTGACGGCGAATGTGGCGCAAGGCGCGCCAGAAAATATCTTTTTCGTCTAATATACCATTGTAAAGATTGGGCTATTTGTCGCCTCGGGCCGGGAAACGCCGGCGGTTCTTTACTCCCGAGAGCCGCGACCCGACGTGACCGGACGGCCCATGATTGAATGGGGCACCTTTCCCAAGCGGTGCCCGCATTTTCCAGGAGAGCATGCCATGCGCAAGCTTATTATGACCGCAGCCGCCGCTGCCGTCCTCGCCTCTGGTACTGCCGCATTCGCTGCGGTCAAACACACCACCGGCACGATCAAAAGCTTTGATGGAACGGCGATGAGCCTAGTTCTGGATAACGGAGCCACCTTTACGTTGCCCCAGACCTTCAAGGATCCTGGCCTGAAGGTCGGCGAAAAGGTCCGCGTCACGTGGGATATGAGCGGCAAGGATAAAATTGCCGAGGCAGTCAAGATCGTGAAGTGATGTCCTGCCCGCTGGAGCAAGACGAGGTCTTACTCCTGGGTGGCGTAAGAGGGCGGAGCAGCGATGCTCCGCCTTTTCGCAACCCGATCACTAGAGGGCCGCGTGTCGGCTTGGACGCACGGCACTCTAAGGCAACCAAAACGGTTCGATCGTGTTATGCTTAGCTGGCCAGCGTGTAGCCCGGATTCCGTACGCGGTTTCCGGATCGCGCAATCAAAGGTCTGGAGCTTCCGTGTCAGTGCGCTGTGCGGCGCTCCAAGGAGGAGATGAGGAGAAGCCGATGAAGGAATTCCATTGCGGGTCGCTCGTACCCGGCTGCGAGTGGCACACACGCGCCGAGGAGGAGGCTGAGGTCATGCGCCGTGCCGTCGAGCATCTGCGCGAGACGCACGGCGAGACGGTGATCCGCGAGACGATGATCGAGGCGATCCGCTCGCGCATCGAAAAGGTCCGCGACGCAGCGTGACGGTAAAGGTCCGCGACGCAGCGTGACGGTCAGGATTCGAGTGCCTCCGCGGCGCGCTTGAGCAGCGCGCCGCGATCAAGCGCAAAACCGGACTCGACCCATTCCTTTTCGAGATTCTTCAACGTTGCACCAAGCTTCGGCCCCGGTGATGCGCCAAGCGTCGTCAGATCGGCGCCCTTGACCGGAAAAACAGGGTTTTGCCATTTTGCAGCGAAGGCAAGCAGGCGCGAGAAGCCGCCGGCTTCGAGCAGTGCGTCATTGTCTTCGACCGCGCGGGCTCGAGCGGAAGCGAGCAACAGCCGCAACCGATCGACAAAGCCTTGGCGGTCGCCAAAATAAAGCCTTTTCGCCAACTCTCCTTCGGTCGCTTTCGGATCGACGGCAGCCGTGATCGCCCAATTCCGCAGCCGGCTTGCTTCGCTCACCGAAAGCCTCAATCTCTCGGCAAGCGTTTTCATGCGCGCGGCGTCCGGCGGCACGATGGCTTCCAGCCTGAGCAGCGGGTCCGGCGCCCAGGCCAGATCCTTCTCGGTCTTGGTCAGCCCGTGGATGGCATCGATGCCCCATTTCTCGCTTTCCGGCAAAACGGCGGTCAGAACGCCGGCCTGGCGCATCCACAGCAGCGCCCGCGACGGATCTGGCGCTGACAGCAATTTCTTCAATTCCCACCAGACGCGCTCGACCGAGAGCTGGTCGAGCCCCTGCTTCAGCCGGGCACAAGCCTTCAACCCTTCGGCATCCGGCCTGCCGTCGCCATACCATGCGAAGAAACGGAAGAAACGCAGGATGCGCAGATAATCCTCGCGGATACGCGCTTCCGGATCGCCGATGAATCGCAGCCTCCGCGCTTCGATATCGGCGATACCGCCGACCAGATCGACGACCGTTCCATCGGCTTCGGCATAGAGTGCATTGATGGTGAAATCACGCCGCTCAGCGTCGGCTTTCCAGTCGCGGCCGAACGACACTTTGGCGCGCCGGCCGTCGGTTTCGATATCGGCACGCAGCGTGGTGACCTCATAGGCCTTGCCGTGGCCGACCGCGGTGACTGTGCCATGCTCGATGCCGGTCGGTACCGTCTTGAAGCCTGCCGCCTCGGCGCGCCGGATGGTTTCCTCGGGCACCGTGGTGGTGGCGATGTCGATGTCGGCGACCGGCTGGCCGATGAGCGCGTTGCGCACCGCACCGCCGGCGACACGCGCCTCCTCGCCGCCATCAGTCAGCGCGGCGAGCAGGCGCTGCAGGTGGCGTTCGCCGAGCCACCCGGCCTTGCCGGCGATCGACACTGGATCGCTCACGAATAGAGCCTTTCATAAAGCGTACGGATGATGCCCGCGGTGACGCCCCAGATGCGCTGGCCGCCATAGGGCATCTCGTAATAGAACCATTCGAGGTCGTTCCACATGCGACTGTCTCTGGTGTGATTGGCGGGGTCCATCAGAAAGCCCAGCGGCACCTCGAAGACGGCATCGACTTCGTCGGAATTCAGCGTCAGGCTGAAACTGGGCCGCACAATCCCGAGCACCGGGGCGATGCGATAGCCGCTGCCGGAAACGTAGTCCGGCAGACGGCCGACAATCTCGATGTAATCCCTATCGAGACCGATCTCCTCGAATGTCTCGCGCAACGCCGCCGCTTCCGGGCTCGCATCGGTTTGATCGATGGTACCACCGGGGAAAGCCACCTGCCCCGAATGGTTGCGCAGCTTTTCCGCCCGCCTGGTCAAAAGGACCGTGGCTTCATGGCCATGATCGACCACCGGGATCAGCACGGCGGCATCGCGCAGCGCCTTGGCCAGCTTCAGCCTGGGATGGCCCGGATTGAAGCGGTGGTCGCCAAAATCGTCGCCGGCATGCGCCAGCGGCTGCGCCGCGACGCGCTGGCGAAACCCGGCAACGGAAAACGGCAACGGCATCACCTGATCCATCATAGGCGGTCCATCATGCGCTCAGCCGTTTCAGTTTCTCAGCCGGCATGATTGGATAGACCTCGCCTTTGGAACGGACGGCAAACATCCTCTTGCCACCGATGTCGATCTCTTCGCCGTGCTCGACCAGCTCGTACATCACCGGCCGTGCCACCAGCGCCTCCAGCCGCCCGCGCACCAGCACATAAGGCTTCAGGCCACCTGTCTCGTCCTCATCGACGAAGCGCAGCGGGTGTCCCGCCCCAGCCTCGACCACGTCGCCGACATTGGTGCGAAAGGTGATGATTTGTCCGTCGGCGACGCCCGACACGTCCATCTCGACGGCAATGAAGGGCGCGTCGGCGACGCGGATGCCGACCTTTTCCACCGGCGTCACCAGGTAAGTCCTGCCGTCCGCGTCCTTGCGCAGCACTGAGGAAAAAAGCTGCACCAGCGGCATCCGGCCGATCGGCGTTCCTAGATAGAACCAGGTGCCGTCCTGCTTGATTTCCATGTCGAGATCGCCGCAAAATGCCGGATTCCAGCGTTCCACCGGCGCCGGCCCCTTACCGGCGCGCGTCGCGCGCGAGACCAGCGCTTCCAGCCCGCGCGCCTCGGTCGCGGCCGTCAGGCTCTCTTCACGATGGTCGGCGGCTTCCGTCATGGTCACGAAATAGTCACTGTTGTTCCGCTTGTCAGCCTAAGTCTGTGATTTAAGTTCATTGCAGGCGCATGCGAAGCCGAATCGCGGCATTCTCTGCGGCACCAAGGTGCCAAGCGGTGTTTCCAACAGAAGGATCGATGCTGCATGAGCGTTATGATCAAGGAAAGCCCAATCAGCGAAAAGGACATGGTGGCGCAGGCCGAGAAAGCGCTGGCCGACATTTCGAGGGTCCGTGACGGCGTCGGCCGGGTCATTTTCGGCCAGGAAAGCGTCGTCGAGCGCACGCTCGTCGCATTGCTGGCCGGCGGCCATGCACTGCTGGTCGGCGTGCCCGGCCTCGCCAAGACCAAGCTGGTCGAAACGCTGGGCATCGTGCTCGGCCTCGATTCGCGCCGCATCCAGTTCACGCCCGACCTGATGCCATCCGACATTCTCGGCTCCGAAGTGATGGAGCAGGATGAATTCGGCAAGCGCTCCTTCCGCTTCATTTCCGGGCCGATCTTTGCGCAACTGCTGATGGCCGACGAGATCAACCGCGCCTCGCCACGCACCCAGTCGGCGCTGCTGCAGTCGATGCAGGAATACCACGTCACCATTGCCGGCGTGCGCCATGATCTGCCGTCACCGTTCCACGTTCTGGCGACGCAGAACCCCCTGGAGCAGGAAGGCACCTATCCGCTGCCGGAAGCGCAGCTCGACCGCTTCCTGATGCAGGTCGATATCCTCTACCCCGAGATCGAGGCGGAGCGCCGCATCCTGCTGGAGACCACCGGTATCGAGGATGCCAAGGCTGAAAACGTGCTGCAGCCGGCGCGGCTGAAGGACATCCAGACGCTCATCCGCCGTATGCCGGTGCCGGAAAGCGTCGTCGAGGCGATCCTCAAGCTGGTGCGCTCAGCGCGCCCCGGCCAGGGCAACGCCGATACTGACAAGCACGTCGCCTGGGGCCCAGGCCCGCGCGCCAGCCAGGCGCTGACGCTGTGCACCCGCGCCCGCGCCCTCTATGACGGCCGGCTGGCGCCGTCGGTCGACGACGTCCGCGCGCTCGCCGAGCCGGTGCTGCAGCACCGCATGGCGCTGACCTTCGCCGCCCGCGCCGAGGGCACCACGGTTCGCGATGTTGTGGCGAAGCTCGCGAAAGGGATTTGATGGCGCGCATCGGTGAAGCGCAGGCACCGGCAGCGACGCGCGATGCGCTCGCCAGAGGCCGGTTGCGGGCTTCGTTGGTGCCGGACCTGCTGGTCGAGGCGCGCCGCATCGTCAATACGGTAATTGCCGGCTGGCATGGCCGCCGCAAGCGCGGTATCGGCGAGAATTTCTGGCAGTTCCGGCCCTATGTCGAAGGCGATTCCTCGCGCATTGACTGGCGCCGTTCCGCCCGCGACGACCACACCTATGTCCGCGACCGTGAATGGGAGGCTGCCCACACGGTGTGGCTTTGGTCCGATCCCTCGCCTTCCATGCTCTACAAATCGACCGGGGCCAGCGTTTCCAAGGAATCGCGCGCCCTGGTGCTGACGTTGGCCATGGCCGAGCTTTTGTCGCGCAGCGGCGAGCGCATTGCCTGGCCGGGCCTGACCGACCCGTTCACCGCCCGCAATGGCGCCGAGCGCATCGCCGCGCAACTGATGCACGCCGGCGACCTGCCGGCAAAGCCCGATCTATCCGGCATTCGCCGGTTCTGCGACATCGTCCTCGTCAGCGATTTCCTCGACCCCGTCGAGGACACTATTGCGTGGCTGGACGTTCCCGCCCGCCACGGCGTGCGCGCCCATCTGGTCGAGGTCGCCGATCCGGCCGAGGAAAGCTTCCCCTATGCCGGGCGCACCGAATTCACCGATCCTGAGACCGGCGACAAGCTGACCGCCGGCCGCGCCGAAATGCTGGGCGAGGAATATCGCCTGCTTTATGCCGCCCGCCGCCAGGAACTGGCCGCCTGGTGCAAACGGCTTGGCTGGAGCTTTACCGTCAATCATACCGATCGCCTTGCCTCCGAGGCGCTGGTGCGCATCCACATGGCGATGACCGCCGAAGGCAGCTTTGCCGGGAGGGCCCGCGCATGAGTTGGCTGCCGCTCTCCTTCGGGGCGCCGATGGTGCTGTGGGGCCTGCTGGCGCTGCCGGTGATCTGGTGGCTTCTGCGGCTGACCCCGCCCAGGCCGCAAGCCGAGGTGTTTCCGCCGCTCAGGATTCTCGCCCGCGTGCTGAGGCGCGAAGAAACGCCGCAGCAGAGCCCTTGGTGGCTGACGCTGCTCAGGCTGCTGATGGCCGCGCTTGTCGTGGCAGCACTTGCCGAACCCGTCTTCAACCCGCGCGAAAAGCTGCCGGCCGAGGGCGCCGCCCTGGCGCTGGTGATCGACAATGACTGGGCAAGTGCCGCCGACTGGGGCAAGCGGGTCGCCACCGCCGAGCGGCTGATCGCCGATGCCAATTCGAACGGCGTGCCGGTGCTCATCGCTTTCACCGCCGAGAAGCCGAATGCCGAGATCGGTCCCTTCGATGCCGCTGCCGCGCTCGACCGGCTGCGCGCGGCAAAGCCGCGGCCGATCCCGACCGACCGCCCCGCCGTCTACGCCCGCGTCGCGTCAGCCCTGGAGTCGCTGCCGGGCGCAAGCGTCGCAGTGCTCGCCGATGGCTTGGCGGCGCAAGGCGACGAAGCCGCCTTCAACACGTTGTTGTCAAAGAACGCGGCACGTGTCGTCTGGGCCGTCTCCGACCGGCTGTCGCTGACCGGCCTGACCGGCGCCGACAACCAGGTCGACGGCTTCGCCCTGACCGCCATCCGCGCACCGGGCGATCCGGCACCTGCACAGGTGACGGCCGGCGCGTTCGACGACAAGGGCCGCCGCATTGCCGACGCAACGCTGACCTTTGCCCCGGGCGGAACCACCGCAACCGGCACGATGGCGGTGCCGTTCGAACTGCGCAACGACTTCGCCTACATCGCGCTCGATGGCGAGCGCCAGGCCGGTGCCGTCCGCGTGCTCGATGAGAGCTCAAAACGCCGCCGCGTCGGGCTGCTGTCGCAGTCCGAGGCTGATCAGGCGCAACCGCTGCTGTCGCCGCTCTACTACATTCGCCGCGCCCTGCAGCCCTTCGCCGATCTCGTCGAGCCGTCGAGCGTCGATCTCGCCGACGCCATCCCGCAACTGCTCGACCAGAAACCGGCGATGATCGTCATGGCTGATGTCGGCACCATTCCGGAACAGGCGCGGCAGAAGCTGGTCGACTGGGTCGACAAGGGCGGCACGCTGGTGCGTTTTGCCGGTTCGCGGCTGGCCGCTGCCGGCAATGACGACGATCTGCTGCCGGTCCGGCTGCGCACCGGCGAGCGATCGCTTGGCGGCGCGCTGTCATGGACGGCGCCGCAGCCGGTCACCGAATTCCCGAAAACCGGTCCGTTCGCCGACCTCGCGCCGCCGACCGAGGTCACCGTTACCAGGCAGGTGCTGGCCGAGCCAACGCCCGACATTGTCGAGCGCACCTGGGCCACGCTTGCCGACGGTACGCCGCTGGTGACCGGGATGAAGAAGGACAAGGGCACCCTCGTACTGTTCCACGTCACCCCCGAGGCGACGTGGTCCAACCTGCCGATCTCCGGCAGCTTCGTCGAGATGCTGCGGCGCATCGTGCAATTGTCGCGCAACCAGGGCGCGGCTGTCGCCAATGCCGAGGCCGCCGCCACGTCGCTGGCACCCTATCGTATGATCGCCGCCGACGGCACGCTGGGGCCGCCGACGCCGGATGCCAGGCCGCTGGTGCCCGGCGCCGGCCCGCTGCCGGTGACGCTGGAAAACCCGCCCGGCCTCTACGGCTCGGAGACAGGAGTGTTCGCTCACAATCTGCTCGGTGGCGACAGCGCATTCACGCCGCTGGCCCGGCCTGAAATCACGGTGCCGGTCACCACCATCCAGTATGCCGTCGACCAGCAGCGCAACCTCAAAGGTCCGCTTGTCACGGCCGCCCTGGTGCTGATGGTGCTCGACACGCTTGCCGTATTCTGGATGGGCGGCCTGTTGTCGCGCCGGCCGCGCCGTGCCGGCGCTGCGGCGACGGCGGCCGTCCTGCTGATTGCGCTCGGCGCGTTGATTGGCCACGCGGACGTCGCGCGTGCCGACGACGCCAAACCGGGAGATACGGAGGCGATCGGGGACATTTCAAAGACCCGGATCGCCTATGTGCTGACCGGCGAGCCGGGTGTCGATTCGATCAGCCGCGCCGGGCTCGAAGGCCTGACCCGCTTTCTTATCGAAAAAACCGCGCTCGAACCCGGAGCACCGGCCGGCGTCGACATCTCGAAGGACGAACTTTCCTTCTACCCGCTGATCTACTGGCCGATCGATCCCTCTGCCCCGATGCCCAGCGAGGCCGCCATCGCCCGCATCGACGCCTACATGCAGCAGGGCGGAACGGTCTTGTTCGACACCCGCGACCAGTTCGCCAATGGCATTGGTGCGGATTCGACCAGCCCGGCGACGGAGCGGCTGCGCGACATCCTCGGCAACCTCAACGTGCCACCGCTTGAACCGGTGCCGTCGGACCACGTGCTGACCAAATCCTTCTACATTCTTCCGGAGTTTCCCGGCCGTTTTGCCGGCAGCCCGCTTTGGGTCGAGGCATCGCTCGAAGCCAGCAACACCGAGAACCGCCCGGTGCGCACCGGCGACGGCGTTTCGCCAATCATGATCACCGCCAATGATTTCGCCGGCGCTTGGGCCGTCGACGAGAATGGCGACCCGCTATTGCCGACGGTGCCTTCGGATCCGATGCAGCGCATCTATGCGCTGCGTGCCGGCGTCAACATCATGATGTACATGCTGACCGGCAACTACAAATCCGATCAGGTGCACGTCCCGGTGCTGCTCGAACGGCTGGGGCAGTAGACTATGAACTGGTCGCTCTCCTTCGAACCGCTCATCACCTGGCCACTGCTCGCAGTGGTTCTGGTGCCGCTGCTGCTGCTGGCGCTGGTCGGCCTTTGGTTTCGCCAGCGCGGCGCGGTCTTCCGCCTGGCAGCCCTGATTGCCCTGGCGGCGGCGCTGCTCAATCCGGTGTTCCTCGACGAAGAACGTGAGCCGCTGAAAAGCATTGTCGCCGTCGTCGTCGATCGCAGTCAGAGCCAGGATATCGGCGACCGCACCAAGCAGACTGACGCGGCGTTGGCCGGGCTTCAGCAGCGTCTCGGCCGCTTCAAGCAGTTCGACGTCCGTGTCGTCGAAGCCGGCAAGTCCGAAGCCGCTGACGAGCGCACCGAGACGCGGTTGTTTTCCTCGCTCGAAAATGCTTTCCGCGACGTGCCGCCATCGCGCATCGGCGGCGCCATCATGATCACCGATGGCGAGGTGCATGACGCGCCGTCCGGCGCACCCGATTTCAATGCCCCGCTGCACGCGCTGATTACCGGCAACGAGCATGAAAAGGACCGTCGCATTCGCTTCGAGAATGCGCCGCGCTTCGGCCTCGTCGGCAAGCCGCTCGACATGACCTATCGCGTCATCGCCACCAACAACGAAACCGGCCTGGTCGATGTCCGCGTATCGGTCAATGGCGAGCAGGTATCGGTCGAGCACGCCAACATCGGCCAGGCGATGCCGCTGCAGGTGACCATTCCCAGTGCCGGGCGCAACATTGTCGAACTCGCCATCAACCACGAGCCGGGCGAACTCACCGACACCAACAACCGCGCCATCGCGCTGATCGACGGCATTCGCGAAAATCTGCGCGTATTGCTCGTTTCCGGCGAACCGCATGCGGGCGAGCGCACCTGGCGCAATTTGCTGAAATCCGACGCTTCGGTGGACCTCGTGCACTTCACCATCCTGCGCCCGCCGGAAAAGCAGGACGGCACGCCGATAAACGAATTGTCGCTGATCGCCTTCCCGACGCGCGAGCTGTTCGTCGAGAAGATCAAGGATTTCGACCTGATCATCTTCGACCGCTATCAGCACCGCGACGTACTGCCGATCCTCTATTACGACTATATCTCCGAATATGTCGAAAAGGGCGGCGCGCTGCTGATCGCGGCAGGCCCCGAATATGCCGGCGAAAGCTCGATCGCTCGCACGCCGCTGATGTCGGCGCTGCCGGCAATGCCGACCGGCGAGGTCATCGACAAGGCCTTCTATCCGCGCCTCACCGATACCGGCCAGCGTCATCCGGTAACGCGCGGGCTCGACGGCTCCGCGACCGAGCCGCCGCACTGGAGCCGCTGGTTCCGCACCATCGGCGTCGAGAACCCCGAGGGCGAGGTGGTGATGAAGGGCGCCGACAACCGGCCGCTGCTGCTGCTCGATCGCAAGGGCGAAGGCCGCGTCGGCATGCTTCTGTCCGACCAAGGCTGGCTGTGGGCGCGCGGCTTCGAGGGCGGCGGCCCCCATGTCCAGCTCTACCGGCGCATCGCCCACTGGCTGATGAAGGAGCCCGAACTCGAGGAAGAGCGGCTGACCGCCGACGGCCGCGGCATGGTGCTTGAAATCCGCCGCCAGACGATGAGCGACGACCCCGGCCCGGCGCAAGTCATCACGCCGTCCGGCAAGGCACTGATCGTCAGGCTCGAGAAATCCGAACCAGGCGTCTTCCTCGGCAGCGTCGAGACCAACGAAATCGGTCTCTATCAGGTCGGCAATGGCGACCTGACGGCATTGGCCCATGTCGGGCCGGTCAACGCCCCGGAATTCACCGACGTCGTCTCCACCGAGAACCGGCTGAAACCACCGGCTGAGGCAACCGGCGGCAGCGTTCGCCGGCTGGCGCCGGCCTCAGCACTTGGCACTCTCACCAGCACCGTCACGCTGCCATCCGTAGTCCCGGTCCGTTCCTCGGGCGCTGCCTCCGGCGATGACTGGATCGGCCTGCGCACCACCGACGACAGCGTACTCAAGGCCGTCTCGCGCGTGCCGCTGTTCGGCGGCTTCCTCGGCCTCGGCCTGCTGCTTCTGGCGATGGGCTCGATGTGGTACCGCGAAGGGCGGTAACGCGGTTTATCCTTCTCCCCTTGTGGGAGAAGGTTGATTGGCGCGCAGCGCCAAGACGGTTGAGGGGTGCTGGACGGAGTGCCGTCCTTGCCAAGCTGGAACACCCCTCATCCGACCGAGCTTCGCTCGGCCACCTTCTCCCACAAGAGGAGAAGGAAGAAAGCGAACCGCCCTACTCCTCCGGCTCCGTCGTGAACATCAGCGGGTAGCCCTTGGCCTTGCCGGCATCGGTTGCCCGCGCCGCCTTGGTCTCGGCGACATCCCTGGTGAAGACGGCGACAACGCAGACGCCGCGCCGGTGCGCGGTGATCATTATCCTATGCGCCTGGTCTTCGCTGAGCTTGAACTCGGACTTCAGCACCGTCACGACGAACTCGCGCGGCGTGAAATCGTCATTGACCAGGATGACCTTGTAGAGCTTCGGCCGTTCGACCTTCGGCTTCGTGCTGGTACGGGGTTTTGTCGTGATTTCAGGCATTGGACCGGCAATTGCGTACGACAGCTTTGCGGTCATTTTGACATGGGCAAAAGCGGTCGTCCATTCAACCGCGCGCGATCGGCTTCCCGGCAGGCGCAGTTCAAAGTCCGTGCCTATGTGGGAACTGCCGTCTGGCGTTCAACCGGGGGTGTGGGCCGGGCCTGGCCCTATTGTATGCACGCAACAAAAAAGACGACCGCTCCAGGCAAATCGCAACTGGAGCGGTCTTCTCATAGGGTAGAAAGATGTCGCTTGATCAGGCCTTCGGGGCTGCCTTGACCGCGTGCTTCTTGTGCTTCTTGACGGTCTTCTTGGCAGCGACCTTCTTCACGGCCTTGGCCGGCGCAGCGGTCGTCGTTGTCGTCGCAGCCGGGGTGGTGGTCGCGGCATTGGCGCTGCTGGCGCCGAGAACCGGCATCGAGACGGCCAGCGCGATGGCGAGACCGAGGGCGGAGAGGAGGGACTTTTTCATGGCTTCACTTCCTTTTTGTGCAGATCGGATTGAGTGTCACTGAACGGGATCGATCGGTGTCACTCCAAGCAGCTTCAAAGCGTTCGCGAGCATCCGGATTCCCTGTGCCTGTTTCTTGTTGGCGCAGAACCGGTTTCCCTTTCTTTGAAGTGCTTTCGCCGCGGTGACCTGCGTTGCCGCGGCATGGGTTTCGAGGGCTTCGTCAAACTGGCGGTTCAGATCGATGCAACGCTCGCTGCGGGTGGTCGCCACCTTTGCATCGGCCGCCTTTGCATTGGCCACCTTCGCATCGGCCAGTTTTGCATCGGCATATTCGACCGCGACCGTGACGAGCGAAATGGAAAGCAACGCACCCATCAGACTGATCGAGAACCTTTGCATTGGTCTGTCCGTAATCCCGTAACGCGTGTCGCAGCCGATGACCTGACCGCCACGGCACCACTTATGCCTTTGATTTTTTTCGGCAGTTTTTCCGGATTGTAGAATTTTGTTTCTGGATTGTTTCTGGGCAGCCCGGATCGGGCCGCCGATCTCCACTGGCCAACTTATGGCCTGAATTCTATCGTCTGGCTGACAGCCGAAGCAGCGCTTGGGCGATCCACAAATGACAGGTTCCCTGTGAAATCCGACCCCCACATACTGATCGTCGACGACGACAAGGGCATTCGCGACCTGCTTCAGGAATTTTTCCAGAAGCGAGGGCTGCATACATCGGTCGCCGCCGACGGCACCGAGATGGAGACCATCCTGCGCCGCGCCCAGGTCGACCTGATCGTCCTGGACGTCATGCTGCCCGGCAAGAGCGGGCTGGAGCTCTGCCGCGAGTTGCGCGCCAATTATTCGACGCCGATCATCATGCTGACCGCGGTTACCGAAACTACCGACCGCGTGGTTGGGCTGGAGATGGGTGCCGACGACTACGTGCCGAAACCCTTCGATCCGCGCGAGCTGCTCGCACGCATTCGTGCCGTCTTGAGACGCAATGGCGCCGCCGAACCGCGACGCGCGGCCTCGCGGCAGATATACCATTTCGCCGGCTGGACGATGGACTGTTCGCGCCGCCGGCTGATGGCGCCCGGCGACGTCAGGATCGAGCTGACGATGGCCGAATTCAATCTACTGCAGACCTTCGTCAAGAGCGCGCAACGCGTACTGAGCCGCGAGCAGCTGATCGAGCTGTCCGGCGGCGACAGCGGCTACAGTTTCGACCGCAGCGTGGACATTCTGGTCAGCCGGCTGCGGCGCAAGATGGAGGATGACCCGAAAACGCCGAAGCTGATCTTGACTGTGCGCAGCGGCGGCTACCAGTTCCTGCCTGAGACGACCGCCGAATGAGACGTATTCTGCCGCAAACACTGCCGGTCTGGGTGCTGCTCATCGTCATAGCCGGCCTGCTGATCAGCCAGATCGCGACCCTCTACATCGTTTCGCGCGACCGTGCCGCCGCCAATGACGTCGTCGATCTCTACCGGCTGAACGACCGCGCCTTCTCGCTGGTACAGCTGATGCATGACGCCACCCCCGAACAGCGCAAGGCGACGGCGTCCGGCCTGTTCAACGCCACTTATGCGCTCACCGTTTCCAACACGCCCGCCGTTACTTCCTCGATAGCCGGCGACGACGAGCTGGCCGAATTGGAGGACATATTGGTCGGCCGGCTATCGAAGTTCGGCATCACCGACGCGCGGGTCCGCCGCGACCCGGCAACGCACGAAGCCGACGCTCCCGGCGGGACGGTCGCCGGTCCCGATATTGGCCAGGTCGAGCGCGACCTGCTGGTGCTGGCGGCCGATTTCGCCCAGAGCGACAAGCTGACCGCTTCGCTTCGCTTTGCCGACGGCCAATGGCTGAACTTCACCGAGCCGAACACGCCGGCCGGGCCGATACTGAGCTTCGATAGCCTGCCACTCTATGCCTTGATCGCCGGGCTGGTGGTGGCTTCCTCGATCTGGTCGCTGCGCCGGCTGACGGCGCCCTACCGGATGATGGAGACCGCGGTGAAGCGGATCGGCGAGGACCTGAAGAGCCCGCCGATCGCCGAGAGCGGCAGCCGCGAGGTGCGTACCGCGGCAAAGGCGGTCAATGCCATGCAGGCAAGACTGCGCGCCTACGTCGAGGACCGCGAGCATCTTGCCGCCGCACTGGCGCACGACCTGCGCACGCCGTTGACCAGGATGCGGCTGCGCCTCGAACTGCTGAGGAATTCGTCCGTGCGCGCCGCACTGGCGCACGACCTCGCCGACATCGAAGGCATTGCCAGCTCGGTCATCGACTTCGCCACTTTCGAGGTGACCGAGGAGAAGAGCGAGAGGATCGATTTCTGGTCGCTGGTAGAATCGATCGCCGACGGCTTCGACGAGGTCTCCTTCGACAATGAGGACGCGCGCTCGCGCGGCCTGATCTGCGTCGCGCAGCCGGTCGCGCTACGGCGCTGTGTCACCAACCTCGTCCAGAACGCGGTGACCTATGGCAAGAGGGCGCATCTCAGCCTGCGTCAATCAGGCAAGACAATCACGCTGGCGATCCATGACGAGGGTCCGGGCATCCCGCAAGCCGAGCTCGACGCCGTGTTCGGCTCGTTCGTGCGCCTGGAACAGTCGCGCAGCCGTCAGACCGGCGGCCTCGGCCTCGGCTTGACCATCGCCCGCAACATCGCCCGTAGCGCCGGCGGCGAAGTCAGCCTGTCCAACCATCCCGATGGCGGCCTGATGACGGAGCTGCGCCTGCCGCCGGCGGTTTAGCTTGCGTATCGGGCTAAGCCGGCGTTCCTTCGCGCCCCCCTCTGTTCTGCTGGACACCTCCTCCACAGGTGGGGAGATTGGTCGTCATCGCCGATTTCGCCAATTACAAACGTTGGAATGTGAGAGCCGTCCGCGAAGCCGCCGATCTCCCCCCAAGTGGGAGAGATGTCCGACAGGACAGAGGGGGCGCGACAGAACTCGGCGTTTGGTCTTGGTTCTCTCCCCAAGGAGAAAAACTATCTTCGCAACACCGCGCTCAACACATCCCTGACGCCGATGGCGCCGACGAAGCGCGACTGCTCGTCGAATAGCGCGACGGGTGCGGTCTGCGAGCGATGCATGGCCAGCATCACGGTCTTCAGCGAGGTGCCGGGATTGGCCCAGAATACCTGAGCCGTCTCCTCCGGCTGGGCTTCGACATCGGCGCAGGACACCCAGACCGCCGGCTTGCCGTCGCGCTCGGCCGCCGCCACCAGCCCATGCTCGTCGATCTTGAAACGCGTCGTCCTGCGCCGGTCGAGCCACACCCAGCCGTTCTCGCCATGTTCGAGGTCGCGGCGGTCGCGCATGACGTTCCACGCGGTCAGCACCGAGAGCGGGTTCACATTGGCGATGAAGTCGCGGACATAGTCGTTGGCGGGCCGCAGCACGATGTCTTCCGGCGCGCCTGTTTGCACGATGCGCCCGCCTTCCATGATGGTGATATGGGTGCCGATCTTCAGCGCCTCCTCGAGGTCGTGGCTGACGAAGATGATGGTCTTCTTCAGCTCGGCCTGGAGCTGCAGCAGCTCGTCCTGCAGCTTGGTCCGGATCAGCGGATCGAGCGCCGAGAACGGCTCGTCCATCAGCAGGATCGGCGCCTCGGTGGCAAAGGCGCGCGCCAGGCCGACGCGCTGCTGCATGCCGCCGGAAAGCTCATGCGCATATTTCTTCGACCACTGGTCGAGATGAACCAGCTTCAGTTGCCTGTTCACCCGCTCCTTGCGCTCGGCTTCGGGTACGCCGGCGAGCTCGAGGCCAAGGCCGACATTCTCCTCCACCGTGCGCCACGGCAGCAGGCCGAACTGCTGGAACACCATCGCCACCTGTTTCTGCCGCAGCCGCCGAAGCGTCGCCTCGTCGCAGGTGACGACGTCGACCGTGCCGTCGCCATCCTTGACCAGCACCTGGCCGCGCGAGACGACGTTCAGCCGGTTGACGGCTCTGAGCAGCGTCGATTTGCCGGAGCCGGAAAGCCCCATCAGCACCGAGATCTCGCCCTCGTTCACGGTGAGGCTGGCGCCGGCGCAGCCCAGTACGTTGCCGGTTTTTTCGAGGATCTCGGCTCGGGTGGCACCACTGTCGATCAGCGCCAGCGAGCCTGCCTGGTCGGCGCCGAAGACGATGTCGACATTCCTGAAATCGACGGCGACGGTCATTTCTTGCCTCCCACGCCGATGCGCGTCATCCGGTCGAGCACGATGGCGAGCACGACGATGGCGAGCCCTGCCTCAAGCCCGAGGTCGATCCTGCGCGAACCGAGCGCCCGGTTGATTTCCGTACCGAGGCCGCCGGCGCCGATCAGGGCGGCGAACACCACCATCGACAGCGACAGCATGATCGACTGGGTCAGCCCAGCCATGATGGTCGGCAGCGCTGAAGGCAGCTCGACCTTCCACAGCAGCTGGCGCTTGGTGGCGCCGAATGCCTCGCCCGCCTCGACGATCGATTTCGGCACCGAGGTGACGCCGAGATGGGTGAGCCGAACCGAGGTCGGGATGACGAAGATGATGGTGACGATCAGGCCGGGCGCGTTGCCGAGGCCGAACAGGGTCAGCACCGGGATCAGGTAGACGAAGGTCGGCAATGTCTGCATCAGGTCGAGCACCGGCAGCATGACGCGATACACCTTCGGCTTGTGCGCGGCCCAGATGCCGAGCGGCACGCCGATGGCCATCGACACGGCGGCGGCGGCGACCACCAGCACCAGCGTCTCCACCGTCTGCTTCCACAGGTTCTGGTTGAGGATGAACAGCAATCCGATGAATACCGCCAAAGCCAGGCCTTTCGAGCGCTGCAGGAAATAGGCGAGCAGAGCGATCAGCGCGATCAGCAGAACCGGCGGCAGCAACAGCAGCCCGTCGACGATGCCGTCGAGCAGGAAGTTGAGGCTGTTGGAAAAGGCCCTGAAGATGGTGTCGAAATTGTCGGTGAGAAAGCCGAAAAACGCCTTCCCCCATGCCCCGATGGGAATCTTGTAACTGACCAGGAATTTGGAGATCGGATCCATCTAGCCCCTCTTCTGCCGGCGCCGTCCTTCGCCGGACGGTCATCTTGTCACAGGATATGAAAAAGGGCAGCCATTTCTACCGTGGCTGCCCTTTGTCTCGTCATGCCAGATGGTCGGGTCAGCTTCCGAGCGCCGTTTTCACCGCAGCCGCCGCATCGCCGCCGTCGAAGGTGGTGACGCCGGCGATCCAGGGAGCGACCGCGTCCGGGTGCTTCTTCAGCCAGTCGGTCGCGACCGTATTGGCATCGCCGCCCTTCAGGATCGCGTCCATCATCTCGCCTTCCATGTCGAGGTTGAACTTCAGATTGGCGATGAACTTGCCGGCGTTCGGGCATTCGCTCATGTAGCCCTTGCGTACGTTGGTATGCACGGTGGCAGCACCAAAGCCGCTATCTCCCATCCCCTCGAGATAGGTGATCTTCATGGCGCCCATCACCGGATGCGGCGTCCAGCCGAGGAAGGCGATCCATTCATTGTTCTTCATCGACTGCTCGGCCTGGGTGAGCATGCCGGCCTCGGAAGATTCGACCAGTTCGAAGCCTTCAAGATTGGTCTTCGGATCCTTGATCATGTCGAGGATGATGCGGTTGCCGTCATTGCCGGCCTCGATGCCGTAGATCTTGCCGTCGAACTTGTCCTTGAACTTGCCGAGATCGGTCAGCGTCTTGACACCGGCATCGGCGACATAGGTCGGAACGACGATGCCGTAGCCGGCACCGCTGAGATTTTCGCTGACGGTCTCGACCGAGCCTTCGGCGGCATAGTCCTTGATGTCGTTGGTCATCGACGGCATCCAGTTTCCGAGGAACACGTCGAGGTCTTTGTTCTTCAGCGACGCATAGGTCACCGGCACCGAAAGCTGGATCACCTGCGGCTCGTAGCCGAGCGCCGTGAGCAGCACCGAAGCGACGCCGGTGGTCGCCTGGATGTCGGTCCAGCCGACATCGGACAGCCGCACCGTCTTGCAGCTTTCCGGATCGCCGGCGAAGGCCCCAGTCGTGGATAGAAAAGCCGCCAGGCCGAGGCCGGCGACGAATGAACTCATACGCGACATGAAAATTCTCCCATTTCAGTTCTCGGTGAAGCGAAGCGACGGTTTATCTCCGCCTTTGTTCCGTCAGCCAAACATCATTCTGCTGCGGTTTCAAGCACTAAGGCAATCACGAACAACGGCGCAGGCTGGCCGATCAGCGACACGCCCGCCGCTTTCCGGATGGAAGTCGCCTTTTCCCGGTGGAATGTAGGCGCTCCCCCTCCCCGCTTTGTTGCAACTCGGCTTAAAAGGACGGCATGGCCAAGCTGTACTTCCATTATGCGACGATGAATGCCGGCAAGACGACGATGCTGTTGCAGGCCTCGTATAATTACCGCGAGCGCGGCATGACGACGATGTTGTTCATCGCCGGCCACTACCGCAAGGGCGATACCGGGCTAATCTCGTCGCGCATCGGCCTGGAGAGGGAAGCCGAGATTTTCCGCGACGGCGACGATCTGTTTGCCCGGGTCGCCGAGCATCACGACCACGCCACGGTCCATTGCGTCTTCATCGATGAGGCCCAGTTCCTCGAAGAGGAGCAAGTCTGGCAACTCGCCCGCATCGCCGACCGGCTGAACATCCCGGTCATGTGCTACGGCCTGCGCACCGATTTCCAGGGCAAGCTGTTTTCCGGATCGCGCACCCTGCTGGCAATCGCCGACGACCTGCGCGAGGTGCGCACCATCTGCCGTTGCGGCCGCAAGGCGACGATGGTGGTGCGCCTCGGCGCCGACGGCAAGGTGGCGAAACAGGGCGAACAGGTGGCGATCGGCAAGGATGTCTATGTCTCGCTCTGCCGCCGCCATTGGGAAGAGGAAATGGGCCGCGCCGTGCCCGACGATTTCATCGGCTTCACCAGAACCTGACCAGCGCTATTGCTTTCATCCGACCTCCCGGCCGACATTCGTTCGCCAATCGCGCCATCGTGCGGCGCTTGTTTAAGGCCTGCTTCCTATTTCAGAACCTCTCAGCCAGAGCCGTCGGGGAGTTCCCATGCTTCGAGCCATCTCATCTGCAACTGCTTTCCTCATCGCCGGCGCTCTTGCCGCGCATGCCGACGGCGATGCCGCTCTCGGCAAGAAAGTCTTCAACAGATGCGTGGCCTGTCATGAGGCAACGAGCGACCACGACAAGGTCGGCCCGCATCTGCTGGGTGTCGTCGGCCGCACCGCCGGCACCGCGGACAGTTATCTCAGCCGCTACTCGCAGGGGATGAAGGACGCCGGCGCCGCCGGCCTGGTCTGGGACGAAGCAATCCTCGCCGAATACCTGCGCGCGCCGCGGCAGAAGGTCCCTGGCAACAAAATGGCCTTCTCCGGCCTGACCAGCGACGACGACATCGCCAATGTCATCGCCTACCTCAAGGCCGATCCCAAGCCCTGAGCGTCGCTCCCCGACCTAAAGTCCAGCCGCGGTTGAAGCGGTGTCTGACCGGACGGCAGTTACACCGTAATCATTGCCTGACTATCCTGCGGTCGGCCTCCTGAAATTCTTTTGTTTTCCTGTAATCCCATGTCTTCCGTCTTTCATTCGCCAAACCCGGCACATATATTCGCGGCGGTTTGCGAAACGAAACCGATGCCGAAGCGGGAGGCCCCAATGGCGACATTGCAGAATTTCGACGCCGAGATTGCCAAGACCAAGCAGGTCGTTGAGGACATGCGCACCAAGATCGAGCAGTCCGGTACTGTGCTCGAGACGCTCGCCACCGCCGACAAGAAGATCGGCGACGCCAATTTCGACATCGAGAATGCCCGCATCGAGGACGTGCTGAAGCAGCAGAAGGTGATGGAAGGCAATATCGCCGACCTGATTATCGGCCTCGAGGACGCCACCAACGTCTTCGGCGCCGAATTCGAGAGCATGAAGAACTACACCGGCTGGGAAAATTTCGTCGGTGTCTTCTCCAGCCAGCGCAAGCAGCGCCTGCGCACCGACCGCGTCCGCAACATGTCGCTGGCCGGCAATCTGCAGGAGCTGCTGGCGAAATCCGACACCATCGTCGGCATCCTCAAGGCGCAGAAGCAGGTTCTCGACACGCGCTACAAGACCTCCGAGGCCAGCCTGTCGCAGGTGATCGAGCGCCGCAAGACCACCATGTCCAATCTCGAGACCGTGCAGAAACGCATCGAGGAGCTCAACCCGATGCTGCTCGACATCGAGAACAAGATCGCCGCCTCGACCAGCCAGAAGGAGCGCACGCAGCTGGAAGGCGAACGCTCGAAACTGGCCACGGAATACAACGAAAAGCAGGCCAAGGAGCAGGAATTGCTGGCCGAAAGCCAGACGCTGGAGCGCTACACCTCGATGTTCCAGACCTTCGTCGATTCCCTCAACAACCAGATCGCGGCGCAATCGACGCTGATCAACAAGCTGACCATCGATACCGAGCAGCGCATCGTGCTGTACAAGGCGCTGGAAGATTCGCTGAAGACCGCCGCCCAACAGGATGTCGCCCACAAGATCAACACGCTGGGCAGCCAGGTCGACAACACCGCCGAAGAGACCATGGCCGGCATTGGTGCCGCCTCGCAAAAGCACATCGGCGATCTGCTTGAAATGCACGAGAAAAACATGGTCGCCACCGCCGACATCCAGCGCCGCAAGAAGCTCGCCGACGATGCCTTCGCCCGCCGCTTCGACGATGTGATGAAGAAGCACAATTCGGCAAATTACGTGCAGTCGTAATTGCTGCACGTGCACTGCTCCCAAGGGCTGGCAGCATGACCCCCGAAAACGAAGCTGCGGCGCGTTATTTCTCGGCGATCGCGGCGGCACTTGGCGGCCTCGAAGTGTTCATGCGCGACGATCGCTCGCCGCTCTACCGGCACGGCATCGTCGCCAAGGTCGTCGCCGAATATATTGCGCGGCTCGACAAGTCGTTCTCGTGCTGGCGCAACCGGCTGGGCTTCACCGAGACGTTCCGCATCTCGCGCGCCGAAAGCGGTTTCCCGGTCTTCCAGAACCTGCTCGAACTGGAAAACGACCGGCTCCAGGCCGACGGCCGTCTCGCCGTCATCCCTTCGGCCAGCGAGCTGCGCGAGGAAATGGCCGACTTCATCCTGCGCCACAAGGAATTTCCCGAAGCGCTGCAGAAGTCGATGGCCGAGCGGCTTTACCTCGAGGACGTCAAGAGCGAGACCACCTTCGGCCCGTTCACGCTGGCCCAGACGGTCAAGGTGTCGGTCAATCCGAAGACGCTGCGGCCCTATTATCTGGTCCACTGGGCGTGCTTCGACGGCAGCGCCAACCTGCCGCTTGTCTATATGGTGACGGTTGAGGATTCCTCGGACGACATGATCCGGCAGCTTGTCGACTCCAGCGGCAAACTTAATGAGAGGGTCGACATTCCGCTGCCGGTCGACGGCTTGCTCAATCCCGAGCTTGCCCACCGTTTCGACGATTTCACCGAGAAGAATTCCGCCTACGCGCTGTCGCCGGCGACCATCGCGGTCAACCTCGACAAGGATTTCGAGCCGCTGCATCCCAAGCAGCTGCGTCGCGTCGTGCTCGGCCCGTTCTATTCTGCAGGGATTACCGACAACAATTCGACGGTGAGCGAAGTGCTGGCCAAGGTGCGCAAGCCGGAAAACGCCTGGCTGCTGACCTGGACCATCCAGGAGGTCTTTTCCAAGGCCGAAAAGCCAGGCCGCAAGGGGCTGTTTTCGAGCGAAAAGACGACACAGGAATTCTTCATCAATACCGACGATCTCGAGGCCGCGCGGCAAGGCGTGTCCAACTACGAGAACCATGCGCTGATTCCGCACGAGGCCTATCAGGCGCTCTATGCCGCCGGCGAGGCGCAGAAGATCTTTTCGGGCTACAAGGTCCACATCCTGTCCAAAGGGCAGGTCATCAGCGACGTCTGACCGTCAAATCGCGGAGCATCCTCCATGGACACCGGCCTGACCACCATCCCGGAAGCGACAATTGAAAAGCACCGTGCCACTGCGCAAAGTTTCATCACCCGCATCGTCGTGCTGGAGGACCCATCGCGCGAGTCCGGCACCGCGCTTGCCGGCACCAACCGCCGCTTCGTCTCTACCGTCTCGGTCGGCTCGGTGCGCCGCACGCGCGAGGTCGAGCTCTCCAAAACCGTCGCCGCCGTCCATTCCGACGACCAGTTGCTGACCATCCCGCAGCACACGCTGTTGTTTCGCGCTCGGCGCGGCACAGCGATAGCGCTGGCCATATCGGATGTCTTCGCCGAGGGCTCGGACCTCGAAAGTCTGCAGGCGAAAAACGCCCGCTCGCCGCTCGAAGGCGATGAAGCTGCCACCTTCAAGAAGCTGCTGTCGGCCTCTGCCTACATCTCCGCCTTCAGCCTTGCCTCCTATTTGTTCCAGCTGATCGACAGCGACGGCGAGGCGCCGAACGACACGCCCGAGCCGGACTTTCTGTTCGACACGCCACAGGATGCGGTGAAGTCGATCGTGGCCGGGCTCGACAGGGCGATAGCAGGTTCGAAGGACGATGCCGACCTGATGACCCGCGCCCGCGCCTTTGCCCGCGTCGCCATCGACGGGCTGTTGGCGCGAAAGGGCCGCTTCGACGGCATCGGTCCGTTCGAGAACGCGCATATCCGCATCGACGTCGACGATTTTACCCTTGACGGCTTCGACGTCGCGCCGGGTAAGCGGGCAAAGCCGCTGGTGATGACCTTCAAAAAACCGGAAGAGGTCGTCGGCAACCACATCGCCAAATACCAGTCGGTCAAGCTTGCCAAGATGCTGATGGCCTACGATTTCGAGCGTGAGCTGAACCCATTCGTCGAACTCGGCGGCTTCCTGTTCACCTTTATCGGCGATGGCGCGCCCGGCACCGGCAAGACAACGTTGATCCAGATGATCGCTGGTCTTCTCAATGGTTATTGCCAGGTCGCCGGCTATCCCTTCGCCTACGAGAATTTCGGCGTCGACCAGATCTCCTCCTACCAGGGCAAGTCGGGCCAGAACTGCCGCCAGTTCATCAACAATGTGCTGAACCCGCGCGTCATCGGCTTTGGCACCATCGACGATATCGACCAGGTGGCGGCACGCCGGTCCGACGACCGCGCCTCGGCCGGCCAGCAGGAAATCACCGGCGTCCTGATGGACGCCTTTGGAGGTGCGGCGACCGTGGTGCGCGGCAACTGCTCGTTCGGCATGTTCTCCAACTATCCCGAAAACGTCGACGACGCGCTACGCCAGCGCGCCGGCGCGCGCTGGCTGGTCGATGGCCCGCAGAGCCGCGACGACTACATCGACATCTTCGTTCTGCTCGCCGGCAAGAACCACAAGATCCCGCTCGGCGACCACAAGCTCTATGCGGCGCAAGAGATCCAGCGCGCGGTGATGGAGGCCTATGAGGAACATGAAAAGCCGCAGGAAGACGGGCTGATAAAGGTCTATGAGCGCTACATGAAGGAAAACGGCGCGCCGAAGACGATGGCTGACATCGGCACCTATCTGCACTTGATCAAGGATGCCGAGCCGCGCTTTACCGGCCGCGCCATCAAGAACGTTACCGATGCCATCAAGATGCGCGCCATGGACATCGAATTGCCGGACGAGTGGTTCGAAAAGCCGGAAGCCTTCATGCACAAGGGTTACGACGACAAGAAAGCGATGATCGAGGAGCTGCGCGGGCCATTCTCGATGGACATGGTCATGCAGGAGATCAACCGCTATGCGGATTCCGAATTCCGCTATTCCGACAAGTCCGATGATGCGGCGGTGACCAAGATGATCCGCGACACCCGTCTGCGGGAGCGTGCCGTCCGCGAGATCGAGGGGTTGAAGAAAAAGGGGCTGTGGAATGCGTGAGATGCGCCGACGCCACCTTCTCCCCTTCTTGTGGGAGAAGGTGGCGTCGAAGGCGACGGATGAGGGGTATTCGTCAAGCTGGAACACCCCTCATCCGACCGAGCTTCGCTCGGCCACCTTCTCCCACAAGGGGAGAAGGAGCGTTCGCGCCCCTCATCCGCCCTTCGGGCACCGTCTCCCCGTGAACGCGGAGAAGGAATAATGGCCAAGAAACCCGATCTGTTGCGCGACAACGAGCTGATCTACGGCCGGCTGCTGACGATCGACGAGCCGCACCTGATCCAGCGCTACAACAAGGCGATGGTCGCGTTCGGCTTGAAGCCGACCAAGTTGAAAAGCTTCGAGATCGACCGCACTGGCTTCTCGCCGCAGGTCGCCGAGGAATGCGGCGACTACAGCTACCTCGATCCGAACGAGGTCAACCGCCGCTTCATCATCCTGACGCCGTCGCAGATCGACCTGCCGGTGGTGCACACGGCGTTCTCCAACACCTCGCTGCTGATGTACGAGTTCATGTCCAAGAACCAGCGCGCCATCGATGCGCTGACGATCAAGGACGTCATCTACGGCGAGATCGAGGATTCGGTCCCCAAGGTCGACGACATCGAGGACCTGCTGTCGATCAACCAGGTCGAGTTCAAGGTGCTGTCGGCCGAGGATGTGCTCGGCAAGGCCGCCGAGCTCGGCAAGCTGGTCGACCGGCTGAAGCAGGAGCCGGATGCCTGGCGCGACAACGCCATGCTGGCCCACATGGTCGAGCTGGCGAAGGTCTGCGGCGACATCCGCGAGAATGCGCTGGTGCCGGACCAGGTGATCTTCCGTCACAATGCCTATTGGACCAGCCATTTCGGCGGGCTCTATGTGTTCGTCGATCCCGACGTGACGACGGTGATCAGCGACCCCGCAGCGCCCGGTTTCCGCCGCTCGCGGCCGTGGCAGGTGAGTTACCTTTCGATCCACGATGCCGACAAGGTGTTCAAGTTCCTCGCCTCGACCGGCCGCATCGAGCTGCCGCGCGCCTCATGGATCGAAACCTCCGGTTATCTCGAGCATCGCGCCGAAATGGTGGTGCGCGCGCTGATCCGCGACGCCGATCCCGACCGCAATCTGACCGACGTCGACAAGGTCTGGCTGCAGACCTGGATCCACGGCCATACCGATCTGATCACCAGGGACGGCAATTTTCCCTTCCTCAACGCCGCCAAGCGCGAGATCGCCCAGCTCGGCCATCTCAAGATCGAGGACGTGTTCCCGCAGCAGCGCTTCCTGGTCATCCGCGCCAAGCCGGACCATCCCGACGCCTGGCTGACCAACCAGCTGATCTCGGACTTCGTGCCGCAGGACTTCGTTTCCCGTTACGTCTTCAACAAGCCGGGCTTCTACAGGGACTATGAGGGCTTCAGCGACGCCTGGCGATCGCATGTTGTGGACGTTCTGAAAACCACATATCTGAAGGACAAGGTGGCGTTTCGCACGCGCCTCTACGGCTTGACTGACTGAGGGGTGACATCGCCATGCTTGATCCGATCGTGAGTTTCTTCACCCGGATTTTCCAGTGGATTGGCCGCGGCATCGGCCTGCTCATCGGCGCGATCCTGTGGCCGTTCCTGTGGGCGGGGCGCTGGTACACGCAACGCGGCTGGATCCTGAAGGCGGTGCTCGGCCTGGCTGTGCTCGTGCTGATCGGTCTCTATGTCAACTTCTTCTACGCCACCCAGTGGTGGAACAATTTCGACCCGAATTACGTCGACAAATACACGTTCGAAAAACGCAACAGCTCCGCCGGTGAACAGGTTTCCGCCGGCGCCGGCACCGACACGGCCAAGACCTGCGGAAATTCAGCCATTGCCCAGGTTGCGGCCGACCTGACCGACTTCAACGTCAACCAGAATGCCTGGGTGTCGTCGATGATCCTCTACAAGCTCGGCCTGTTCGGCATCGACTGGGACCACACGCCGTTCATGGACAACAAGGCTTCGTTCCAGCGCGGCATCAACCAGGCGGTGCGGCGTACTGCGACCGAGCTTGCCGATAATCTCGGCCGCGTCCGCACCACCTCACAGATCGACGCCGACCTGCAGGATGCCCGCGGCAATCTGCAGTTCGACGAGGAAACCTGGTATTTCGGCTTGAACCCGTTCGGCCCCAAGACGCCGACGCCGAGCTACTATCGCGACGCGGTGCGCAAGCTGCGTTCCTTCAACGCCCGCCTCGCAGCCTGCCAGGCGACGTTCGATGCCCGCGCCGACAATCTCAAGCAGTATATCGACCGCATCTCGTCCGACATCGGTTCGACCTCGGCGATCCTCAAGGAGCGTGCCGAAAACCACAATAATGGCTGGTTCGACACTCGCGCCGACGACCGCTTCTGGTTCGCCTATGGCCAGCTCTATGCCTATTACGGGCTGATGAAGGGCGCACAGGCCGACTTCGAGGACGTCATCAAGGAAAAGCACCTGCAGAACCTGTGGGATACGATGGACGCGCAGTTCGTCTCGGCACTGCGCATCCAGCCCTTTATCATCGCCAATGGCCGCGAGGACGGCTGGCTGTTGCCGACACATCTGACGACGATGGGTTTTTACATACTCAGGGTGCGCTCGAACATGGTCGAGATCAGCAACGTGCTGACGCAGTAGCGGATCGTCCGCACAGCCGGCGCTGGTGAATTTGCGCCGTTGCTTCTGTCGCTTTTCGCGTATTACGCGGCTGTTTTGAGACGGCGGAACCGCGCCTGCTCTGGCTTCTATACGGCGCGGCAACCGGCGCGAAAAGAACCTGTAGCAGGGCAGCCGGCCGCAGAGGCATTTTCTTCGTAGGAAACATAGTTGCATGAAAGTTGACGCCGCGGCAGCGACAGGGGTAGAACATGCCCGCGCCTGCAATGCCGGGCTATTCTTGCGACCACACTAGTCAAATCCGTCCAATCCAAAGGGAAGTCGTCCATGGCCGAAGTGAAGTCCGACATCGAGATCGCGCGCGGCGCCAGGAAGAAGCAGATCCAGGAGATCGGCCAGAAGATCGGCATTCCGAGCGAACATCTTCTGCCCTACGGCCACGACAAGGCGAAGATCTCGGCCGAGTTCATCAAGTCGGTGAAGGGCAACAAGGATGGCAAGCTGATCCTCGTCACCGCCATCAACCCGACACCGGCCGGCGAAGGCAAGACGACGACGACGGTGGGCTTGGGCGATGGCCTCAACCGCATCGGCAAGAAGGCCATCGTCTGCATCCGTGAGGCTTCGCTCGGACCGAATTTCGGCGTCAAGGGCGGGGCCGCCGGCGGTGGCTACGCGCAGGTCGTGCCGATGGAGGACATGAACCTCCACTTCACCGGCGATTTCCACGCCATCACCACCGCCCATAACTTGCTGTCGGCGCTGATCGACAACCACATCTACTGGGGCAACGAGCTCGGCATCGATACCCGCCGCGTCGTCTGGCGCCGCGTCATGGACATGAACGACCGGTCGCTGCGCGAGATCATCTGTTCGCTCGGCGGCGTCGCCAACGGTTTCCCGCGGGAGGCCGGTTTCGACATCACAGTCGCCTCGGAAGTCATGGCCATCCTGTGCCTGTCGACCGACCTGAAAGACCTGGAAAAGCGCCTCGGCGACATCATCGTCGCTTATCGCCGCGACAAGTCGGCCGTCTATGCCCGCGACCTCAAGGCCGACGGCGCCATGGCCGTACTCTTGAAGGATGCCATGCAGCCCAATCTCGTGCAGACGCTGGAGAACAACCCGGCCTTCGTGCATGGCGGCCCCTTCGCCAACATCGCGCATGGCTGCAACTCCGTCGTTGCCACGACGACGGCGCTGAAGCTTGCCGACTACGTCGTCACCGAAGCCGGTTTCGGCGCCGATCTCGGTGCCGAAAAGTTCTTCGACATCAAATGCCGCAAGGCCGGCCTGAGGCCCGCCGCGGCGGTCATCGTCGCCACGGTTCGCGCCTTGAAGATGAATGGCGGCGTCAAGAAGGAGGACCTCGGCAAGGAGAACGTCGAGGCGGTCAAGAAGGGATGTGCGAATCTCGGCCGCCACATCGAGAACATCCGCCAGTTCGGTGTGCCGGCTGTGGTCGCCATCAACCATTTCTACTCCGATACCGAGGCCGAGATCCAGGCGATGAAGGACTACGTCGCCTCGATGGGCGAAGAGGCGATCCTGTGCAAGCACTGGGCCCAGGGATCGGCCGGTATCGAGGAACTGGCCAAAAGAGTCGTGGCGTTGGCCGAATCCGGCGCGTCGCAATTTGCCCCGCTCTATCCCGACGCCATGCCGCTGTTCGAGAAGATCAACACCATCGTCCAGCGCATCTATCGCGGTTCCGAAGCGATCGCCGACAAATCGGTGCGCGACCAGCTCCACGCCTGGGAGCACGCCGGCTATGGTCATTTGCCGGTCTGCATGGCCAAGACGCAATATTCCTTCTCCACCGATCCGAATCTGCGCGGCGCGCCGACCGGCCACACCGTGCCGGTGCGCGAGGTCAGGCTGTCTGCCGGCGCCGGCTTCGTCGTCATCATCTGCGGCGAGGTGATGACCATGCCCGGCCTGCCCAAAGCGCCATCCTCGGAAAAGATTTTCCTGAACGAAATGGGCCAGATCGAAGGCCTGTTTTAGAGATAATCAATGCTCGAATGGCAAAGGGCGCCGCAACGCTGCGGCGCCCTTTTTGGCGACTTCGCGACGAGCTCGTCCCTAAGCCGCGCTTCGCGCCAGCGCGCGCTGGTTGGAGGCATAGGGTGTGTCGCGCTGGGGTACCACGCCGGTCTTCAGACAATCGATCCACTCGGCGGTTTTGAGAACGGCCGCGAAGCGCGACTGCAATACAATCGTCACGACGCGATGGATTTCCTCCCCCGAAGCGTAGCCGGCGCTGTTGGCGTACGGCAACGACCCCGTTGCGTCCGACAGGAACTCCACCTCGAAGCCCATATGCACGGCGTGGATGACCGTCGACAGATCGCAATTGTGCGTCATGTAGCCGATGACCGTGATCGTATCGATAGAGTTGGCGCGTAGCCACTCCTCGAGGTCCGTGCCGGTGAAGGCGCTGGGCAAGTTCTTTTCGATGTAGTGGTCGCGGTCTCGCCTGGCGATTTCCGGGTGCAACTCGGCGCCATGGCTGCCCTTGGCGAAGACTGGTGAGGTTTCCGGCGCCAACTGTTTGATGACCACAACCTTGACGCCTGCCTCGGTGGCCGCATCCATCGCTCGCGCCACATTGACGACGCTGTCGCGGAAGGGCGGATGCTGGATGGCGAGGTTGCCGCCGTCATAGTCGTTTTGAACATCGATGACGATGAGGGCGCGGCGTGGAGCTTTGCCTTTGGCTGGTTGCGACATGGGGTTTTCCTTTCCCGTTGGACATTGACGGGTGGACGATAAGCTCGGCACCGGATTGCAAAAAGTGTCCCGATTGACATTATTCGAAAGAATTGGGACAATCGGCCTCACCCGTTGCCGGAGCTCCCATGACCGATCCTGCCGTTGCCGCCATCGCCTTCGATGGCATCAGCCCGTTTCATCTCTCCGTGCCGTGTCTCGTGTTCGGCGCGGATCGCACGGAGCTCGGCCTGCCGCGCTTCGACTTCCGGGTCTGCGCGATTGAGGACGGGCCGATCCGCACCGATGCCGGGCTGACCATCAGCGTCCCGCACGGGCTTTCCGCGCTCAATGACGCCGACATCGTCATCGTGCCAAGCTGGAAGGATCTCGGGAGCTCGCCTCCAGCCGCATTGATCGACGCGTTGCTTGGCGCGCACGAGCGCGGCGCGCTGATCGTCGGACTGTGCTTGGGAACGTTCGCTGTTGCGGCGACCGGACTGCTTTCGGGGCGGCGAGCGGCGACGCACTGGGCCTACGCGGATCAGCTGCAGGAACTCTATCCCGACATTCTCGTCGAACCGGAAGTGCTCTACATCGACAATGGCGATGTCGTGACATCCGCCGGCGTCGCCGCCGGGCTCGACTGCTGCCTGCACGTCGTACGGGCTCGTTACGGCGCCGAGGCGGCACTTCGCCTTGCCCGGCAGATCGTGCTTTCTCCGCATAGGCAGGGCGGGCAGGCGCAATTCATCGAACGTCCCATCGCCAGGACCGGCAATGCGGACCGCTTTACCCAGGCTCTCGAAACGGTGCGCAAAACCCTGGGTGATCCGCACAGTCTGGACAGCGTTGCCGGTCTCGCTGGCCTCACCCGCCGGACGTTCACGCGCCGTTTCCAGAAAACGATCGGCACCAGTTTCGGCGACTGGCTGACCGACCAGCGCGTCCAGCTGGCGCAACGGCTGCTGGAAGCAACGGAAAAATCGATGGACACGGTTGCCTTCGAGGCCGGCTTCGGCAGCGCCACCTCGCTGCGCCAGCACTTCGCAGCGCGCCTCAGAACCTCGCCGGCGCAGTACCGGCGCGAATTCTCGAGGAGTGCTCAGGAGGAGCGCGTGGCGCACATGCCGAGGTGAAATTCGGCTCGCGCTCGATTCCAGGGCAATCGCTTCAGGCCGACGTTGGACTGCCATCTGGCCCCGAGTCGGCTATCTTTTCTCTCGAAGCGATTGCCCTGCTCTCGATCCTGTCGTGCTTGAAAGGCTTGGCGTCATCTGTCATATATTAAAGCGACAGATGACGCGAAGAGGGCTCGCCGTGGCGATGGCATTGGAAAAGGCTGCGCCAGCAGCAAAAAACAATGAACTTCAGAAGGTGGCGAAATTGCTAGGCGGCAGCCGCATTCTGGCAAGGCGCCTCAGCAGCGCTTTGGATGCCCACGAGTTGCTTCTGCACGGCCTGCCGGCTTCAGCGCTGGACCATCTTATCGGGCAACTCGTCTTCATCCAGAAGACCGATTCGCTGGGAAAGGCCGTCGGCATGAGCCTGCGCACCTACCAGCGCCGCAAGGATGCTCCGTCCAAGCCTCTCAATCAGGACCAGAGCGGACGAACCTGGAAGTTCGCGGAGATCCTGTCGAAAGCGACCGACGTGTTCGGTTCGCAGGCGGAGGCAGAGCAATGGCTGGAGCGGCCGGCGATTGGGCTCGACCAGCGTCGTCCAATCGACCTTCTGGCGACGCCGGCGGGGATCGAGCTTGTAGAAGACTATCTGGAACGGCTTGAATATGGCGTTTATGCATGACGCCGCTGCCGGCGGCGCTCGGTGGCTCCGACCTCATCGGATGGCGCCTCGATCAAGTCGCGTTTGCGTCTACATGGGATAGTGGCGAGGGCGCATACAGGGTGGGCGGACGCTGGAACAGCAAGGGCGTGCGCGCCGTCTACTGCTCGATCGATCCGTCGACTGCGATCCTCGAGGTTGCGGTTCATAAGGGCTTCAGGGCGCTCGACACGATAGCGCATGTCATGACGGCAGCGATCGTCAGCGATGTCGCGGATGTGCATATCGTCGACCCCGCCGCCGTGCCCAACCCCAACTGGTTGCGCCCGGGCATTCCGAGCTCCGGGCAACAGGCGTTTGGCGACGATCTTCTGCAACTGCACCGGTTCGTGGTGATTCCTAGCGCGGTATCGCAGCGTAGCTGGAACCTGATCTTCGACGCGAGCCTCGCCAGAGGGGCATACGCCATGAAGACCCAGGAGGCGTTTGCGCTCGACACACGGTTGCATCCACCTCCGGCCAAGTGAAACAGCCGCCCATGTCCATCAGAACGAGGACGTGACCGGCGACAGAAGCACGGTGCTCAGCTGTTGCTGACTACGCGTGCCGGATTGCCGACCACCGTGGTGTTCGCCGCCACGTCGCGCGTCACCACAGCACCGGCGCCGACGATAGCGCCATCGCCGATCCTGACCCCGCCGAGGATGATGGCACTGCCGCCGATCCAGGCATTGTCGCCGATCTCGATCGGCCTGGCGATCTCCAGCCCTGCCCGTCGCCCGGCAGCCTCCTTGTGGTGCTCGGCGCAATAGATCTGCACATTGGGGCCGAGCAGCGTTCCCTTGCCGATGTGCACTGGCGCCGTATCGAGAATGATGCAGCCGGCATTGAGAAAAACGCGGTCGCCGAGAAAGATGTTGAAGCCATAGGCGCAGTGGAACTGCGCCTCGATCCGGGCGCCCTCGCCCGCAGCGCCGAGCAGCGTCCGCAATCCAGGCCCGATGTCGCGACGCTGCCGGGGCGGCAGGCTGTTGTGCTCGAACACCGCGTCTCGCGCCGTGATGCGCAACGCCTCCAGTTCCGGATCGAGGCAGCAATACCACTCGCCCGCCGCCATTTTCGTGCGTTCGCTTTCGGCCATGGCCGCAACTCCAGTCTCAATCTTTGCCAAAGCACAAGTGCTGCAAATACGGAAGCGCCGGCGGCGACACCACCTCTGGTCAAATACCGGACCTATGGTAGCTTGCTCTCTCGGACCTGTCCCAAGCCGGCCATCGAGGGATCAATCATGCTGTACATTTTTGCACTCCTGATTGGCATCGTTGCCGGGCTTCGCGCCATGACCGCGCCCGCCGCCGTCGCCTGGGGCGCCTGGCTTGGCTGGTTGCCGGTCGCGGACACCTGGGCGAGCTTCATGGGCCACTGGATCGCCGTCGGCATCTTCACCATCCTGGCCATCGCCGAACTGGTCACCGACCAGCTGCCCTTGGCGCCGAGCCGCAAGGTGCCGCAGCAATTCGGCACGCGCATCGTCTTGGGCGCTTTCACCGGCGCGGTGATCGGCGCGACCGGCGGCGCCACCATCGGCGGCCTGATCGCCGGCGCCGTTGGCGCGGTGATCGGCACGCTGGGCGGCGCCGAGGCGCGTAAACGTCTGGCCGCCGCCTTCGGCAAGGACCCGCCGGCCGCCTTCATCGAGGACGCTGTGGCGATCGTCGGCGGGCTTCTGATCGTGGCGGCGGTGGCATGACGGCAAAGACATTCGACGCTATTATCGTCGGTGCCGGGCAGGCCGGCCCACCGCTCGCCGGCCGGCTGAATGCGGCCGGCATGAGCGTGGCGCTGATCGAGCGAAAGCTGGTCGGCGGCACTTGCGTCAACACCGGCTGCACGCCGACCAAAACGATGGTGGCAAGCGCCTATGCCGCGCATCTCGCCCGCTCCGCCGCGGATTACGGGGTGACGCTATCCGGTCCCGTCGGCGTAAACTACAAGGCGATCAAGGCGCGCAAGGACAAGGTCTCCAACGACGCCCGCGGCAATCTCGAAGACTGGATTGCCGGCATGGACAAATGCACGCTCTATCGCGGCCATGCGCGCTTCGTAAGCGCCAACACGGTGCGCGTCGGCGACGATCTGCTGAGCGCCGAAAAGATATTCCTCAACACCGGCGGGCGCGCCTCGGTGCCCGACCTGCCCGGCATCGACGGCATCTCTTACCTGACCAATTCCTCGATGATGGATCTCGACGTGCTGCCGCGCCATCTCATCGTCGTCGGCGGCAGCTATGTCTCGCTCGAATTCGCGCAGATGTTCCGCCGCTTCGGTTCCGAAGTCACGGTCATCGAAAAAAGCCCGCGTCTGATCGGTCGCGAGGACGAGGATGTCTCGGACGCCATTTTGTCGATCCTCGAAAACGAAGCCATTGCCGTCCATCTCGGCGCCGACGACATCCGCTTCGCCAGGCGAGGCAACGAAATCGCCGTGACCTTCTCGCCAGGCAAGGCGGCTGCGGTCGGCTCGCATGTGCTGCTGGCGCTCGGCCGCACGCCAAACACCGACGATCTCGGCCTCGACAAAGCCGGCGTCGAGGTCGACAAACGCGGCTTCATCGTCGTCGACGACCAGTTGCGCACCAGCGTGCCCGGCATCTGGGCGATGGGCGACTGCAACGGCAAGGGCGCCTTCACCCACACCTCGTACAACGATTACGAGATTGTCGCCGCCAACCTGCTCGACAACGATCCGCGCAAGGTCAGCGACCGCATCGAGGCCTATGCGCTCTATATCGACCCACCACTCGGCCGCTGCGGCATGACCGAAGCCGCGGTAAGGAAATCCGGCCGCCGCGCCCTGGTCGGCCAGCGGCCAATGACCCGCGTCAGCCGTGCAGTCGAAAAAGGTGAGACGCAAGGCTTCATGAAGATCCTGGTCGATGCCGACACCAAGGAGATCCTCGGCTGTTCGGTGCTCGGCCCGGGCGGCGACGAGGCGGTGCACTGCGTGCTCGACCTGATGTATGCCAAGGCGCCGGTCAGCACGCTGGCGCGCGCCGTGCACATCCACCCGAACGTCTCGGAGCTTCTGCCGACCATCGCCCAGGAACTCAAGCCGCTGGTGTGACGGCCGGGTAGAATCTTGCGCCCATAGCGGCAGCGACTGGACCAATCGACAGCCCACCGGCAAAAGGGCATGTGTTCCGCCTCTTCTCCCGGAGGCATCCCATGCAGAAGTCCATCGAACGCGTCGCCGGCGACAGCGAAGGCGTTTCCTACGAATTCCCCGTCTTCCGCTTCGCCGGAACGGACAAGGCGGCGCCTTCCGCCTATCTGCAGGCGGCACTTCATGCCGGCGAATTGCCGGGCGTCGTCGCCATCGACACGCTGATGCCGATGCTCAGCAGGGCGGAAGCCGAAGGCCGCATCACCGGCAACATGACCATCGTGCCCTGGGCCAATCCGATCGGCCGCGCGCAATATCTCTACGGCGACCATCAGGGCCGCTTTCATCTGGGCACGCGCACCAATTTCAACCGTGGCTTTCCGCGGCTCGCCGCGCCCGACCTCACGCTGCTGCCGGCGCACGGCACGGTCGACCAGCGGCTGAAGACGCGGCTGCTGCAGCTCTCCATTGGCCACGACATCGTGCTCGACCTGCATTGCGACGATGAAGGCCTCGCCTATCTCTACGTCCACACCAGCCTGTGGCCGGCCATGGCGGATTGTGCAGCGGCCATGGGCGTCGATGCGGTGATGCTGTGGGACGAAGACCCGACGGCACCTTCGAAGGCGCTTCGATCATGCCGTATCAGAATGTCCCGGCCGACGTGGCGCGCCTCCACCGGCGCGTCGCCACCACCGTCGAATATCGCGGCATACTCGATGTCGACGGCGCCCTCGCCGGCGCCGATGCCGAAGGGCTCTACCGGCTGCTGGTGGCGCGCGGCGTAATCCAGGACCAGGCGCTGCGCGCGCCTGGCAGCTTCGTTGGGCTCGTCGCGCCGCTCGAAAACATCGAGATGATGCCGGCGCCCCGCTCGGGCGCGATCCTCTACGACGTGAAGCCGGGCGACCGCGTCACCAAGGGTGCGCGCCTTGCCACCATCGTCCACGCGCCCGGCGAGCCCGACGGCCGCACGGAAGTGTTGGCGCCGCAGGCGGGCCTCATCCTGACGCGGCGTTCCCGCCGCATCATCCGTGCCGGCGAAGACCTCTTGAAGCTGGTCGGCGACGGGACGAGCGCCGATGCAAGGTCGGGAACGCTGGAGGACTGACGCACCCCGCCAGGCTACCCCGAAATCGCCTGTCGCGCCTTGGCCTCCAGCCATTCGGCCATCTGCCGGTACGGCACCGGACCATGGCTCACGCGGGCGACGCCGAGTTCGGCAAGCCTCTGGCGCGGCGGCACATGCGCCAGGGCAACGCAGAGTCTAGGCAGGACTGCCGGTCTTGGCCATGTGCTGGGTTGCGAAAGCGGCAGCCACCCCACAGACTTTCAAACCTGTTGCGCATACCGCTTTTCGCGGCTATGGATTTCGCCATGAACATGCGCTCGATCAAGACCATTTGGTGGTGGGCTCGCTGACAGCGGCCTGTTCGAACGCGTTCGCGTGACAATAGAGGGTGGCCGCAGCGGAATGTCCGGGCGGCCATTTGTTTTTTCAAGCCATCCCCGGGTCCGTTGCCCCAAAGACGCTGATGGAGACGGCAATGACGACGAAAATTCTGGAGAATGGCGCCGAGCGCTTCGTCACGGCGGGTGGCGTGGCGATTACCCGCCAGCGCCATGACCGGCCTTACGAGGGGGCGATCGACGGCTATGTCGATGGCCTGAATTCGCGCCGCGGCGCCGTGTTTTCCTCGAATTACGAATATCCCGGCCGCTATACGCGCTGGGACACCGCCATCATCGATCCGCCGCTGGTGATCTCGGCACACGGCCGCGCCATGCGCATCGAGGCCTTGAACAGCCGTGGCCAGGTGCTTTTGCCGGTGATCGGCACGGTGCTTGCCGGTCTTGACGACGTCACGATCGCCGAGACGTCCAACAGACTCATCCGCCTCGAGGTCGCCAAGCCCGGCCGTGTCTTCACCGAGGAGGAACGCAGCCGCGTACCCTCCGTCTTCACCGTGCTGCGCGCCATCACGGCTTTGTTCAAGACCGAGGAAGACGCCAATCTCGGCCTCTATGGCGCCTTCGGCTACGACCTCGCCTTCCAGTTCGATCCGGTCGACTACAAGCTCGAGCGCAAGCCAAGCCAGCGCGATCTCGTGCTGTTCCTGCCCGACGAGATCCTCGTCGTCGACCACTATTCGACCAAGGCCTGGACCGACCGCTACGACTATTCCGGCGATGGCTTCTCGACCGAAGGCCTGCCGCGCGACGAAATCGTCGAGCCGTTCAGGACCGCCGACCGCATCCCGCCGCGCGGCGACCACGAGCCCGGCGAATATGCCAAGCTGGTGCGCAAGGCGATGAAGAGCTTCGAGCGCGGCGACCTGTTCGAAGTGGTGCCGGGGCAGATGTTCTACGAACGCTGCGAAACCCAGCCCTCCGAGATTTCCCGCAAGCTGAAGAGCATCAACCCTTCGCCCTATTCCTTCTTCATCAATCTCGGCGAGGGCGAATATCTGATCGGCGCCTCGCCGGAAATGTTCGTGCGCGTCAACGGCCGCCGCGTCGAGACCTGCCCGATCTCCGGTACCATCAAGCGCGGCGACGACGCCATCTCCGACAGCGAGCAGATCCTGAAGCTGCTCAATTCGAAGAAGGACGAATCCGAACTCACCATGTGCTCGGACGTCGACCGCAACGACAAGTCGAGGGTCTGCGAGCCGGGCTCGGTGCGCGTCATCGGCCGCCGCCAGATCGAAATGTACTCCCGCCTGATCCACACCGTCGACCACATCGAGGGGCGGCTGCGCGAAGGCATGGACGCCTTCGACGCCTTTCTGTCGCATGCCTGGGCGGTCACCGTCACCGGCGCGCCGAAATTATGGGCCATGCGCTTCATCGAGCAGAACGAGAAGAGCCCGCGCGCTTGGTATGGCGGGGCGATCGGCATGGTCAATTTCAACGGTGACATGAACACCGGCCTGACGCTTCGCACCATTCGCATCAAGGACGGCATCGCCGAGGTGCGCGCCGGCGCCACGCTGCTCTTCGACAGCATTCCCGAGGAAGAAGAAGCCGAAACCGAACTGAAGGCATCCGCCATGCTCTCCGCCATCCGCGACGCCAAATCAGGCAATGCCGCCAGCACCGAACGCAGCACCGCGCGTGTCGGCGACGGCGTCAACATCCTGCTGGTCGACCACGAGGACTCCTTCGTCCATACGCTCGCCAACTATTTCCGCCAGACCGGCGCCAACGTCTCGACGGTGCGCACGCCGGTGCCGGACGAGATCTTCGACCGGCTGAAGCCAAACCTGGTCGTGCTGTCGCCCGGCCCCGGCACACCGAAGGACTTCGACTGCGCCGCCACCATCAAGCGGGCCCGTGCGCGCGACCTGCCGATCTTCGGCGTCTGCCTCGGGCTGCAGGCGCTGGCCGAGGCTTATGGCGGCGAGCTGCGCCAATTGCACATCCCGATGCACGGCAAGCCGTCGCGCATCCGGGTGTCGAAGCCGGGCATCATCTTCTCCGGCCTGCCCAAGGAGGTGACGGTCGGCCGCTATCATTCGATCTTTGCAGATCCGGTGCGGCTGCCCGATGGTTTTGTCGTCACCGCCGAGACCGAGGACGGCATCATCATGGCCTTCGAGCACCGCAAGGAGCCGATCGCCGCAGTGCAGTTCCACCCGGAGTCGATCATGACGCTCGGCCACAATGCCGGCATGCGCATCATCGAGAACATCGTCGCGCACTTGCCGCGCAAGGCCAAGGAAAAGGCCGCTTAATTCGAGGGCTCTGTGTTGGGATCTTTTCCCCAGTGACCGCGGCAGAAATCAAAGCCGCCGCCAGGCAGAAGGTCGCCAGCCTCGCCTTCTGGTCGATCGTCGTCGCCTGCGTCGTGCTCGGCCTGAAGCTGGTGGCCTGGTACGTCACCGGTTCGGTCGCGCTTTATTCGGACGCGCTGGAATCGATCGTCAACGTCATTGCCTCTGCCGCCGCCTATTGGGCGATCCAGGTCAGCTACAAGCCAGCCGACCAGGACCATCCGTTCGGCCACCACAAGGCCGAGTATTTCTCGGCCGTCCTCGAAGGCGTGCTGATCGTGCTTGCCGCCTTGCTGATCCTCAACGAGGTCTGGTGGTCCTGGCTGCATCCCGCCCTGCTGGAAAAGCCATGGACCGGCCTTGCCGTCAATGGCGTCGCAACGGTCATCAACGCCGTCTGGGCCATGACGCTGATCCGCACCGGCCGAAGCGAAAAATCGCCGGCTCTCGTTGCCGACGGCAGGCACATCATGACCGACGTGGCGACCTCGGTCGGTGTGTTCATCGGCCTGGTCGGCGCCGTGCTGACCGGCTGGCAGGTTCTCGATCCGGCTCTTGCGGTAATCGTGGCGCTGAACATCCTGTGGCAGGGCTGGCACGTCATCGGCTCGTCGATGAACGGGCTGATGGACCGCGCCGTCGACACCCAGGAACATATCCGCATACGCGACATCATCTCGGCCAATTGCAAGGGCGCGCTCGAGGTCCACGACCTGAAGACGCGCATCGCCGGCCGCGCCACCTTCATCGAGTTCCACCTGGTCGTCGACGCCGACATGTCGGTCGGCGCCAGCCACGTCATCTGCGACCGCATCGAGGACGCGCTGCAGGCCGAAATCCCTTCCGTGCGGGTCATCATCCATGTCGAACCCGACGACGAAGCGAAACTGCCCAAAGGTACGACCGCCGTGCCGTTCGCGTGAGGCGATAGCGGGACGCCGCCATCCCAAACCTTGAGGTCGGCGGGACAGCACCCCCTCTGTCCCGCCGGCATCGCGTCTCTGAACTGCTACAGCCCGCAGGCAGCCTGCGGCATCGGCTCCAGCCGGTAGACCTTGTCGTCGGAGCTGGTGTCGCCTTCCGCCGCTTTCGAGCACAGATCGATGATCGGCAGGCCGCTGTTCGGGTTGGCCAGCATCATCGTGCCGTTGGCGCCGCGGCGAAGGAAGACCTCCCTTTGCGCGATGTCACAGGACGCAGCACCCGTCTTCGCGCTCGCCGCGCAGCGCCACTGGTCGCCCTCGCCCTGACAGTTATAGACCTGCGTGACCTTGGCCGATTTCTGCCGCGTGGTAACAGAAACGGCGATATCCGCGCCGCTTGGCCAATTGGCCGGATCGCCCTCCTTGGCGAAAGACGCCAGCTCGACCGGTCCGCGGAAAACCCTGATCGACTGGGTCAGCTGGTCGGGATGCGAGCCGAGATGCCCGGCGTCGTAGTCGCGTCCGTAGCAGAAGGGCTGGTCCGGCTTCAGCCGCTCGCGCAATGGCGGGCCAAGTGCCGGGTCGATCGGGTCGATGCGCGCGAACTCCGCCTTGCAGGTGGCGGCCGGCATCGGGTCGAGCCTGAAGCCGTTATCGTCCTTGCCCAGCGCCTGCCTTTCGTACTCCGCCTTGCCGAGCTCGTCTTCCGAGCCGGCGTCGAGATAGAGGTCGGGCTGCACGTCCGAGACGATCAGCCGGCCTTTGTCGTCGACCTTCAGCGAAGCCATGGTGCGGTCGCAGTCCATGCCGCAACGGATCGGGCCGGTCTTGCCGTCCTCCGACTCATGACTGCACCAGCCGCCAAGCCATTCAGGCGCCTTGGCGCCGCGCACCGTCGTCGCCATGAAGCCATTGTAGGAGGAATCGACGCCGGTGCTTGGCTCCTCGTTCGGCCGGCTGACCGGATCGCGGCCGGAATAGAAGAAGATGCGCGTCACCTTCTGCTGCGGATGCGACTTGAGATGCGCGGCGTCATAGACGCGGCCGAAGCAGGCGTCCTTGCCGTCGGGGCTGAGCTCGGTGAGTTTGAGCCTGTCATCGGCGAAAGCAGAGCCGGCGACGGCAGCAAGCAAGGCAACCCCAACTCCGGCGCCCATCACGATCCTTGATATCATGCTGGCTCCCCCTGCCCCGACAAGACGTGGCTTCAATTTATGCTAGGATCGAGGCCGAGGCCACGCAATTTGCGCCGGCCGGATAAATGGAGATAAAGCCATGCGACGCCGCGATATTTTCCGCGTCGGTCTTGCCGGGGCCGCCGGGCTTTTCGGGCTGCGCCCCACCAAGGCGGCAGCCATTGAAGTCAAGGCCGTCGAAGAGGAAAGGCAAAAGGTCGCCTATCACCTCAGCGATCTCGACAAGGTCAATTTCGTGCTCGGCAACATCAAGAACCACTTCGAAGGCACCGACGGCAAGGTCGACATCGCGCTTGTCGTGCACGGCCCAGCACTTGCCGCCTTCAAGTCGAAGGGCATATCGGCCGCCATTTCCGGGCGGTTCGCCGGCCTTGTCCAGGATGGGCTCAGCCCGCACGCCTGCGCCAACACCATGCACGGCATGGATATCGGCGTGGCCGACCTGCTCGACGGCTTCCATGCAGCCGACAGGGGCGGCGTCGTCAAGCTCGCCGAATTGCAACGCCAGGGCTACGCCTATCTCAGGCCATAGGGCAATTCCAGGAAAAGTGTGAAACGGTTTTCCGTCCGGAATTGCATCAAGACAAAGAGGGAGCGGTTCGCCGTTTCCGTGAAACGGTGAACCGCTCTAAACTTTTACGGACTTGAACGCGAGGACTGCGAGGGCCTACGAAGAGCAGGCAGAGTCCCCGGAGGAATAGACGTGCCAGCCACCACCACCCTTGTCAGCCCCTCTCTGGTCATCCCCGACCTTGCCGGAAAGGCGGTCCTGGTCACCGGCGCCTCGACCGGCATCGGCGCGGCGCTCGCGCTCGCCTATGCCGCGCAGAAATGCCGCGTCGCGCTGCATTACAATTCGAGCCGCGCGGCTGCCGAAAACCTGGCCGCGACCATTCGCAACGGCGGCGGCGACGTGTTCCTCGCCCAGGGCGATTTCTCGATCCCCGCCGATGTCGAGCGCGTCGTCGAGGACAGTGCGCAACATTTCGGCCGGCTCGACGGCCTCGTCAACAATGCCGGCGGCATGCTCGGCCGCGTGCCCTATGCCGAGCAGACCGAGGCGCATTACGACGCGGTGATGGACCTCAACGCGCGTTCCGTGCTGACAGCTTCGCGCAAGGCAATCCCATGGCTGAAGCGGCAGGGCGGCTTCATCGTCAACACCTCCTCGATCGCCGCGCGCAACGGCGCCGGTGGCGGCGCCGGCCTTTACGGCTCGGCCAAGGCCTTCGTCTCCAACGTCACGCGCGGCATGGCCAAGGAGCTGATCGGGTTCAACATCCGCGTCAACGCGGTGGCGCCCGGCACGATCGCGACACCTTTCCACGAGCGCTACTCGACCGACGACCAGATGAAAGGCATGATCGCCACCATCCCGCAGGGCCGCGCCGGCACCGCCGAGGACTGCGTCGGCGCCTATCTGTTCCTCTCCTCCGATCTGTTGAGCGGCTACATCATCGGCCAGGTGATCGAGGTCAATGGCGGCCAGTTGATGCCGTAGGCGACGAACTGCATACTCCCGGTTGCGTCATCTCAACGGAGCAAAGCGAATGTACGGACTGATCGGCAAGATGCGGGCGATGCGCGGCCAGCGTGACGCAATGATGGATATCCTGCTCGCCAGCACCGGCGCCATGCCCGGCTGCCTGAACTACATCATCGCCACCGACCCGGCCGATGCCGACGCGATCTGGGTGACCGAAGTGTGGACCGACGCCGAAAGCCACAAGGCTTCGCTGCAGCTGCCCGAAGTCCAGGCGGCAATCGCCAAGGCACGGCCGATCATCGCCGGCTTCGAGTTCCAGGTGGAGACGCATCCTGTTGGCGGGTTCGGCTTACCGGCGAAGGCGGGATAGAGGGAGAGGCCGGCAGGCCAGAGGGGCGCGCGAAGGATCGCTGCGGATGGTTGGTGCCATTACCACCCAAGCCCTTTTCCGCGCAAAAAGGGTTCGCATTTTTTCGCGACCGGTCTAAGAGCCCATCTATGGATTCCTCCCCGAACCCGCCGGCCATCGAGCACCTGGCGCGGATCCACAAGGCCTGGCAGTGGCCCGTCCTGGTGGTGGTCTCGGTGCTGTTTGCCGGCGCGCTGGAGCTCGCCGCCCTGCCCGCCGCGCTCTTGATCGGACCGATGCTGGCGGCCATAGCTGCCGGCACCAACGGCGCCACGGTGCGTGTGCCGCGGGTTCTGTTCGGCTCAGCCCAGGCGGTCGTCGGCTGCCTGGTCGCCAGTTCCATCTCGGCCGATATCTTTCCCGTCTTCTACAGGGAATGGCCGCTGTTCCTTGGCGTCGTGATGGCGACGGTCGCGGCATCCAGCCTGCTCGGCTGGCTGATCAGCCGCTGGCGCATCCTGCCCGGCACCACCGCGGTCTGGGGCTCGTCGCCGGGCGCCGCCACCGCCATGGTGCTGATGGCCGGTGCCTTCGGCGCCGACCAGCGCCTCGTCGCCTTTATGCTGTATCTGCGCGTCATCTGCGTCTCGATGACGGCAGCCCTGGTGGCCAAGCTCTGGGTCGACACCTCGGGCATCGAGGTGCCGGCCATCCTCTGGTTTCCGCCGATAGACCCGCAAGGCTTGGCCGCAACATTCGGCGTGGCGCTGGTTGGCGGCCTCGCCGGAAAGCTTTTCCGGCTGCCGTCGCCGTTATTCCTCGGCACCTTCATTTTCGGCACCGTGATCCATCTCGGGCTCGGCGTGACCATGCAGTTGCCGCCCTGGCTGCTCGCCTTGAGCTATACGATGATCGGCTGGAGCATCGGCCTGAATTTCACCAGGGCCATTTTGCGCCACGCGGCCCGCGCGCTGCCGCAGATCGTCGGCTCGATCATTGCCCTGATCGTCTTTTGCGGCGGCCTCGCCTTCCTGATCAGCCGCCTGCTCGGCATCGATCCGCTGACCGCCTATCTGGCAACCAGCCCTGGCGGCATGGACAGCGTCGCCATCATCGCCGCCGCCGCGCAGCATGTCGACATCTCCTTCGTCATGGCGCTGCAATCGGCACGCTTCCTGATCGTGCTTCTGGTCGGCCCAAGCGTGGCGCGGCTGGTGGCGAGAAGCCTCAAACCATAGCAGCTCGCCTCTCCCTGATTGGCAGCTGGTTTTCCTGAAACCGGTCGCACTTTGCTGTCGCCGACCGTATCGGGCCAGCACCCGCACGAGCTCAAAAAATAACTTGACTCAAATACTCAGATTTGAGAGCCCCTTCCGTCAATGTATGGAAGAGTGGAGACGAGTTGATGCGGAAACGGACGATGACATGGCTCCTGGGGTTATCATTGCCGGGCAGCATGGCCCTGCTCGGCCTGTCCGGGCCGGCTCACGCCCAGGACCAGGGCGGCGTCACCGTTCTCAACAAGATCGAGGTCGATGCCGAGAGCGACGAGATCCTCGTGCAGGACGGCTACGTCGCCAAGAAGGACCGTATCGGCACCAAGACCGACACGCCGATGGTCAAGATTCCGCAAGCCGTTTCGGTTGTGACGCAGAAGCAGATCGAGGACCAGAAGCCACGCACGCTGAACGAATCGCTCGGCTATGTCGCAAGCGCCAATCCGAACAGCTTCGGCTTCGACACCCGCTACGACGCCTTCTTCCTGCGCGGCTTCCAGGCCTTTTACAACGGCATGTTCCGCGACGGGCTGCGCCAGTACAACGGCCCCTCGGCCTGGTTCAAGACCGAGCCCTACGGCATCGAGGGCGTCACCATCCTGAAGGGTCCGGCCTCCTCGCTTTACGGCATCAGCGGTCCGGGCGGCATCGTCAATCTCGTCACCAAGCGCCCCAAGGAAGAACAGTTCCGCGAAGTCGAAATGCTGCTCGGCGAGCACAATCGCTTCCAGGCCGCACTCGACGCTTCCGGCCCGGTGAACGAAGACGGCAGCATCCTCTATCGCTTCACCAGCCTCGGCCGCACCAGCGACACCGACCTGCCCGGTTATCCCGACGACAAGATCTATCTGGCGCCGGCAGTCACCTTCAGGCCGGATGAGGATACCAGGCTGACCATCCTCGGCGAATATTCGAAATCCGTCACCGGCGGCACCGCTGCGTTCTACAATTCGGGCGGTACCCTGACGAGCCTCTACGAGGGCGATCCCGCCTGGAACGACTTCGACCAGACCCAGGGCCGCATCGGCTACGAGTTCGAGCATCGTTTCAACGACGTGCTGACGGTGCGGCAGAACCTTCGCTACAGCGCCGTCGACAGCGACATCGAATATAGCGGTCATTACCCGGACGGCGTGGATCTGAAACGCTATTGGGGCCACTACACCGAGACCATGAAGAACTTCGTCGTCGACAACATGGCGCAGTTCGAATTCGATACCGGCCAGGTCAGGCACACGGCGGTAGCCGGCATCGACTACGCCTGGTCGAACTATGACGCCGGCAGCGGTATCTCCTATGTCTCCGTCGACGACATCAAGGCCGCTCCGGTTCCTTACTCTGGCGGGCAGGAGATGAACCAGCTCGGCGCCTATCTGCATGACCAGATGGAGTGGAACGATTTCACCCTGTTCGCCAGCGGTCGCTACGACTGGGCCGACACCACCTCGACCGCCGCCGACTTCACCAGGTCCAAGCAGGACGACAGTGCCCTTTCCGGCCGGCTCGGCCTGTCCTACCAGACCGAATGGGGCATCACGCCCTATGTCAACTATTCGACGTCGTTCTCGCCCAATATCGGCTTCGTCTATGACGATGTCAGCAGCCCTGTCGGTCGCGTCGCCCGTCCGACCATTGCGACGCAGAAGGAAATCGGCGTCAAATACGAATTTGCCGACTATAACGCCGCCGTCAGCGCCGCTCTGTTCGACATCGACCAGAAGGATGGCGTCGTCTTCGACGCCTCAACCGGCATCAACAAGCAGCGCCAGCTCGACCTGAACTCGCGCGGCGTCGAGCTGGAAGCCAGCGCTTCGCTCGACAACGGTCTCAGCATACTCGCCTCCTACACCTATCTGCGCGTGAAAATCGAACGCGGCGCCACGGGAACCGCAGGCAAGGAACTGTCGGCGACGCCAAATCACATCCTGTCGCTCTGGGGGCAGTACCAGTTCGAGGACGGCACGCTGCAGGGGCTCGGGCTGGGCAGCGGCGTTCGCGTCGCCGGCTCGAGCTATGGCGATGACACCAACACCTTCAAGAACGATGCGCGCGCCTTCGTCGACGCCTCGCTCTCCTACGATTTCGGCTACCGCAATCCCAAACTCGAGGGCGTGAAGCTGCAGGTCAACGCCAAGAACCTGTTCGACACTCAAAAATCCATCTGCTCGGCCGGCTATTGCTACCGCGACGAGGGCCGCTCGCTGTTCGCTAGCCTGCGCTACCGCTTCTGATGTCGATCGCCGTTTCCAGCCGGGCATCGATGCCTGTCGCGATCGTCCTGGCGATCGGCGGGCTCTACGTCGCGCAGAGCGTAATCGGCGGCATCACCTGGGCGGGCCTGCCGGCGGTGATGCGCGACCAGGGCCTGCCGCTCGACCGGATCGGCCTGGTTTCGCTGATCGCGCTGCCATGGGCGCTCAAGTTTCTATGGGCGCCGGCCGTCGAGCGCTATCGGCTGCCGCCGGTCGGCAAGAACCGCACCGGCACGATCGTCGCCGCCGGTGGGCTCGTGTCCATCGCCGGGCTGTGGGCCGTCGGCGCGCTCGGCCCGGAGGCCTGGTGGCCGGTTCTGGCCTGCCTGACCATCGTCGCCTTCGCCGCCTCGACGGTCGACATTGCCTGCGATGGTTTCGCCGTGCAGAGCCTGGCCAGGGAAAACCACGGCTGGGGCAATGCCGCGCAGGTCGGCGGCGCCTATCTCGGCTCGGCCATCGGCGCCGGCCTGTTTCTGCTTCTGGTCGACGCTTATGGCTGGCGCATCGCCGTTTGGGCGATGGCCTTGCTGCTCCTGCCGCTCGGTCTGCCCTTCCTGCTCGGCGCGGCCGGCCGCGCGCGCGAGGAGACGCGCGAGCATGTTCCCAGCCTCCTCGACGCGCTGAAGCGTCCCGAAATTCGGCGCGGCCTGGCAGCGTCGGCCATCTATGTCCTGGCCCAGAAGGCGGCACTCGCCATGCTCGGACCATTCCTGATCGACGCAGGGCTAGACCTCCCGATGGTCGGACTTGTCAACGGCGTCGGCAGCATGTTCGTCGGCCTGGCTGCCGCACTCGCCGGCGGCGCTCTCGTCAAATGGTTCGGCCCGCGCAACGTGCTCGCCCTGGCGCTTTTCCTGCAGGCCGGATCGCTGTTCTTTTTTTCGGTCTTCGATTTTCTTGGTGGCTTCTCGACCACCGCTTTGATGGCCATCGCGGTGCTCAGCTCGTCCGGCTTCATGGCTCTCGGTTTCGTCGCGCTTTACGCGCAGTTCATGCGCTGGTCAGATCCAAGACAGGCGGGCGTCGACTTCACGCTGTTCCAGTGCATGGACGCACTGATGAGCATGGCCGGCGGGATCGCGGCCGGCTACGCCGCGCAGTATTTCGGCTATGGCGCGTTCTTCGCAGGCGCCGGCCTCGTCGCGCTTCTGGCTGCCCCGGCGATCGCCTTCGTATCCGACCGCCGCTGACCCCGCCCGCCCTTGTGCAGCAGGGGAATCGCATATGGAAGTTTGGGGTATTTGCCAGGCCGCGTACCCCCACCCCTAACCCCTCCCCACAAGGGGGAGGGGGACGATGCCGCTGCTGTTTCGGCTAGAATCGTCGAAGTTTGCCGCTGAGTGGCTCTGCCGCAAAAGTTCCCCTCCCCCTTGTGGGGAGGGGTTAGGGGTGGGGGTCTTCTTCGCAAGAATCCGTATGCGATCCTCTGCCCCCGAGGGGCGGCGCGCTATTCTTCGCCGCCGTCCGCCGCTTGCGTCCCGCGGCGCCAGTAGGCGGTGACCAGATGCCGGTCGCGCGGCACGCCCCATTCCTTGCGGACGATCCTGCGGATCTCGCGGAAATCACCGAACTCGCATCCGGTCCAGACATAGAGATTGTCGATAAGGGCAGTGCGGTTCCGCTGCTGCAGCACCGCCGGTAACAGCCTGGCTGTACCGGCCTCGCGCCCATGTCGATAGAGCCAGGTGACGGCAACGGTCTCGCCCGTGGCCAGCGGCATCCGGTCGTCGGGACCATCGACCTCGATGAACGCTTCGGCGCGGGTTGACGGCGAAAGCTGCTCCAGGATCCTGCCGATCGCCGGAAGCGCGGTGTCGTCGCCGAGCAGCAGCAGGTTTTGCGCCTCGGGCACGCCGCCTCCGCCCGGTCCGATCATGCCGATGATCTCGCCGGCAACTGCCTTTTCGGCGAAAGCGGCCGCCGGCGTATCCATACCGGGGTGGAGGACGAAATCGACATCCAGCCAGCCGCTTGCGGCGTCCAGCGCCCGGATCGTGTAGACCCGCACGACGAGCGCGTCCTCGCCCGACGGCCAGACCATCAGGCCGTCGGCGCCCATCGACGGCCACACCGGCAGCCTGCCGCGCGGCGGCAGCAGCAGCCGCACATGCAGGCCGCCACGGCCAAAGCGGCCGAGATCGTTGCCGGTGAAGCGGACGCGCTGCATATGCGGAGAAATCCGCGTCGAGGACAGCACCGTGATCTCGCGGAAGAACACCGGCGTGCCAGCATCGCTGCCGTCGCCCTGCCAAGCGATGCCCCTGGTCGTGCCGAGATGTTGCGAGAAATGGCCGGCGACCGCCATCTTCATGTAGGACAGGCAGGTTTCATCCTCGGCCGCGACGCGGATCAGCACGTTGTCGTCACCGAGCGCGGCTTTCAACGAGCCGTAGTGCGTGCGAAATTCCCAATGATCGGCAAGGCCGGTATCGATCTCGGATTCGCCGTGCTCGGCGCGCAGCCTGTCCATCACCGACCGGATGGCGGCACCGCTGATCCGGGTTTGCGCACTCAATTGCTCCATCGCTAAGCCTTTCGATGCCGTTGAATTCGAGATCGCCCTGGACGTCGGCGCCTTTGCGGCATGCCACAGCCGGCCTGGCGTTTCCACTAAAAGATGATAAACATAGTCATGTTTTTGGCATCAAGCCAATGAGTCCCGCGCGAGCAACGGCGGCCGTGGCGGCGAGGTGGCCTAAAGGGCCCTCAAAATATCCTTCAGCTGATCACCAGGCTGGAGATGCGGTTGCCGTCCACGGTGAATGCCATGTCGCCCTCGCCGTTGAAGCCGTTGCCTGTGACGGCAATGCGGACGTGATAGGTCTCGCCCGCCGGTTCGATACGAATGATGCTAAGTTTGGACTGCACGCCGATATTGTCCGACTGGTTCCAGCGCGCAATCTGCTCGCGGCCCTTGAACGACCGGCCCCAGTCGCTCAGGAAGGCATCGGGCGTGAACGTCTCGAGGAAAGCTTTGGTGTCGCCGGCGTTGGTAGCTTCGACAAAGCGGCGGATGGCATCGGGCGTGGTCATTTCCTTCCTCCAGGTGGCCTAATCCAGCCGGTGCATCAGATCGTCGTCCAGCCAGCGGGCGAAGAAATAAACCAGTTGCTTGTGCCACCACGGCCAGTCATGGGCGGCATCGCCGCCCCAGTAGTCGACCCAGGCCGGTATCGACTTGTCACGCAGGATCTGTTCCAGCGCCTGCGTATCGGCCAGCATCCGTTCCTCCCAGGCACCCTGTCCGCAGCAGAAGATCAGCCGCAGCGCCTTCAGCCTGCCAAGCAGCCCCGGATCGACGATACCCGGCAGGTAGTCGAGCGGCGAGTTGAAGAAAATCTGTCCGTCGAGCGCATTGCCGAAGAAATCGTGGGTCGAGTAAACCCCCGACAGCGCGATGACGCCGCTGGCCAGTTCCGGAAAGCGGAAGACGAAATTCGACGAATGGTAGCCGCCCATCGAGCAGCCGCAAAACAGCGGCTTCAGCGTACGCCCGCCATTGGCCTCGGCTGCGACAGACAGGAGTTCCGGCAGCGCCTCCTCGCGCACATAGCGGAAATACGCTTCATGCCGGGCGATGCGATGGGCCGGCTCGGCATGGCGGTCGAAGAAGGATTCCGCATCGATGCCGTCCAGCGTGAACAACTGGATGCGACCGGTGTCGACGAACTCGGCGAGAGCCGAGACGGCGCCGGAATCCTCGAACTGGTAGAACCGCCCTTGCGAAGTCGGGAACACAACCACGGGTCGGCCGGCATGGCCGTAGCGCTTGTATTCCATGTCGCGGCCGAGGTTGCGGCCAAAACCCTTGTGGTAGGAAACGTCCATCGCCTCACGCCTTTTCCGCATGGATGTAGTCGACCGCCCGGCGCAGCGCCTTCGGGTCGGTGGAGCGCAGCTGATAGGCGTAGTTTCCCATGGCGCGGCTGAAAACCTCCTCGATGGCGTGATGATGGACGATCATGTCGCCATGGGCGGCCAGCACGTCGGCGTGGCTGTGCACATAGTTGAGGTGCCGCTTGCGGCTGGCATAGGCGGTGAAATACTTGCCCCTGTAAGGGCCGCCGGCGGCGTCCTTGACCACCATGTCGGCCCATGCGGCATAGACATCGATATCGAAGGTGTAATTGATGGCATCGGTCATCCAGGCGCCAGGCGGCCGCATGTTGACCTCCAGCGCGATGACCCTGTCGTCCCTGGTTTCGAACAGCTCGATGTGGAAGAAGCGCTCGCGCACGTCGAACGCCTTGAGGATTTTCCTGCCGGCCTCCTCGACCGCCCGGCTGATCTCGGGAAAACAGACATAGCTCATATGGCGGTCGCGGTTGACCACCTCCATGACGCTCTGGTCGTAGCGGTGGCTGGCGGCCAGCACCACCTCGCCGTCGCGGTTGACCAGCCCGTCATAGGTCACCACCAGCCCTTCGATGAATTGCTCCATGACGAAGCTGACGCCTTCCGGCTTGTCCCTGAAGAAGCTGTCGAGTTCGCCGGCGTTGGAGATTTTGAAAGTGTTCGAGGCGCCGGAGCCCGAATCCGGCTTCACCACCACGGGATAGCCGACACGGCGGATGAAGGTCATGGCGCCGGCGCGGTCGGAGCATTTGCGTTGCGGGATGGTTTCGACGCCGCTCTTGCGGAAGAACGCCCGCATGCGGCTCTTGCGTTTCAAATTCTTGACGAAGTCGAGCTTGGTGCCGAAGATGTTGAAGTCGGTGCGGATATTGGCTTCCAGCTCCAGCCAATGCTCGTTGAGCGATTCGAACCGGTCGACGCGGCCCCATTTGTGGATGAAATGGCCGATCGCCCGGAACACCGGCTCATACTCCTCCATGTCGTCGATGCGATAATATTCCGAAAGGGCTGCCTTCAATTTGCCGTCCAGCGCATCGAACGGCGCGTCGCCAATGCCGAGCACGGTGGCGCCGGCCTTCTTCAGCCGGTCGCAGAAATCGGCGCCATTGGCTGGAAAATGCGGCGAGAAGAACACGAAGTTCATGGACGATCCCTCCCGGCGGCGAGCCATCGCACCCGCCGACAATCGACTCTGGCGCATTTGCCGGGCTCGGGGAAGAGCAACTGGATCAGGTGAGTGGCTGGGTCCGCGAAAGGTGACGCCAAAACCTTGAGATAAAAAACCCGCCTCGACAGCGGGTCCTCGGCGCCAGTCAGCACCATACCCAAATTAGTAGCATAGCTGCCGGCACAAAGCAAGAACAAAGTTGCTGTAATCAGGAAAAATCGGGATAGGTGGCTCGGCGAAGCCGAGACGGAGAGGGGACTGCGCCCTGCGAAGGCCTCCTCTCCGGCCGCGGAGCCTGTCCTCGGGCTTGCCGAAGGCAAGACCCGTGGGCGGCCACCTCTCTCCCGTTTCGCGACGGCGCGGAACCCCGGTCTTGAGGCTGGATCGGCAGCTTCTGCGACAGCGAGGCCCCCACTTGCCTCGCTTTGCCCGCTCCTGTATGAAATCCGCCATGAGCCCGCGCGCCACCTCTTTTGCGCCCCGTCCGACCGGCATTGCCGGCCAGACCGTTCGCGCGCTTGCCTCCACCCTGCTGCTTCTCGGCCTTATCGGCGATCGCCGGGTTCGCTGAAGGAGCGCCCGGCGGTCGAATTCGCCGCTCACGCGCACGCTCCTTGGCCAGTCACAAATTGGCACGTCACATCAAGCGAACGAAATTCTGGTAAAGGCGCCGCTCGCCACCAATCCGCCTGAAGCTGGATCCGCGAGCCGCCGGGAGAAAAGACGATGAACGCACGAGAAGATATCCGTCTGAATGTAGAGGAAACCGCCAAGCCCGCGAGGGGCATGCCGGATGCTGCCCGCAAGTACCAGCCCTATCCGACCGTCGGTCTTGCCGATCGCACCTGGCCCTCGAAAGTGATCGACAAGGCGCCGATCTGGTGCTCGGTCGACCTGCGCGACGGCAACCAGGCGCTGATCGATCCGATGGGCCAGGAACGCAAGGCGCGCATGTTCGCCCTGCTGCTCGACATGGGCTTCAAGGAGATCGAGATCGGCTTCCCGTCGGCCTCGCAGACGGACTTCGATTTCGCCCGCTGGTGCATCGAACAAGGCAACGTGCCCGCCGACGTCTCGCTGCAGGTGCTGGTGCAGTGCCGGCCCGAACTGATCACCCGCACTTTCGAGGCGCTGAAGGGCGCCACCAATCCGATCGTCCATTTCTACAACTCGACCAGCGAGCTGCAGCGCCGCGTCGTCTTCGAGAAGGACGTCGCCGGCATCAAGCGCATCGCCACCGACGCGGCCAAGATGATCACCGACATGGCGGCCAAAGCCGGCGGCGGCTACCGTTTCGAATATTCGCCGGAGAGCTTTACCGGCACCGAGCTCGAAGTGGCACTGGAGATCTGCAACGCCGTCACCGAGATCGTCAAGCCGACGGCGGAGAACAAGCTGATCATCAACCTGCCCTCCACGGTCGAGATGTCGACGCCCAACATCTACGCCGACCGCATCGAATGGATGTGCCGCAATCTCGACAACCGCGAGAACCTGTTGATCTCGCTGCATCCGCACAATGACCGCGGCACCGGCATCGCCACCACCGAACTCGGCCTGATGGCGGGCGCCGACCGCGTCGAAGGCACGCTGTTCGGCAACGGCGAGCGCACCGGCAATGTCGACATCGTGACGCTGGCGCTCAACATGTACACGCAAGGCGTCGATCCCGGGCTCGACTGCTCCGACATCAACCGCATGAAGGACGTCTACGAATACTCCAACCAGCTGAAGATCCCCGAGCGCCATCCCTATGTCGGCGAGCTCGTCTACACCGCCTTTTCCGGCTCGCACCAGGACGCTATCAACAAGGGCATGAAGGCGCTGCGCAAGGCCAACACCCCGCATTGGGAGGTGCCCTATCTGCCGATCGACCCGGCCGATGTCGGCCGCAGCTATGAAGCCATCATCCGCATCAACTCGCAGTCCGGCAAGGGCGGCATCGCCTATGTGCTGCATGCGGATTACGGCCTCAACCTGCCGCGCAACCTGCAGATCGAGTTCAGCCAGGCCATCCAGGCGATCACCGACGCCGAAGGCAAGGAGGTGCCGGCCAGGCGCATCTACGAGCGCTTTCTCGACACCTATGTCGACCAGCCCGGCGCGCGGCTGAAGTTCCTCGACCACCACACCTACCCCGACACCGAGGTCAAGGGCCGGCGCGTGGTTGAAGCGGTGATCCTCGACAGGGGCAAGGAGGTGACCATATCGGGCACCGGCACCGGCCCGATCGACGGCTTCGTCGATGCGCTGTCGCGCCATGTCGGGGTGCCGATGTCGGTGCTCGATTATTCCGAGCATTCCATGCAGCGCGGCTCGAACGCCTCGGCCATTTCCTATGTCGAGATGGAACATCCCAGCGGCAAGCTGTTCGGCGCCGGCATCAACACCAACATCGTCGCCGCGTCGCTCGAAGCCGTGGTTTCGGCCGCCAACCGCATCGTCGGCCGAAAGGGCGGCTAGCCGGGACTGCCAGGCCGCGCATCAGCCCACCGGAAATTTTATCCGGTGGGTACGCTATCGCACCATAAGCACATGCTTGTAAGGCGCCGCCAGCGCGATATGATTGTACCTCAACCTGTGCCGAATTCGAAGGGATCGACACTTGCAGCATACCACGCCTGCCGCCCCCGCAGTGCGCGAAACGCTGGAGCGATTGCTTGCCAGCGAAACGTTCGGACGATCCGAGCGCGCGCGCAAGCTGCTCCGCTACCTGGTCGAGCGCGAGCAGGCAGGCGAAGCCGACAGGCTCAAGGGCTTCTCCATCGCGATGGACGTGTTCGGCAAGGACGGCGATTTCGATCCGTCGACCGATGCGGTGGTGCGGGTGCAGGCCGGCAGGCTGCGCGAGCTTCTGCAGCAGTATTTCGCCAATGAGGGCGTTGCCGAACCGGTCCGCATCGCCATTCCGCGCGGCGGCTATGTTCCGTCCTACGAACTCAACGCCATTCGCTTGCCGGCGGAGGTGGAGCCCAAGGCAGAAAGCAAGCCGGAGCTGGCAACAGAGGAAGCGGCGACGACCGCCCCGCCCGGATCGCTGGAGGACGCCCGCAACCGGGCACATCCGGCCGCATTGCTGAGCGTTCCAGCCGTCGCCCCTGCTGCTCCTTCGCTGCAACGCCATTTGCAGTTCTTCTGGCTGGCGATCGCGCTGGTCATCCTCATGCTGGGTGTGCTGATCCTTCGCCAGGGTAGCGTGGTATTGCTGACCGGCGGCGACACGGCGGTCGAGACCGCGGTGGCGACCGGCAGCATAGCAGCGCCTCCGGTTGAAAACCTCCCCCAGGTCTACATCGCCATCAAGGCCGACAGCGACCTGGCTCGCCGTGTCGCCGCATCGCTGCGCGCCGGCCTCAGCGGCTTCGATACCATCAATTTCATCGGCCGTGATGCCGACAGCCCGCCCGATCCAGTAACCGACGCCGCCAGCTTCGTATTCGATGTCCTGCCCGGGCCGCGTAGCGGCGACATCATGCTCGAGCTGCAAAGCGTGGCGACCGGCCGCGTGCTGCTCTCACGCAACCTGACCGCCGGCGACAGCGCGAACACCGCCATCGAGGACCAGATCTCCGGCATTTTGACCTCGGCTCTTCCCGCCTCGGGCACGATCTACAACTACATCGAGCAGAGCGGCATCCAGACCGGGCTGACGGCGTGTCTGGTGCTCAACGGCAAATATTATCTCGACCAGAATGCCCAGACGCACGAGGCCGCCTACCGCTGCCTCGAAGATCTTGCCAACCGGGAGGCGAAGTCGTCGCTCGTCTATTCGGAACTCGCGTCCTTGCATCTCGAAGCGGTCACCGACCACTATCCCTACCCCGCCGACGCGACGATCGACAAAGCCATGACGTTTGCCCATCGCGCCATCCAGATGGGCCCGACCAGCCCCTACGCGCACCGCGCCCTTGGTTACCTCAATTCGCGCATGGGCGATTCCGCGGAATCGATCCGCTGGATGCGCAAGGCCTATGAGCTCAATCCCTACGATCTCGCAATGGCCGCCGCCTACGGCTACGGGCTGGTTTTCGCCGGCAAGTACAGCGAGGGCGCCCCGATCCTTGCTCACGCGGTGGACATCGCCAGCGCCCATCCGACATGGTGGGATTACGGGCTGTTCGCCGGAGAGTTCATGATGGGCGACATGAACAGGGCCACGCTTGCCAGCGACGGCTTGCGAACGACTGAAATGAAATCGCATTATCTGGCGGCGCGGCTGATCGGCGCCAAGGCTGCCGGCCGCGAGAAGCTGGCGAGCAGGCTGCTGCAGGAACTGACCACCAAATTTCCGAAATTCGCAGCCGATCCGCGCACAACCTTCGTCGAGCGAAGATATCCCGCCGATCTGACCAACCGGCTGGTGGAGGCCCTGCGTGCCGCCGGGCTTGGCGGCGCCAGCTGACGTCTCCCGGCGCGTGCACGACGTCAGGTGATCGCGAAGATTTTACTGGCCATCCGGACGGCCAAAGCGCAATTCAGACACAATTTGAACCGGCCAATCTGATGCCCCATAGGTCTGATCCCGCATAGGCTGATCTCCACATAAGTCTGACCCCCGCAAAAGACTGATCCCCGCATAAGACCGCCCCGGCATCCTGATTGATTCCGGCACCAAGCCATAAAGTTTGCATGATCCCTTCCCTTTACGCCGCCGAACGGGGCACCGGCCCGACAACGATTGCCTTCCTGCATGGTTTCGGTGGCTGCCACGACGACTGGCGCGATGTGGCCGAGTCTCTGGCGCCCGGCGCGCGGACCCTGGCCTATGATCTGCCGGGACATGGGCTGTCGCTCGATTTTCCGGGCGGCGGTCCGGCCAGGATTGCAGCCAGTGCCGTCCTTGCGGATCTTTCCGCTCGCGGGATAAAGCGGGCCCATCTCGTCGGTCATTCGATGGGCGGCGCGGTGGCCGCCCTGATGGCATTGAGCGAGCCCGAAAGAATGGCGTCGCTGACGCTGCTGGCGCCGGGCGGTTTAGGTCCTGAGATCAATGGTCCGCTGCTGCGTCGCTACGCCGCCGCTGCCGGCATGGATGAAATCCGCGCCTGTCTTGCCGCCATGTCGGGACCGCAAAGCCGGCTGCCGCAGCATAGGGTCGAACTCCTCAACGAGATGCGCCGGCGCCCCGGCCAGTTGCGTACACTTGTCGAGCTCGCAGCCACCATGACCAGGGATGATCGGCAACGCGTCATCCCGAACGAGCGGCTTGAAACGCTGAATATGCCAATCATGGTGGTTTGGGGAACCGACGACGCGATGCTGCCCGTCAGCCAGGCGGACAGCGTGCCGAAGCATTTTCATCTGCACCACGTGCTGGAAGCCGGCCATATGCTGGTCGAGGAAGCGCCCGGCCTGGTCGTCGAGGCCGTCCGTCGCAATATGCGGCGCCGCAGCAGGCGACTTCGTCCAGGATTCGCCGCTGCGGCGAGCTGATCGGTCTTGGCGCAGGCACGGCGGCGGCGCTTGTGCTCATCCAGCGAACCCCTTGCCGGCCCATCGATCTCGCAAGTGCATTTTGCCGGCGGCTGTGTTAATTCGGTGTTAACCAAACCCGCGAGGCAACGCCGATGAAGGACGCAGGCGAGAACATCACCCAGATCGATCAGTCGCGAAAACTGTCCGATGCCATTCGCGACGTCAAGAACGCCTTCGCCGACCGCGATGACGTCGTCGTCGACATGCGCGAAGCGCATCGCATGCGGCTCGATCTGCTTGCCGCCGAACTCGCGTCGGTCTTCGCCGACGTGCCCACCGACATGGACAGTTTCGACTTCGCCGTCTCGTCCGGCCTGCAGCCACGGCTGTGGATCGACGCCGTCAGCCATGTCGCCATGGGACGCGACCGTCGCACCTACCGCTTTCTCAAGGACACGCGCATCGGCCGCGTCGTCCTCGCCGAATCGACCGACATGAAGGTCGTTGCCGACCAGGTGACGCGCTATGTCGCCGAGCGCGTTGTCGAACGCCAGAGAATGATGGAAGGCGGCATCGAGCAAGCCGTCGCCGGCCTGAAACGCGCCCTGGTGGCGGAGGCCGAGCCGCCGCTGCAGATCGCTGCGCGCAGCAACGGCTGGTCGGCGTTCTTCTCGGGCCTCGGCCTGATCGCCGCCGGCGCGCTGGTCGGCCTGGCGATTTCGCTCGTGTTGTTCTGGGACCGCATCGTCGCGATGAAAATCAGCTTCTAGAGCGGTTCAGCGTTTCACGGAACGCTGAACCGCTCTATTTCTTTGTTTTGACGCAATTCCGGACTGAAAACCGCTTCACACTTTTCCTGGAATTGCTCTGGCCATCGACGCCTCGGCCCCCACGCCAAGCTCCAGCGTCTGCAGATCGCTGGGCGGCAATGCCGGCCCGGTCAGGCCGCGGCGCGTCAGCCTGATCCGCCAATTGTCCTTTTCACCGTCGATGTCGAGCAGATTATATTGCGCCGGCGCATGCGAACTGCCGGGCGCCTGCCCCGCCGCGGCGACCCCGACCACCGGAATTTTGATCTTGCGGGCGCCGATGAAGAACAGCGACGGCACATGCGAATGGCCGTGCAGCACAAGCTCGGCACCATGCCGGTGAAGAACCTTGTGGAAGCGCGAGATGCCGAACAGCCGCTTGTTCTGCGAAACCGCGCCGCGCACCGGCGGATGGTGGATCATGATCACCCGGAACAGGCCGCGCTTGCCCGTGGCGTCGAGCATGTCGCGCAGCCGTTCCGCCTGGCCCTCCAGAAAGAAGCCGTTGGCCATGAACGGAGCCGTGGCGCGCGCCGTCGTGACGCCGACCAGCGCAACATTGCCGCGTACGCGCAAATAGGGAAAGGTGTTGCGATCGACCGGCGTATTGACGCCGTCGCCGGTCATCCACGCCGCCCAGGACCGGCAGGTCTTGTCGAAGGCGCCCGGCACATAGGCATCATGGTTTCCCGGCACCACCGACACGTCATTGGGCGAGCCCAACGTCTCCAGCCAGTGCTTGGCCATCTCGAGCTCACCGTCGAGCGCCAGATTGACCAGGTCGCCGGTGATGGTGAGATGGTCCGGCCCGCTGGCCTTCATGTCGGCGACGATCGTGTCGATGACGGCATCGTGCATGTAGCGGCGGCGGTTGCGCTGCCAGTTGACGTAACCGACCACGCGCTTGGAGGCGAGATCGCGATAGGTTACATCGGGAAGCGGCCCCAGATGGACATCGGAAATATGCGCGAGCCTGAACATCTTTTCTTCATAGGCGAGCCGCGCGCCGCTTTCCACTCACGGTTTCGCGGACGATGACGCCGGATCCCGAGCAAGCCCTGCGCCAGACCGGCTGGCCGGGCTTCAGGGCAAGGCTGTTTCACCTGTATTTCGTACTGCGGCGGCCGATGACGCTCGGCGTGCGCGGCTTGATCCACGACCGCCCCTCCAATTCCGTCTTCCTCATCCGCCACACCTATGTCCCGGGCTGGCACCTTCCGGGCGGTGGCGTCGAGTTGGGCGAGACGATGATCGAAGCGCTGACACGCGAAATCTTCGAGGAAGGCAACATCGCGCTGACCGGACCGCCGGTGCTGAAGTCGCTGCATTTCAACCGCCGCGCCAGCCGCCGCGACCATGTCGGCCTCTATCTGGTCGAGGCGTTCAACCAGACAGCGCCCAAGCTGCCCGACCGCGAGATCGCCGAAGCCGGCTTCTTCCCGCTCGACCGCTTGCCCCAGGGCACGACACCGGCGACGCTGCGGCGGATTGCCGAAGTTTTTGGGGGGAATTCGGCATCGCCTTACTGGTAGATCATCTCTTCAACAGCTTTGGCTACGTCGGTATAGACCGGCAGCATTCATTGTTCTCAGAGAGATAAATGCTGAGCGATGAGGAGAAAAAATGCAACACAGCCAAAAGGATAGATTTAGAATCGCGCTCTATGTATCACTTTACACGGGAATTAATGTGACAACATTTTCCGTTATAGCGTTAATTTCGACAATAGTTCTTGGGATAGATCCATACATGTTAGCAAAAGTTGGAAGATTCATCCAATTCACAATACAATTAGTTGCGGCATTCGTGACATATTTCGTTTTTATAAAGCGACATGCTCAGCTTTTTACTCGCACTGAATTCTGGAAAATGGTCGGCTTCTCAACCCTGATAGAAATGATTTTGGGAATGGCTGTGCTTCTGCCGTCGGGATTGTTACGCGCAATCCCGCCCCAGATGTCGGTCGTGATCGTCATGATCAGCGGCATCGTTGCGTTCCTTGCAACGTCGCTCGGCTACTCCAATCGATTTGGAAATACCATATTGAAAGCTGAACTCGTTAGAAGGGCAAAGATGGACTCCGAGACCTTCCGCTAGATCGCTGATTTCACGCCGCCTTCCTGAACCTGTCCCGGTCATGCGGCGCGCCGTAGTCCAGCTCCGGCCCGACCGGCACGATGCGCGTCGGGTTGATGGTCTCGTGGCTGCCGTAATAATGCGCCTTGATGTGGTGCAAATTCACCGTGCCGGCGACGCCCGGCACCTGGTAGAGATCGCGCAGGTAATTCGACAGGTTCGGATAGTCGGCGATGCGGCGCAGATTGCACTTGAAATGGCCGATATAGACCGGGTCGAAGCGGACCAGTGTCGTGAACAGCCGCCAGTCCGCCTCGGTGATGCGGCCGCCGACGAGATAGCGCTGCCTTGACAGACGGTCCTCCAGCGTGTCGAGCGCCGAGAACAATTCGCCGAACGCCTCCTCGTAGGCTGCCTGCGTGGTGGCGAAGCCGGCACGGTAGACGCCATTGTTGACCGCGGGATAGACCAGCGCATTGATCGCATCGATCTCGCCGCGCAACGGTTGCGGATAAAAATCGAGCCTGGCATCGCCCCATTCGTCGAAGGCCGAATTGAGCATGCGGATGATCTCGGAGGATTCGTTGGAAACGATGGTCTGCTCGCGTTTGTCCCACAGCACCGGAACGGTGACCCGGCCCGAATAGCCGGGATCGGCCCTGGTGTAGATCTGGTGCAGGAAATCGAGGCCGTAGAGCGTGTCGCCGGTGGCGTCGTCCTCGGCCAGGAACGTCCAGCCGTCGGCGCCCATGAAATGATGGACGACCGAGACGGAAATCACGTCCTCGAGTTTTTTGAGCACGCGAAAGATCAACGTCCGATGCGCCCACGGGCAGGCGAGCGAGACATAGAGGTGGTAGCGGCCGGGCTCGGCCTTGAAGCCGCGTTTTCGCCCTTCGGCCGGCGCGCCGTCGCGGGTCACCCAGTCGCGCCACTGCGACTGCGCGCGCACGAATTTGCCGCCGCTCTCCCCGCTATCGTACCGGCGGTCCTGCCATTGGCCTTCGACTAGCAATCCCATGCAATATCCTTTCGCGTTCCTACCCGATGTAGGGCACCAAGCGGCGCCGCGGAAATCCCCGATGCTGAACAGATCGTCAACGGCTGCGTCGTCGAGTGCGCGTCGGCTGCGCGGGCCGATTGCGGCGGCTGAAAATTGGTGCTAGCGGACATCCGCATGTTCGACTTTGCCGTGATCCGGTTCGACCGACGACGAAAGAGCGCCCGCGCTTGATGAAGCGCTGACTGGCGAACGCTGCCGCTTGCAGCAAACCTTTCCTCGCATACCGGAACGCAAAGACCATGAGCCTTGCCGACTTGAAATACCTGGCCGACGTGAAATACCTGCCGGAAACTCCGGCGCACGATCCTGAAATCGAAGCCATCAATGACGAGGCCTTCGGGCCAGGTCGTTTCGTGCTCGCCGCCTACAAGATCCGCCAAGGTGGCCCGCATGAACGGGCTTTGTCCTTCGTGGCCGTCGATGGCACAATCGTCGTCGCCTCGGTACGGATGACGCGCATCGCCGCCGGCGCTGGCCGCGCGCTGATGCTCGGGCCGCTCGCTGTGCGGCCGGCCTTCAAAAATTTCGGCATCGGCCGCCGGCTGGTGGCAATCGCGCTGGAAGCCGCCGCCAACGCCGGCGCGCCGGCGGTGATGCTGGTCGGCGACGAACCCTACTACGGCCCGCTCGGCTTCAGGAGGCTGCCGCGCGGGCAGATCTCGATGCCGCGTCCGGTCGACCCCGACCGGCTTTTGGCGCACGAGATCGTGCCGGGCGCGTTGGCGAGGCTGGCGGGCGAGGTTTGCCACGCCGACCAGGCAAGGATTGCCGCGCATATCGCCGCGATGGCATGACCGTGCCGGTGCTGTCGCACGGTGGCTTGGCGGCATAGTCTGGGCACGGAGGAGGACGTCGAGATGAACCCGAACGGCCAGATTGCGATCGTCACCGGTGGCGGCTCCGGCCTTGGCGAGGCGACGGCGCGCGCTCTTGCCGCCGGCGGCGCCAGGGTTGCCGTCCTCGATCTCGGTATCGAGCGTGCGGCCAAGGTGGCGGCCGACATCGGCGGCATCGCCGTCCGATGCGATGTGAGCAACGCCGAGAGCGGTGCCGCCGCAGTCGCGGAAGCGGCAGAGACGCTCGGCGCACCGCGCATCCTGGTCAATTGCGCCGGCATCGTTGTCGGCATGAAGACGATCGGCAAGGACGGACCGCATCCGCTCGATCAATACCGCAAGGTGATCGAGGTCAATCTGATCGGCACCTTCAACATGATCCGCCTGGTCGCCGACCGCGCCGCCAGGCTCGAGCCGCTGCAGGGCGGCGAGCGCGGCGTCATCGTCAACACCGCGTCGGTCGCAGCCTATGACGGCCAGATCGGCCAGGCCGCCTATTCCGCGTCCAAGGCCGGCGTCGTCGGCATGACGCTGCCGGTGGCGCGCGATCTCGCCCGCTCCGGCATTCGCGTCTGCACCATCGCACCCGGCATCTTCAGGACGCCGATGATGGCCGGCATGCCGCAGGAGGTGCAGGATTCGCTGGGCGCCGCTGTGCCCTTCCCTTCCCGTTTGGGCGAGCCTTCGGAATACGCGGCACTTGCCTTGCACATCATCGAGAACCAGATGCTCAACGGCGAGACAATTCGCCTCGACGGCGCCATCCGCATGGCGCCGAAATAAATGCGACGGTGATGCCTTGGACGAACCCAGGAAAGACGTGATCCGCGCGACCGATACCGAGGCGATCAGGCTGGCAAAGACGCTGATCCGCAGCGCCCGTTTCGGCGCGTTGGCAGTGCTCGAACCAGGAACCGGTTCGCCGCTGGCCAGCCGGGTCGGCGTCGCCACAGACATCGACGGCACGCCATTGATCCTGGTGTCGATGCTGTCCGCTCATACCGGCGCCATCCTTGCCGACCCGCGCTGCTCATTGCTCGTCGGCGAACCCGGCAGGAGCGATCCGCTGGCGCATCCGCGATTGACGCTCGTCTGCCGCGCCGTGCGGCTGGAGCGCGGATCGAACGAACACGCCCGCGCCGAGCGGCGCTACCTCAACCGCAACCCCAAGGCAAAACTCTATGCCGGGCTCGGCGACTTCTCGATTTTCCGGCTCGAACCGGAGCGCGCCAGCCTGAACGGAGGCTTCGGCAAGGCCTATCTGCTCGACCGCACCGATCTGGTCGCGACGGGAGCGATCGTCGAAGAGCTTGCCGCCGGCGAGCAATCGGCGCTCGACCACATGAACGCCGACCATCTCGATGCGATTGCCCTCTACGCAAGTCATTTCGGCGGGGCCGAGAGTGACGGCTGGATCGTCACCGGGTTCGACGCCGACGGGATGGATCTCATATCGGGCGACAATGTCTGTCGGGTTTTCTTCCCCGAGCCGCTGAGAGCGGCGCGCGACCTCAGGCCTGTCCTGGTTGACATGGCCAAGGCGGCCCGATCGGCAAATTAATCACAGCCGCACAGTTAATCGGCTTGCGTGGAAAGCAAGCCTTGAGATTTGAGCGAAATGTTCTACCTTTGCGAGTGACGCTGAATCGCTGGCGTGCATCTATAGGGAAAGTCTATGGAATCCGACGCTATTGCCCCCATAGCGGCGGATGAGCAAGAAGGCATGGGGGATCTATGGTCTCGAACAAACTAGTCGCCAACGCCGGAACCGCGGCTGCGTTTCTGACGCTGATGGGCAACGAAAAACGTTTGTTGATCATGAGCTATCTGGCCGAGGGCGAGATGTCGGTCGGCGCCATAGCCGAGAAGGTGTCGCTCAGCCAATCCGCCCTGTCACAGCATCTGGCCAAGCTCAGGGCTTCCGACCTTGTCGAGACCCGCCGCGACCGGCAAATGATCTATTATTCCTGCAAGTCCGCGGCGGTGCACGAATTGCTGCACATGCTGGACGGCATTTTCGGCGAAGGTGAACTGTCGCAGATGGCTCACCGGCTGCGTCGCGCCGGGACCTGAGCGGCCGGAGCGGAGAACGCCCCGCCAAATCCGCTTTGCTGCCAAGTCCGCCTTGCTGCCAAGTCCGCTTTGCTACTGAACGCGCTCGTCGGCGGCCTGCGCAATCTCGCCCTTGAACTCGACATTCGTGCCCGGCTGCACCATGGAGGCAAGGTCTTCGGCATCCCAATTGGTCAACCGGATGCAGCCATGCGAAAAGGTCGTGCCGATCTTGCCCGGTTCGGGCGTGCCGTGGATGCCGTAGCTTTCGATCGAGAGATCGATCCAGACCGATCCCACGGGGTTGTTCGGCCCGGCAGCGATGGTGAAGGGCCGCTTGGTCTTGACCCCCTTGAAAGCGAAGTCCGGATCGTAGTGATAGGTAGGGTTGTGCACCACGCGCCTGACCTCCGCCATGCCGCTTGGCGCCGGCTTCTCCTCGCTCCCGATCGAGGCGGGGTAGACCGCCAGCCATTTGCCGGCACGGTCGAGCACACGCACCAGGCGAGCGCCCTTGTCGACCTCGACGGTGGCGACGCCGGCGGGAGGGTCGCCTCTGCCGACATCAGGCACCACCAAGGTCCTGCCTGGTTTCCTGAGGCTGGTGCCCGGATTGAGCATTCGCAGCAATTGGTCGCTGACGTGGAAGCGCTCGGCCAACCTCTCCACCGCATTGCGGTAGCCGAGCCGCCGCAAGCGGGCCATCCTCTCCAAGCGAGCCGGAATACGCCTGGTGAAAGGTCCGCGCACATCCTTGCGCATCACCTCATAGGTCACCAGCACCGGCCTGGCGGAGGTTGCGATGAGTTTGCTCCAGGTTTGTGGACTGAGCTTGCCCTCGGGCGGAAGTCCGTTTGCCGCCTGAAACGCGGCGACGGCCTTGGCGAAGTTCTGGGAAAGGCGCCCGTCGATCAGGCCCGGCGAGAAGCGGGCCCGATCCAGAAGGATCTGCGCCTTCAGCAGCATCGGATCGACACCCTTCGGTTCGCCGATAGTGAATTGGGCCTGATTGACGGTGGCTGGATCGAGCTTGGCCGCGCTGGCCACGCCACATGCAAGGGCAAGCGTGGCGGTAAAGACGAGGAGGAGCCTGATCATCGATGTCCTCCCAGGACCGCAGCAGGAGCCCGCCTCTATGACGCGGCATGGCCCCGTGGGGTTCCTTCGCCCCATCGAAATTCTGCATTGAAGCGGCTTGGCCGAAGTGCCGTGCCGCGGGAATCAATATCTCCATGCCGCCAGGAGGCCAGGCAAGGCGTCTCGGCCCGGCGCCTTGTGATTGGATTTGACCGTTAGAACGGCGTGCATCCATTTGGACGCTGAGATACGGTCAGAGCTTCGGATCCGGCATCATGCCTTCCGAAGCCGAATCCCGATTCGCGGCCGACGCCAAGATCCGCCGAGGAAGCCATGAATCCGATCCGCATAGACGACCCGCAGGATCCTCGCGTCGCCGCCTATCTCGACATCCGGGAACGCGATCTTGCCGGCCGGCAGGGCCGTTTCGTCGCCGAAGGCAAGGTGGTGCTCGACACGCTGCTTGCCGCCCGTCGCTTCGAGGCAGAATCGGTGCTGGTGCTCGAGAACCGGCTGGCCGGCCTCGATGACGTCCTGCGCAAGGCGCCTGCCGGGCTTCCGATCTATGTCGCATCCGGCGAAGTCATCGACAGGATTGCCGGATTCCACATGCATCGCGGCATATTGGCGATCGGCCGCAAGGGCGCGGCCGTCTCCGCTGAAGCTTTGCTCGGCGCTCTGCCCGCCCGCGCGCTGATCGTGGTGCTGGTCGGCATCGCCAATCATGACAATATGGGATCGATCTTCCGCAATGCCGCCGCCTTTGGCGCGGATGCCGTGCTTCTCGATCCGACCTGCTGCGATCCGCTGTACCGCAAGGCAATCCGCGTCTCGGTGGGCGCGGCCTTGAAATTCCCCTTCGCCTGCTTTGCCGATACCGCCGGCTGCACCGCAATGCTCGACCGGCAAGGCTTCAGCCAATTCGCCTTGTCGCCGCGCGGGCAGATCGACATTCGCGATGCCAAGAGAAACGAGCGGCTGGCGCTCTATCTCGGCACCGAGGGCGAAGGCCTGCCGGAAAGCCTGCTTGCCCGCCTGCAGACGCTGCGGATCGGTATGGCGCAGGGCTTCGACAGCCTGAACGTCGCCGCCGCGTCAGCCATCGCGCTGCATCATTTTTCCGGAGCCTAATTTAGAGCCGGGGCGTCCCGCTCGCGCTTGTGGAATCTTAGTCGGTCGAAGCGGCCTTCTGCAGCGCCCGCACCCGATCGGCAAGGCTGCGTCCGCCGCTCCCCGGCCGCGTATCCTCAGGCGCTGCAAGCGCCCGGGCGATGGGCGAATCCGGCCCGTCGAGCTTTGCCGTCAAGGCCACGACTTGCGCCGCCAGATCGTTCATCTCTTCGCGCAATGCCGCGCTGGCGCTGCCGGTATCGTCTCCGGTCCGCGATTTCGACGTTTCGACGGCAGCAAGATCTGTCTTCAGCCGCCTGTTCTCGCGTGCCAGCGACGTCAGCCTGGCCTCCAGCCGCTCGCGGTCGGCGTCGAGCTTGGCGGTTGTCTGTTCGATGTCGCCGTTGGCGGCCACATTGACCTGGGTGCCTAGCACGCCGGCAAGACCCACCGCAGGCGCCCTTTCAGCGCCTTTCGGCTTTTCGCGAAGGCGCACCAGTTCCTTCTCGCGGCGCTCGAGCCTGTCCTCGCGATCGGCCAGCGAGGCGAGCAGGCGTTCGACCTTCTTTTCCAGGTCGCCGGTTCTTTTCTTCTCGGCCTTCAGCGCGTCCCGCAAAACCTTGCTTTCGGCTGCCAATTCCTGGCTGCGCCTGTCCGCCTCCTTGCGCTGGCCGCGCAGCAGCGAAATGTCGCTTGCCAACTTCTGCAGCTCGGATTCGCGCGCCACCAGCTCGATCTGCCGGCTGCTGGATGAAAAACTGGCGTCGTCATACATGTGCTCCAGTTTCCGCAGTTCGAGCCCGCGCTTTTCGAGGGCGCGCTCGGTCTCCGCAAGCCGTTCCGACAGCTGCTGCAGTTGCTCATCACGCTTGCGAAGCTCCTCGCCGCTGGCTGTAAGATCGGCGACGACCCGGTTCTTGTCCTGTCGCTCGGCCGCCAATTCCTTCAGGGCTTCGCGGTCGCGGCCGATCTCGACCAGCTGTTCGGCGGCTTTCTCGCGCAATGACTTGACGGTCATTTCAAGCCGGCGCACCGAAACCGCGAACTCGGCGCGAATGCGATCCTTGTCCGCCTGGATCTCGGCCAGCGTCAACGGCATCGAGCCCTCGACGCGCTTGCGCGTCAGCGCCACCGCCCGCCGCCACACGGCCGGAGCAATCATCAGCGCCAGAAAGCCGGCGCAGAGAAAGCCGAGAACAAAGAACAGGATCGACTGGACCAAGATGACTATCCGTTGTGCATGGCAACCGCCAAAGGTCGACTTTGCCATCTTCGCATGACGGAAATCCGGCACCACGGCAAGAGTATGCTGCGGCAAAGCTCAGACCGTGGGATCACAGCTCCAATCGCAGTGGCGCCATCATGCAGGTCAGAACGGATTCCAGGTCGCGCGCTGGGTGAGCTTGAGGTAGCCGAGATTGACGCCGAGACGAGCGCCGACGCCGGTACGGATCGGCACGAGCAGCACATTGTTGTTCTTCAGCACGTTGAAGCCGACGCCGGCGACGACATAGGCGGAGCCGGCGACGCCGCCAAAACGATTATACAGGCTGCTCACATCGTCGAGATTGTAGACCAGCATCATGACGCGCGAGCCCTCGCCGCCGAAATCCCAGCCGAGCGACGGGCCTTGCCAGAACACTTTGTGGTCGCCGGCATTCTTGGTGTAGAGCGTGCCTTCGCCATAGGTCAGGCCACCGATCAGCGCCCCGGACCCCTCTTCGCCGAGCAGATAGCCGTTCGGCAGGCCATAGGTGGCGAAAATCTTCTCGACGACGGTGGCGAGCCCGCCCGATGTCGCGCCGAAGAATTTATGACCGGAATCGACGATCTCCTGCGCGGTGTATTCCTGCGCCCGCGCGGCCGATGCCGAAAAGGCGACAAGGCCGATGAGCGCGATCGTCATTGAGATGACACGGAAAAAAGTCCGGTCGTAGAATCGGGAAACCATGCTTCCAATCTCCGTCAGGGAGCACTTTCGCCGACGCCTCGCACCCGTACGGCTCTTTGGCGGCCGTTAAGGATGACTGTTAGGGGCAAACTATGCCGTAATCCTTTTTCAACCATTAAATTCCCACATGAAGATGGCGGTTCGAAGGCTGTTTTCACATCGCCCGCGCAGCATCCTGCTGCGTGAACACGCCATTTTCGACAATCATGATTTCGGATTTGTTGCTGCACGCACAAGCGCTGTGTATTCAGAATGCTTGGGAGAGAGCGTGATTCGTGTGGACAGGCGTGATCATGATCGCCCGGTCATTGTGTTGTGAAATTTGCAGGGATTTTTGCCGATGGCCGAGCTTTTCACCCTTTCCGCACCCGATCTGGCAGCGCTGCTGTGCAGCCGGGTCTGCCACGACATCATTTCGCCGGTCGGCGCCATAAACAACGGGCTTGAGCTGCTCGACGAAGGCGGCGCCGACGAAGACGCCATGAAGCTGATCCGCCAAAGCGCCAAAAACGCCTCCGCCCGCCTGCAATTCGCCCGCATCGCCTTCGGTGCCGCCGGTTCCGCCGGCATGCTGATCGACACCGGGGACGCCGAGGCCGTGGCCATCGCCTTCCTGAAGAACGAGAAGCCGGAACTGATCTGGAACGGAACCCGCGCACTGTTGCCCAAGAACAAGGTCAAGCTGCTGCTCAATCTCATCCTCGTCGCTAACGCCGCCATTCCGCGCGGTGGCAGGCTGGTGGTCACGCTGGAGAACCTCGAGACCGAGCCGCGCTTTGCGCTCGCGGCGAGCGGCCCGATGCTCCGCGTGCCGCCCAAATTCCTGGAATTGCATTCCGGCCACAGGCCGGAAGAGCCGATCGACGCGCATTCGGTGCAGCCCTATTACACGCTGCTCCTGGCCCGCGAAGCCAACATGACGATTTCGATCCATGCGACCGCCGACGAGATCGTCCTTTCCGCAGCCTGAAGTTCTCCTAAAGAGCGGGGAAAGTATTTTTCTCAAGTCATATTTGCGGCATTGTCCTAACATCTGTAGGCGGGCTTGCGGATTGATTGCGTGAAGCATTGCGAAAGAAGATTTCACTTAAAACACCTTCAGGAAAATTTTACCTAACGGCTTTTCGGCTTCTTTACCAGATCGGCCTATGTTCCCCGGCAGATGCCACGACGCTGCCGGTTCGCCGCATGGCAAAGAGGGTCCCGGAATGAAACGCTGCATGTTCGTCGACAATTCGAGCGTCATCAGGAAGGTCGCAAGGCGTATCCTGGGCGGTTCCGGCATGATGGTGATCGAAGCCGCCAGCGGCCACGAGGCGATCGAGATGTGCGCGGCCGACATGCCTGATATCATCGTCGTCGACGGCGCCTTGCCGGACATGCAGGCGCAGGACCTCATCCGCCGCCTGCGCGCCATGGAAAGCCCGGTATTGCCGCAGGTTTTGATTTCGCTGGTCGAGGTCGATGTCGGGGCGATCATGCGGGCAAAACGAGCCGGCGCCCAGGGCTACCTGCTGAAGCCGTTCAACCGGCCGCAACTGCTCGAGTGCTTCCGCGCCTTGAAGATTGCCGCCTGATCAGAGCTGTTCCATTCCGACGAAAATCGGATCGGCTCTATCTTGTTGTTTTGCCGGGTTCTTTTCCGAAAAAATCGGCGCCCACCTTGGGATCACGCCCCTAGTTCAGGCGCTGACGCGGATATCTTCGGGCTCACGCAGCACATAGCCGCGGCCCCAGACGGTCTCGATGTAATTCTGCCCGCCAGACGCGGCGTCAAGCTTCTTGCGCAGCTTGCAGATGAAGACGTCGATGATCTTCAGTTCCGGTTCATCCATGCCGCCATAGAGATGGTTGAGGAACATTTCCTTGGTCAGCGTGGTGCCCTTGCGCAGCGAGAGCAGTTCCAGCATCTGATATTCCTTGCCGGTCAGATGCACGCGCTGGCCACCGACCTCAACGGTCTTGGCATCGAGATTGACCACCAGGTCGCCGGTGGTGATGACCGACTGGGCGTGGCCCTTGGAACGCCGCACGATGGCATGGATGCGGGCGACCAGTTCGTCCTTGTGAAAGGGCTTGGTCATGTAATCGTCGGCGCCGAAGCCGAGGCCGCGCACCTTGTCCTCGATGCCGGCCATGCCGGAGAGGATGAGGATCGGCGTCTTCACCTTGGACAGGCGAAGTGTTCTCAAAACTTCATAGCCCGACATGTCGGGGAGATTGAGGTCGAGGAGAATGATGTCGTAATCGTAAAGCTTGCCTAGATCGACGCCCTCTTCGCCAAGGTCGGTCGTATAGACATTGAAACTTTCCGATTTCAGCATCAGCTCGATGCTTTGTGCGGTTGCACTGTCGTCTTCTATCAGCAGAACGCGCATTTCATTCCCCTTTTCTGCTGCCGGACCATTTCACGACCCGTCCAGGACCGGAGCAGTGATTGCCTGAGCAGAGGCTGCCATCGAATGGTTAATAAAACCTAATTCCCCGTCCATGACGGTATCAGATTTTTTAACCCCTTTCTACACCTTGTTGAATCCAATAACGAATCACAGACCCAAACCGTTAATGCAGCACATTAATAAGCCAGACTAAGTGACTCTTCGGACTCGTTGGCCGGGTTTCCCGACGAGAAGCAGAATTTTTACCCGCCCTTAAGTCCTGAGCCGTATGATTAACAATGCCCGTAAACGAATGGTTACCGCCGGCAAAAAACTTTAGGAGTTTGTTTCCCATAGTTCGGGGAAAGCCGGTGGAAACGGGTCAAGCCTGGGCCTTGCCGGGTGAATTGGACGATATGTGCAGGTGTGCGTTTCCGGGAGTACCGAATCATGAAGTCACGTGAAAACCTCGTTCGGCTGAAGCAATTTCAGGTGAGCGAGAAGCGGCGGCAGCTGCTGCAGCTCGACATGATGATCGCCGAATTCGAGCGCATGGCCGTCGAGCTGGAACTTCAGATTGCTGCCGAAGAGAAGAAGGCCGGCATCACCGACATCAATCACTTTGCTTATCCGACCTTCGCCAAGGCGGCACGGCTACGCCGCGACAACCTTAGAAATTCGCAAAGCGACCTCGCCCAGCAGCGAAATGTCGCCGAATCATTGCTGAGCGAAGCCGAAGCGGAGCTTTCCAAGGCCGAGATGCTGGAATCGCGCGACACCAAGGCGCGCGACACGGAAGCCGGCGGCCGCAGCGCCATGATCGGCTGAAAACAAGACTTTAACGCGCGTCGCGCTTGCGCGCTATTGCTGCGCACCGACTGTGCCCGCCTCAGGCATCCAGATCTTCTTGCTGTTTCGCCGCCCGTGCGCGCGCATTTTTGATGTCGGGCACATGCTGCTCCGACCAGGCTCTGATCTGATTGAGCAGTCCTGCCAGGTTCTGGCCAAGTTCGGTCAACTCATATTCGACCCGCGGCGGAATGACCGGGAAAACCTCGCGCCGCACAAGCCCGTCGCGTTCCAGGATACGCAGCGTCTGCGTCAGCATTTTCGGCGTGATGCCTTCGAGCTTGCGCGCCAATTCGCCGTTGCGGAGCCGGCCCCGGCGCAGCGCACAGATCACCAGGTAGACCCATTTGCTGGCGAGTGTCTCGAGCACGGCGTGTGACGGGCACGACCGCCGAAAGGCGTCATAGCCAAAAGGGGAAACATCTTCACTATCCATGAGGTATGTATATATCAAAAATGTACATACTAGACAAGAGAAAATAACTATCCAAATGATAGTGTCACATCAAAACCAGCAGGAGAGCCTTCCATGCGTGCCATTATCCAGAATTCCTTCGGCGGACCCGACGTCCTCGTCATTGCCGATCGCCCCGCGCCATCACCCGAGGCAGGCGAGGTGCTCGTCCGCATCGAGGCGGCCGGCATCAACCCGGTCGATGGCGCAGTGCGCGGCGGTCACTATCCGCTGCTTGGCGAGCCGCCTTTTGTCCTTGGCTGGGACGTTTCGGGGACTGTCGAGGCGCTGGGCTCCGGCGTCTCCGGCCTCAAGGTCGGCGATGCCGTGTTCGGCATGCCGCGCTTTCCCAAACAGGCGGCAGCCTACGCCGAACTCGCCGCTGTCCCGGCTGATGAGCTTGCGCCGAAACCTGAAGGCATAGATCACGCGCAAGCCGCCGCGCTGCCGCTGGCCGGCCTGACGGCCTGGCAAGGCCTTGTCCGCCATGGCCGGCTCGATTCTGCCAAGCGCGTGCTGATCCACGCCGGAGCCGGCGGCGTCGGCCATCTGGCGGTGCAGATCGCCAAGGCGCACGGCGCTTACGTCGTCGCGACCGCCAGCCCGGAAAAGCTCGATTTCGTCCGCTCGCTCGGCGCCGACGAGGTGATCGACTACACAAGGGACGATTTCGCCGCGAAGGCCCGCGACATCGATCTGGTTCTGGACCCGTTCGGCGGCGTGCATGCGGAGCAATCACTGAAAGTGCTCACTGCCGGCGGCGTTCTGGTGTCGCTGCTCGATGTCAGCGGTGCCACCAAGGCAAAGGCCAGGACGCGAGGCATCCGCGTCGAGCGCATGTCCGTAGTGCCCGACCGTGCCGCTCTGGTGGAGCTCGGCAAATTGATCGACGCGAAAAAGCTGGCCGTCCACGTGGCAAAGGCGTTTCCCCTCGAACAGGCCGGTGCCGCCCATGCCTTTCTCGCCACCAGGCCGATCGGCAAGGTGGTGCTGACGGTCTGAAATTGCAGATCGTCGCCCCTCCCAAACGTAAGGGCGCTGATCAGCGCCCTTATCGGCCTAATGCCGGTATTGCTGGATGCGCGTGGTGCGCAGGCCGGCAAGGCCGTATTCGTCGATCGACGCTTGCCAGGACAGGAATTCCTCGGTGGTGAGCTTGTAGCGCTGGCATGCCTCTTCGAGGCTCAAAAGCCCGCCACGCACCGCCGCCACCACTTCCGCCTTGCGCCGGATAACCCAGCGACGTGTGTTTGTCGGCGGCAGATCGGCGATGGTAAGTGGGCTGCCGTCCGGCCCGATAACATATTTGACTCGCGGTCTAATTAGATCGGTCATCGTACTCTCTACAAAAAACTCAAAGACCCAATCCCCACCACATTACCGCCACAGCTTTAAAATTTGCCTAAGCAGACCCTAATGGTTAGGTAAGGATCATGAACGCGGCGTTAGCCTTCTCATCGGCATTTGAAACATCTGCCGGCAAGCGCATTGAACCCGGCAGGAAAAATGAGCCGGCCCGGCAAAGCTGGCGCAGCCGAGACGCTTGACCTATATTCCGGCCATTGGCATTGAAGCGCCGCGCAGAACGAAAGAACCATGAACAGCCTCGATCTTCCCGGACGCCCCGAAAACACCCGCGTCGTCGTCGCCATGTCGGGCGGTGTCGATTCGTCGGTCGTTGCCGGCCTCCTGAAGCGCGAGGGCTACGACGTCGTCGGTGTCACGCTGCAGCTTTATGACCACGGCGCGGCAACGCACCGGGCCGGCTCATGCTGCGCCGGCCAGGACATCGACGATGCCCGCCGCGTCTCCGAGACGCTCGCCATCCCGCATTACGTCCTCGATTACGAGGAGCGCTTCCGCAAGGCGGTGATCGACCCGTTCGCCGAGAGCTATGTCGCCGGCGAAACGCCGATCCCTTGCGTTTCCTGCAATCAGACGGTGAAATTCGCCGACCTTCTTGCGACCGCCAAGGAACTCGGCGCCGACGCGCTGGCGACCGGCCACTACATCCGTTCCGGCGCCAATGGCGCCCACCGCGCGCTTTACCGGCCGGTCGACGCCGACCGCGACCAGAGCTACTTCCTGTTCGCCACCACCCAGGCACAGATCGACTATCTGCGTTTTCCGCTCGGCGGCCTGTCGAAGCCTGAGGTTCGCGCCATCGCCGAGGAGATGGGACTGACGGTTGCGGCCAAGCAGGACAGCCAGGACATCTGCTTCGTGCCGCAGGGCAAGTATTCCGACATCATCGCCAAGCTGAAGCCGGCTGCCGCCAATCCGGGCGACATCGTCCATATAGACGGGCGCGTGCTTGGCCGCCACGAGGGCATTTTGCGCTACACCGTCGGTCAGCGCCGCGGCATCGGCATCGCCTCGGGCGAGCCGCTCTACGTCGTTCATCTCGACGCCGACCGGGCCCGCGTCGTCGTCGGCCCTCGCGAGGCGCTGGAGACCCACAAGATCTTCTTGCGCAACATGAACTGGCTGGGCGATGGCCCGCTGACCGCTATCCCGGCGGCCGGGCTTGAGCTTTTCGCCAAGGTGCGCTCGACGCGGCCGCCGCGCCCGGCCGTGCTGCATCACCGCGCCGGTGTCACTTCGGTGGAACTGGTAGACGGCGAATCCGGCATCGCGCCCGGTCAGGCTTGCGTGCTCTATTCCGACGATGGCAACGAGGCGCGCGTGTTCGGCGGCGGCTTCATCGAGCGCTCCGAGCGCGGCGCCGAGGCCGAGGCGATGCTGACGCGGCTTGCCGTCCAGCCGGCGCGGGTACCCGCCGAATAGACGGCGTTTTCTCTTAGGGCCTTGTATGGGCGACGGTGCCGGCGGTCAGGATGCGCAGCACGCGGATGGCCTCCTCGCCGCTGGTGCGCGGTTCGGCCCGCGTCTCGATGCAGTGGATGAAATGCTCCAACTCGCGCGTCAGCGGCATGCCCTCACCGACCGCGACATAGGACGGCTCGTTGGCGGTGAACGCCCATTGGCCGCTGTCCTGCCACACCGCGTGGCGATAGACGGCAAGCTTGCGCTCCCACGGCTCGACATCGTCGAACACCGCCATCGCCTTGGTGCCGACAACGGTCAGCCGCCGTTCGCGGTAAGGGTTGAGCCGCGAGGCGAACAGATGGCCGCGCAGGCCGTTGGGAAAGCGCATGTGCAGATGCGCAAAGTCGCTGAGATTGTCGAGAAGAGCAGCGCCTTCGCCGCGCACTTCGACCGGTTCGGTGCCGGTGATGGCCAGGATCATCGACAGATCGTGCGGCGCCAGATCCCATAGCGCGTCGTTTTCGGTGTGGAACTTGCCGAGGCCGAGCCGATGCGAATGGATGTAGCGGACTTCGCCGAGTTCGCCATTGTCGATCAGCGCCTTCAGCGTCTCGAAGGCGGGATGAAAGCGCAGCACGTGGCCGACCATGAAGACACGGCCATTATCGGCGGCCGCCTGCACCGAGCGTTCGGCATCGGCCACCGTCAGCGCGATCGGCTTCTCCACCAGCACGTCCTTGCCGCCGAGCACGGCGCGCACCGCCATGTCGGCATGGAACTGCGGCGGCAGCGCCATGACGATGGCGTCGACATCGTCGCGGGCAAACAGCGCCTCCGGCTCTATCGCCAGGCAATCCTGCTCGCTGGCAAAACCCTCCGCGCGCGCGGGGTTGACGTCCGAAACCGCATGCAGCGCGCCGAGCGCCTTTAGGGTGCGGATGTGGTTGCTGCCCCAGTATCCGCAACCGAGGACTGCAATGCGCGGTTTCATCAATTCATGACCATGACTTTCGTGGCCGAGACATAGCGACGTGCCTCGCTGAACTCAACCCCGGCCTGTGCGCCCAAATGTCTGCCCGGCAAAGCTTTCGGCGCCAGCAATATGCCGGCGCGGCAGCCACTTCGATGCTTGACAGGCTTGGCCTCGCAACCTTATATCCGCGCGACCTTGGCGAACGCGCCGATATGCCTGCCGATTTAAGCTGGATTTCGGGCCTTCGCCGCCCTGGCGGGGTAGCTCAGTTGGTTAGAGCACGGGAATCATAATCCTGGGGTCGGGGGTTCAAGTCCCTCTCCCGCTACCACCTTAGACCCACTATCGTACGTAATAGTGGGATTTTGCCTGTCGCGCTCCTCGGCCACCGCGCGTTCTCCTGCATACCGCGCTTGGGGGAAGGTGTTGCCACCGATGAGGGCGGCAAGCTTGCCTTTAACCTCAATCTCAAAACCCTGTCGCGGCCCTTTGGGATGAACCGTCACACTATGAACGAGCGCGCGGAAGCTCCTCACCAGCGCCCCCCGATCGTCGTCCGCCTCCGCGTGATGAGCTAAGACCGAAGCGAGCTCATCGACCGTTTTGACATACTTCTCTATCGCTGCCGGATGCAGGGTAAGGGTCGATGGCGCCTCTTCAAGGTTGGCAAGTTCTACCTCCGCCTCGATGCGTCGATCTTTCAACTCGGCGATACGCTCTCGGGCGTCGTCATCGCCAATGACTCGCTTGACTACCAAGTCAATGTTGCGTTGTCGCTCGGCTTCAATACGCGCGATCTTTGTCTCGAGGGCGACCCGAGCGTTGGTCGCTTGGGCCGCCAGCCGGTGACGCTCTTCGTTATAGTTCCGCACGTAGATGTCAATGAGACGTGGATCCTTCAGTTCGTCACGCATTCCATCCAATACAGCATTCTCTACGCTCCGCAGGTAGACTATGCGACTATTGGAACAGCTGCCGCTCTCACGAACTGTCGAGCAGCGGATTCGTGTTTTGCCGGTCTTGTCGCGATCGTGCACCGACATGCCCGAACCGCAGCAACCACATCGCAACAAGCCCGAGAGGAGATGCGGTGGCCGACGCTTCACATTTGAGTTCAGACGAGATCTTTCTGTCTTCAAGTCCTGCGCGCGTCGCCATATCTCTTCGTCAACGATGCGCAGGTGTGGGACATCAATCGTCTGCCACTGGTCGCGGCTATTAGGACGGGACAAGCGCCTGCCGGTATCTGGGTCCTTAACCATCCGAACCTTGTTCCAGACGATGCGCCCAAAATATAGCTCGTTCAAAATCAGCCCCGCGCCGCGTTGTGCATTCCCGTTGATGGTAGAGGCGTTCCAACGAGTGCCGCGAGGCGGACAAACCCCTTCCCGATTTAGATCTTGTGCGATTTCGCGTGGTGGCCGGCCAGAGATGTAGGCCGCAAAAATCCGGCGAACAACCTCAGCCTCCTCTTCGACGATCTCCAGTTCACCGGGACGCCCAGGAAGTGCCCGATACCCGTACGCGCGACCGCCGGCGTGGCGCCCGTCCCGGACCACACCGGCCATTCCTCGACATACCTTTTTTGCGCCATCCTCGCGCTGCATCTGGCCCACCAAACCTCGTATTCCGATCAAGATTGCGTCAGCTGTGCCGTCGTGAACAGCTTGGATCTCGATCCCTAGGAATGACAGTCGTTTGTGCAGTCCAGCGAGATCCTCCATATCGCGCGAAAGGCGATCGAGTGCCTCAACAATGACGACGTCAAACTTTCGTTCGCGCGCCGCATCCATCAATTTCATGAGGCCGTCACGGCCAAACATCGAAGATCCCGAGCGAGCTTTGTCCTCGTAAGCCGCAACCACATCAAGCTGATGCCGTGCTGCATACGCGCGACAAAGGACGATCTGGTCATCGGTGGATTTCTCGTTCTGCAGCTCGGTCGAGAACCGGGCGTAAATGGCTGCGCGTATCATTCACGAACCTCGCCGTTGCGGCCAATTGCTTCGACGACATCCAAGTTAGGTGCCGAAGCAGATAGCTTCACAGCGAGATGATCGCGCCTAGCGTCGGCAATCGCAAGAGCTTCCACGAACTGGACTAGCGTGGGATCGACCGCATGCTGCACCTCCCGAGGCGTGCAGGGATTTGGCCCAGCAGCGTTCCGCTGGTTCTCCGATTGTTTCATCGGAATGGAGAATGTGGGGGCATGCGGCGTTAAGAAAGGGGGCCAGGCGCCTGGTCGTACAGATCGGATACGACGACGTGCGAAAAGGACGTATCGGTCTACGCGGAATCAATATCTGGCCTCGGTGATCGGCTCAATGTCGAAGCTTACCGCTTCGCCGCATGCTAAATGGGCTGATGCCTGCGAGCGAACACTGCGAAACCTATTCTCCACGTAAGGTCCCGTGGCCATGGGAACGCTGTCCCCTTGGCCATTTTCTCGCAGAATTTGCGCGTCAGCGTCGGTGACGGGCCCAAGGCGGTAATTCTCTGTTGCTGGGGACGATCAATCAAAGATCCGACCGATGTCGTATCTCTGATCGGCCAAGGGTGCTTGAAAGATAGCCTCCCGCGCCTTCACAAAATTTCCCTGTGGATATTGCCTCTGTGACGACTTGGTGTCGTATTCGTTTGGCGGTGGCTGAGTAGAAGTAAGCAACTTGGGCCGGGGGAATCATGAACAGGTTGCTTGTTGGAGCGGCAATGCTTGCCGCAGGCGTGTTTGGCGTAGATACATCTTTCATTTCTTATATTAGAAACTCTGCAGAAATGACGGCTTTTGCGCAGGGGGCGCAAGGGACTTCGCCAGATGTTGGCGCACCATCGGACGGCGGCTTTGGCAATGGCGGGGCAGCGCTGGGTTCGGGAACAGGCTCCGGTACGGATGATGCTGGTGCAACGCCGGCGGCAAATGCCACGGGAGATGCCGCGCCCGCGGCCGAGGCTCCCGACGCGGCGGCCGAGGTAGGAACGACAGATCAGTCGACCGACGGCGAGGCCGCGCCCGAGGCGCCGGCAGCGGGAGCGACGGTAGCGACGGCAACCACGACCACGACAAGCGGCGATGCCGAGGCGATCGGCACGCCGAAGGTGGATTTGCCGAAGAGTTCAGGCAATGGCAATCTGGGCTATGCCATCGGCATCGATGTCCCGGACTTCCACGGCATCGAACCGTCGATCGCACTCACCTACGAGTCTTCACGCAGGACCAAGACCGGCGGCCTCTACCAGGGTTGGCTGGGCTATGCCTGGGGCCTTGGCGGTTCCGACGTCATCGAGCGGGCAAGCCCCGGCTATGGCATGCCGGCCTTTACCACGAGCGATATCTACCTGCTCGACGGCCAGGCGATGGTCGCCTGCGTGGCCGGCATGGTGTCGCCGTCGTGCTCGACCGGCGGCACCCATGCGACGGAGAATGAATCCTATCGCCGCATTGCGCTGAACGGCACCACAAATGAATGGAAGGTGACCGATCGCGACGGCACCGTCTCGACC
>NZ_JAMYLZ010000025.1:0-91714 GCF_040318315.1 Mesorhizobium sp. M1227
CCCCCCCCCCCCCCCCCCCCCCCCCCCCCCCCCCCCCCCCCCCCCCCCCCCCCCCCCCCCCCCCCCCCCCCCCCCCCCCCCCCCCCCCCCCCCAAAAGACGGGCGCGGCGACCGACGGTCGCCCGCTCGTCTTCGGAATTCGCCCTGAAGACGTCTATCTCGAGACCGGCGCGCCGGTCGAGGCGCGGGTCCACGATGTCGAGAACCATGGCGTCGAGAAGATCCTGACGCTGCGGGTCGGCGACACCATGCTGCGCGCCACCGTGCCGGCCAGGACCGACGTGCAGATAGAGCAGCCGGTGCGCTTTGCCTGGAACCCGGACAAGGTGGTGCTGTTCGACAAGGGCAGCGGAATAAGCCTGCGTCACACCGGCTAAGTACAAGCCTCTTTGCTGCAGCTAGAACGGATGCGTTCAAATCGAGCCGTGCATACCGCTCTAAACCATGTGTTTTAGCTGCATTTGTGCGACGTCGAGTGATTCCCTTGGCTGCTAAATGCTCGAGTCTTCCCGTCATCCCCCATACGGGGGATGCGGATGCTCCGATTTGTCGAATAGGCTGATCCTTTGGTCCCAAACGGGCTTTGCAAGCCCAATTTGGAGGCCCAAAACGGAGGGTTGGCTATGGGAAATCTATTTCGCGGTTTTGCGACGATCCTACTCGTCGCCGGTATGGGATTGTCGGCGGCGCATCTGGGCGAGGCGCAGGCAGCCAAGAAAGTTGTCGCAGGCGCGAAGGTCGACGCCAAGAAGATCAAGGATCTCAACGGCACGGTCAATCTGTCCACCAGCGACTGCAAGCTGTTGTTGAGCGGCACCGTCGTGGAAGTCTCGGATGGCAGGTGCGGGGCTTCCGGTAAATATTGCAAGAGCAGCGCCGGCTCGGCCTGCATCACCGAGCAATAATCCGGCCAACGTTTAGCCGGCCTGGCGGATATCAGCCTGTTCCTCAGCCCGGAAATGGCTAGGCGGCGATCCGATGACCCGTTTGAAGGCGCGGCTGAAGGAGGCGTCGGATTCGTAGCCGAGACGAGCCGCGACGACGGAAATCTTGAGCCGGTCGCGGACCAGCCATTGCCTCGCCTGGTGCATCCGCACCTGCGTGACGTACTTTGCCGGTGTTTCGCCGACAATGGTTGCGAAGCGCTCGGCGAAACCTGATCGCGAGGCACCCATCATCTTCGCCAGAGCTTCCACCGTCCAGTCGCGGTTCGGTTCCAGATGGATCGCGGCCAGCACCCGGCCGATCTCGCGATCCCTGACCGCCGCAATCCAACCGGAAGAGTCGCCGCAGCCGCGCTCGACCCATGAGCGGATGACGGTCGCGGCGAGCACATCGGCCAGCCGCGCCAGGATGCCGCCGGAGCCGACGCGCTCCATCGTCACCTCGCGGGCCATCGCTTCCAGCAAATGCGGGATACCTGGCTCATAGGCCTCCAACTCATGCGCGCGCATCACGTCCGGCATCATGCCGAGCAAGGGGTGCAAGCCATCGAGATTGAAATACATGCTGCCGAAAAACAGCAAGGTCCCCGGACGGCAGCCGGGCATGCCGTCATTCGACATGCAATAGACATTCTTGCAGATTTCCTCGACCTCATAGCCGTGGATCGGCGCCGCCTCGGTACCCGGCTCGCTCGCCAGCGTGTGGGCTGAGCCGCGCGGCAACAATACCGCGTCGCCCGCCTTCAACTCGACCCATTCGCCGGACGCCTGCAGCAACCAGCAGCCTCTGCGGCCGATGAAATGAAACCGTGCCGCCGCCTGAACCGGAAAATGGATACCCCAGGGTTCCTTCATCTCGCAACGGCCGTAATCGACGCCTTCGAGGCGCAATCCGCGCAATATGTCTGTCAGCGGATCACCGGTGACGGGGATTTTGGACGAACGGTCAAGCATAATGGTGTTTCTAGCATGGAAACTCCAGACAGTCACTCCCTATGTTGCACTGCAGCCAGATGCTGCGCTGCAACCAGATGGGAGATCCCTCATGACCGAACCGGCGACAGGCGTCATGGACGCCGTTCTCGACCCATCAGAAACCGGCGAACGATCCGAGCCCGCATGGGGGGCAGTGGTCTCCCTGGCGCTCGGAGTCTTCGGCCTGGTGACCGCGGAATTTCTGCCAGCCAGCCTGCTGACGCCGCTTGCGCAGGATCTCGGCATCACCGAAGGCGCCGCCGGGCAGGCGGTAACGGCAACCGCCGTCATTGGCGCGATTGCGGCGCCGACCATGGCCATTGTCACCAAGCGGCTGGACCGCAGGCTGGTCATGTGGGCGCTGACGGTGCTGCTTGTGCTGTCAAACCTGGTGGCCGCGTTTGCGTCCTCGCTTCCCGTTCTTCTGATTGCCCGCATCATGCTCGGGATCAGTCTTGGCGGCTTCTGGTCGATGTCGGCAGCCATGGCGATGCGGCTCGTTCCGATGCGGCTGATGCCGCGCGCCATGTCGATCATTCTCACCGGCGTTTCAGTGGCGACGGTCTGCGCGGCTCCGGTCGGCGCCTATGTCGGCGACATCTGGGGCTGGCGGACGGCGTTCATGATCGCCGCCGTGGTCGGTGCGCTGGCGCTGCTGGTGCAGGTGGCTACCATTCCGAAGCTGCCGCCTGCAGGTACGGCAGGTTTTCGCACGCTGCTGGAGGTGATGAAGCGGCCGATGATCAGGGTGGCACTGCTGGTGGTGCTGCTGGTCGCCTCGGGACATTTTGCCGGCTTCACCTATGTCCGCCCGTTTCTCGAGAAGGTGCCCGCGCTGGACATCGAGACGATCTCGCTTGTGCTGCTCGCCTACGGCATTGGTGGCTTCTTCGGCAATTTTGCCGGCGGCTTAATTGCCGAACGCAGCCTCAAGGCAGCCGTCAGCCTGGCGCCCCTGCTGATCGCGTTTTCGGCGCTCCTGCTGCTGGTGGTCGGAGGTTCACCCGTCGTGGCTGCAATAGCAGTGGCCAGCTGGGGCTTTGCCTTCGGCGCCGTCCCAGTCGGGCTGCAGACCTGGCTGGTGCGGGCCGCCCCCGATCAGGCGGAAAGCGCCGGTGGGCTCATGGTTATGACGTTCCAGGTCGCCATCGCGTTGGGCGCCGTCTTCGGCGGCCTGCTGGTCGACAATACCGGCGTTGCCACCGCCTTCGCCTATTGCGCGGCGGCGACGTTGCTTGCGGCACTGGCGGCGTTCTTCCTTGGCCCCAATCCGATCGACGACCCCAAGGCCTAAACGGAACGGCCGTCGAAGTCGAAGACCGGCACGGCGGCGACGTCCAACGCCTCGATGCAATTGATATTGATATAGGCACTTCGCCCGCTCCCTTCGCCGACATCCTCGGCGAAGGGGTGAATGCCGCAGCTGCGGCAGAAGCGGTGGGCGATGACATGGTTGCCGAAGCTGTAGCGGCCGAGATCATCGCCCCAGGCAAGCACCCGCATGCTCTCATGCGGAACTGCCCATAACAGTGCACCCTTGCGCGAGCAGATCGAGCAATTGCACCGAACGGCTCCGGTCAGCTCGCCTTCGACCTCGAACGCGACCTTGCCGCAGTGGCAGCTGCCTTGGTAGAGCATCGGGCCTTCCTCCTTCGGTTCGACAGGTGCAAATCCGACCGCGCCGGGCTATGTCTCCTGCGGCCAGTTTCTGGCTGCTACCTTAAGACGTTGCAAGCGCGCGGAGTCCGACACCGAAAAATGCAATCAGCCCGCGATCACCTCGAAGCAATTCTTTCGCCTCTTGCCGCTCGCGTCGACGATGAGAGGGTTTTCGTAAAGCTCTACCCGGAAGTCGCACGGGCGGCGGCGGACGCCACCGATGCGCGGCGAAAAGCCGGCGTCACGCTCGGGCCGCTCGATGGGGCGATCGTCTCGATCAAGGATCTGTTCGATGTCGCCGGCGAGCCGACCACGGCCGGCTCTCTGCTGCTCGCCAACGCAGCGCCGGCGCTGCGGGATGCCATTGTCGTGCAACAGTTGCGCCAGGCCGGTGCAATCATCCTCGGCAAGACCAACATGACCGAGTTCGCCTTTACTGCAATCGGCGTCAATCCACATTATGGCACGCCCGGCAATGCTAGCGATGCCAGCCGTATTCCGGGCGGCTCCTCCTCAGGCGCCGGCGTTTCGGTGGGCGAAGGCACCAGCGAAATCTCCATCGGTTCCGATACCGGTGGTTCGGTGCGCATTCCGGCATCGCTGAATGGCGTCGTCGGTTTCAAGCCGACTGCGCGGCGCGTGCCGCTTGCGGGTGCGTTTCCGCTGTCAGCCACGCTGGACTCGATCGGTCCGCTGGCCCGCACCGTCGCCGAATGTGCGGCGGCCGATGCAGTGATGTCGGGCGAAAACCTGGCGGCACTGTTGCCGCTGCCGCTGGACGGCCTGCGCATCGGTATTGCGCGCGGCGTGCTGTTCGATGATACGCAGGAAGAGGTCGCGACGACGTTCGACCGGTGTCTGCGCAAGATAGAGCTTAGCGGCTCACGGCTTGTGGAGCTGTCGATCGACGACCTGCTTGCCGATCTGCGCGTGGCAACCCAACGCGCGTCGATCGCGGCGATGGAAGGGGCGGAGATCCATGCCGACTGGCTGGCGGCGGGAGCGACGAGGCCGGTCGACCCGCGGGTAAGCGGGCCATTGTCGCGCGCCGCCGCCATTCCGGCCACGGTTTATATCAGGGCAATGCGCCGCCGCACGGCGCTGGCCGCCGCGATGGATGACCGGCTGGCGTCGGTCGACGTGCTGGCCCTGCCGACCACACCGGTGACGGCGCCGACGATCGTGTCGATGACCAGCGACGAGGCGCTGTGCAACAGGATGGAAGGCCTTCTGCTGCGCAACACGCAGGTCGCCAACCAGTTCGATCTATCAGCCATCTCGCTGCCGATGCCCGGAATGACGCGTCCGGCCGGGCTGATGCTGGTGGCGCGCAATGGCCATGACCACCACCTGCTGCGCATCGCAGCCGGCGTGGAGGAGCTGCTTGCAAATTGATCGGATAGCGCGTGTCAGCGCGACGAGCAGTGGCCGCGTTCGCTGTCCTTGGCGGCGCGTTCGATGCTGGTGGCGACCAGCCAAGGCAGGGTGTACCGCTTGCCGTTGAAGGTCCGGGTACGGTTCTCGATCGAGCCGACAACAACGACCTTGCCGGCATAGAGCTTGTCTGAAAGATCGAGCGCCTTGTCTTGTTGCGGCAGGCGATCGATGTCGATTGAAACGCCTTTGATGAGCTTCCCAGCAGCAAGGTCGAGTGCGCTGTTCGATGGACAGGGCGCCGCCAGGCAGCGTATGCCGTTGTCGCAGAACACGTAGCTGCCCTGTTCGTTGGCGAAGGCTTGCGCCGTCGCCACGCAGAAGCCGGCGGTCAGCAGAAATTTTGTGACGCTTGCCATGCCGGCACCATCGCCGGCGAATTCGGGAAAATTGGGGCGCTTTCAGAAATCGGCAGGGAACCGCCGCCGGTAGTGCTCGACCACTTCGGGGTTGCGCAGATTGACCGGCAATCTGTTGGCCAGCACCAGCAAGGCTTCGCCAGCCGCGCCGACGCCCATGCGCATCATCGACTGCTCGGTAATCCCAGCCATGTGCGGGGTGACGATGACGTTGTCGAAGCCAAAATAAGGATGGTTGGGCGGTAGCGGTTGTGTAGCAAAAACATCGAGCGCGGCGCCGCCGATGCGCCCCTTCTGCAAGGCCTCGATCAGCGCGTCGTCATCGATCACCGGCCCGCGCGAAACATTGATCAGCAGCGCATCCGGCTTCATCCGCGCAATGCGCTCGCGGCTGATCAGCCCCCGTGTTTCGGGCGTCAGCGGGCAGCACAGAACGATGATGTCGCTCTGCTCGATGAGTGCATCGATCGACAGGAAGCCGACCCTGTCCGGCGCCGGCCGCATGCTGCGCGTCGTCGCCACCACATTCAGATCGAACCCATGGGCGGCGATGTGGCCAACCGCCTGACCGATCGCGCCGAGGCCGACAATGCCGATCGTCTTGCCCGCTAGCTCGCTGGCTACCACCGTGTGTTCGCGGCCCGCCAGCCAGCCCTTCGCACGCAAGTCGCGGTCCAACACACGGAAGCGCCTAAGCAGCGCCAGCGCCGCGAACATCACATATTCGGCGACAGATCGCGCGTTCACCCCCGGCACATTCGCCACCAGCACGCCGGCCGCATTGGCCGCTTCCATCGGTACCATGTCCAGCCCGGCGCCGTGGCGGATTGCGGCCCTGAGCTTCTTCGCGCCTTCGAAAAGCGCCGCAGGCAAGGGAGCGCGAACGATGATGACATCGGCGTTCCTCGCCTCGGCGGCCAGCGTGGCCGCATCGAGGGCGGAAGCAACGACGAGTTCGCCGGCCCCGGTCAGCATGGAAGCGGCACGAGGGTGCAGTCTGTGTGTTGACAGGATCTTGGGCATTTCAGGCCTTTTCGAGCGCAGGGCTTTCCGGTTCCGCCCCACGCCCCTCGATCAGCCCCTTCCAGTAGCTTTCCGCGCCTTGCAGGTGGGCGCTCATCAGCGCCTGGGCGAGATTGCCGTCGCGGCGCAGCAGCGCCTCGTAGATCTGGATATGCTCGGCATGGGAGCGCACGCTGCGTTCGGGATCGTTGAAATAGATCGGCAGGCGCAGTTCACCCATCATGTAGTAGACGCTGCAGATATTGTGGAAGACGCTGTTCTTGGTCGCCCGCACGATCTCGAGGTGGAACTCGCGGTCTTCCCGGGCAAGCCCTTCACCGGCGGCGATGCGATCCTCGGAGGCCTTCAGGATCTCGCGCAGCCGCTCGAAATTCTCCTCGGTGGCGCGTGAACAGGCAAGTTCGGCGGCCTTGATCTCGTGGATCTTGCGCAACTCGACCGTCTCGTAGATCTGGACGGGATCGAGCGGCAGGCCGGCGCGGGCGAACAGCGCCATCGCCTCGACGCTCGCCTGCTTCGTATCGATGTAGATGCCGGATTTCGCCCGTCGCTCGACGATGCGCATGGCCTCGAGAATGGCCAGCGCCTCGCGGATCTGGCCGCGGCTGACGCTGAAATGCTCTGCCAGTTCGCGCTCCGACGGCGTGCGGCCCGTCTCCTTGTCCGAATGGGAGAACAGATAGGCGGCGAGTTCCGCGAGAAGGTTCTTTTCTTTCATGTCAGCCGTGTTGCGCGTGCGCCTCCAGGAACCGCTCCGAAATGGTGAATCCCAGCCCGGGTCTATCAGGGATCGCTACCATACCGTCCTTTGCTTCGACAGTCTCTTCGATCAGATCGTGGATCATCGGGTTGGCGCCGAGCGAATATTCGACGGTGAAGCTCGCCGGCGAAGCGGCGCAGACATGCAGCCCGGCAAAGAAGCAGGGCGCGCCGGCCCAAAGATGCGGCGCAAAGCGCAGATTGAAGGCGCTGGCGATGGTGCCGATCTTCATCGCCTCGCTGATGCCACCGCAAAAGGCCGGATCCGGCTGGAAGATATCGGCGGATTTGAGCACGGCGAGGTCGCGGAAGGCATAGCGTGTCGCCTCGCTTTCGCCGGTGGCGATCGGGATCGAACCGCAGGCGCGCACCTCGGCCATGCCGGGCTTGTCGTCGGCGATCACCGGCTCCTCGAACCAGGCGAGATCGAGGTCGCCGGCGAGATGGATAAAGCGCTTGGCTTCGGCCACCGTGTAGGTGCCGTGCGCGTCGACCATCAGGTCGATATCGGGACCGAGCGCCTGTCTGGCGGCACGGACGCGAGCGGCCGAGATGTGTGGGGCGCCGTCCATGGCGCCGACGCGCATCTTCAGCGCCTTGAAACCGCCCTTGGCGATGTAGGACTGCAGCTGGTCGCCAATTGCTTCCGCAGTGGCCCAGCCGCCGGAAGCATAGGCCGGCATGCGGTCCAGCTTGCGGCCGCCGAGCAGCCGCCAGACCGGAACGCCGAGCGATTTGCCAAGAATGTCCCACAATGCGATGTCGACGGCGCTGATAGCGGCGATGCTCATGCCGCGTCGCGCCAATTGCGGCATGGCGTGGCCGGCGCGAGCGGCGCTGTCGTGGCGCGTGCCATTATAGAGCATCTCCCATATGACGCCGATGTCGGCCGGGTCGCGGCCGACCAGCTGCGGGCCGACCTCGTAGTTCAGCAAATGGACAAGGGCGCCGTAGCTGCCGGCGCTGCCGGCGGCATTCTTGCCTTCGCCCCAGCCGACCAGCCCGTCGTCGGTTTCGATGCGCAGGATGGCGGCGTCGAACGTCGCCACCTGACCGAAGTCGCTGCGGTGCTGCTTCGCGGCTTCGATCGGTATGCGGACCCACCAGGCTTGGACCGTCTTGATGCGCATGTTCATCCTCGGCCCGGCCGCGGTGAGGCGGAAGGGCTCTTTCCAAACGGCTCGGCTACTTGATCAGCGGCAGCAGCGTTTCCGCGTTGATGCGCATCTGGTCGGTGTAGAATTTCTCCGTGAGCACGCTGGAGCCGTGGTCCTGAATGAATTTCAGCTGCTCCGGCGAGATGTCGACGGGGTTGCGTTCGACCATGTCGGGATAGGGGGCAGCCGGCGTGCGGTCGACGGGGGCGACGAATTCATTGGTCAGCGCGCCGTCATAGCCGATCTCCTTCAGCGTGCCGACGATCTTCGGCCAGTCGATCTGCCCGAGGCCGGCGGCGAAGCGGTTGTTGTCGGCGACATGGAAGTCGTACAGGCGCTTGCCGACCTGCCGGATGGCGTCGTAGACGTTAAATTCTTCCATGTGGATGTGGTAGGCGTCGAGGCAGACGCCGCATTCGGGGCTGACCGCATCGGCCAGCGCCAGTGCCTGGGCGCCGCGGTTGAACAGATAGGTCTCGAAGCGGTTGAGTGGCTCGACCGCGATCTTGACGCCGACCTTCTTGGCGTGGGTGAAGCATTCCCGGGTGGCGTCGACCACCCATTTCCACTCCTCTTCCTCGGTGCCGTCCGGCACCACCTTGCCGACGGTGGCCGGAACCAGCGTGATGATCTCGCCATCAAGTTCGCTGACCATGGTCAGCACGTCCTTGACATACTGCACCGAGCGCTCGCGTTGGCCCTGGTCCTTGGCGGCGAGATTTCGCTCGCCCAGCATCAGCGTCACCGCTCCCCAGCAGCGAATGCCGTACTCGTTCAACAGTGCGCGCGTCTCCTTGGGCTTGTACTGATCGGGTTCGCCGGAGATCTCGATCGACTCGTAGCCGAATTTCTTGATGCGCTTGAGCGTCGTTTCCAGCGGCTCCGCCCGCATCCAATTGTGCGTCGAAAGATGCATGGTCTATCCTTCCCAGAATCGCCTGTACCAGTTCGCCTGCGGCGCACTCTGCCGAAGCGTGCCGCATGATTCTTCCCCAAGGCGTCCCAGCATTTTTTGCAAACTGGTTCGACCAATTGGGCCTGATGGGAGGTCTACAGTAATTTCATCTGGACGGCAAGAAGTGCTGCCATCAAGCGTTGGCTCCTGTCTATGCTATTGATTATACTTAAACATGTGGCCTAACTCGGCATGGTTGCAGGACCGCGGCAGCGCGTCAAATGGCTTGACCGGATTTCGGCATTTGGTAATACCAGAATAGCGGCGCTGAGCGCGCTGTGCAAAGAGACCAAAGACGCTGGCCCTGTTTTCAATCGGCGCTATGCTTGGTCGTGAAACATAGGGAGATGCCGATGCCGACGACGATGAAGGGGCCTGGTCTGTTCCTGGCGCAGTTTGCGGGCGACGCCGCGCCGTTCAATTCGCTGGCCTCGATCACCAAATGGGCGGCTGGTCTGGGCTACAAGGGCGTGCAGATCCCGACATGGGACGCCCGATTGTTCGATCTCGAGAAGGCAGCCTCCTCCAAGGCCTATTGCGACGAGGTGAAGGGCATCTGCGCCGATGCCGGCGTCGAGATCACCGAACTGTCGACGCATCTGCAGGGGCAACTGGTGGCGGTGCATCCCGCCTATGACGCGCAGTTCGACGGCTTCGCGCCGGCTGCGGTGCACAACAATCCAAAAGCAAGGCAGCAATGGGCGGTCGAACAGATGAAGTTCGCCGCCAAGGCGTCGAAGAATCTCGGGCTCAAGGCGTCGGTGTCGTTTTGCGGCGCGTTGGCCTTCCCATACCTCTACCCCTGGCCGCAGCGGCCGGCGGGATTGATCGAGGAAGCGTTTGCCGAACTCGGCAAGCGCTGGAAGCCGATTCTCGACGTTTATGACGAGAACGGCGTCGATGTCGGCTACGAAATTCATCCGGGCGAGGACGTGTTCGACGGCGCGACATTCGAGATGTTCCTCGATGCGGTCGGCGGCCATAAGCGCTGCAACATCAACTACGACCCGTCGCACTTCCTGCTGCAGCAGCTCGATTATCTCGAATTCATCGACATCTACCACGAGCGGATCAAGGCGTTCCACGTCAAGGATGCCGAGTTCAATCCGACCGGGCGGCAAGGTGTCTATTCCGGTTACCAGAGCTGGACCAACCGTGCCGGGCGTTTCCGCTCGCTCGGCGACGGGCAGGTGGATTTCGGCGGCATCTTCTCCAAGCTCACTCAATACAATTACGATTCATGGGCGGTGCTGGAATGGGAATGCTGCCTCAAGCACCCGGAGGATGGTGCGGCCGAAGGCGCTCCCTTCATCCAGCACCACATCATCAGGGTGACGGAAAAAGCATTCGACGACTTCGCCGGCGGCACGACCGATAAAAAGATGCTGCGCGGCATGATGGGGATCTAGCACAGATATCCCTCCCCCTCGAAGGGAGGGTCGATCCACGCAGCGGATCGGGGTGGGGTCGCCGGGCGTAGAGCTCGGCATGAACCAACCCCACCCGGCCGTGCGGGCCACCTTCCCCTCAGCGGAGGGGTATTTCAGTGACGAGGGAGAAAATCATGGTTGGCGCATCGAAGACGGAAACGGGAGGCGGTCCGATCCGCTACGGCATGGTTGGCGGCGGACAAGGCGCCTTTATCGGCGCGGTGCACCGCATCGCGGCGCGCATTGATAACGAGTTCGTGCTGGTTGCCGGGGCCCTCTCGTCGAATCCGGAGCGCGCCAAGGCCTCGGCGGCCGAGCTTGGGCTCGATCCGGCACGCAGCTACGGCTCCTATGCCGAGATGGCCAAGGCGGAGGCCAAGCGGCCGGATGGCATCGAGGCGGTGGCCATCGTCACGCCGAACAATGTGCACGTGCCGGCAGCCAAGGCTTTTCTCGAGGCCGGCATCCATGTCATCTGCGACAAGCCGCTGGCGACGTCGCTGGCCGAGGCGAAGAGGTTGGCCGCGCTGGTCGAGAAGACCGGCAAGGTGTTCGTGCTGACGCATAACTACACCGCCTATCCGATGGTGCGGCAGGCACGCGAGATGGTGGCCAAGGGACAGCTCGGCGATATCCGTATCGTGCAGTCGGAATATCCGCAGGACTGGCTGACCGAAGACCTGGCCGCCACCGGCCAGAAGCAGGCTGCGTGGCGCTCTGACCCGAAGCAGGCGGGTGCCGGCGGTGCGCTGGGCGATATCGGCACGCATGCCTACAACCTTGCCCGTTTCGTCTCCGGGCTGGAGCTCGATTCGTTGTCGGCCGATCTCGATGCCTTCGTGCCGGGGAGGCTGCTCGACGACAACATCAATGTGCTGCTGCGCTTCAAGCCGGTCGGCGGGTCGCACCCGGCGAAGGGAATGATCTGGGCAAGCCAGGTGGCGCCCGGCCACGAGAACGGGTTGAAATTGCGCATCTACGGCTCGAAGGGCGGCCTCGAATGGGTGCAGGCCGACCCGAACTATCTCTGGTACACGCCGTTCGGCCAGCCGAAGCAGTTGATTACCCGTAATGGCGCCGGCGCGCTCCCCGTCGCCGGGCGCGTCAGCCGCGTTCCGCCAGGGCATCCGGAAGGCTATCTCGAAGGTTTCGCCAACATCTATCAGGAAGCCGCGCGGGCTATTCGTGCAGCGCGCCGGAAGGGCGGGAAGCCGGCCAAGGATGTCGTCTTCCCGACCGTGCAGGACGGCGTCGAGGGCATGGCCTTCATCGAGGCCTGCGTGAAGTCGTCGAAGAAGAACGGAGCGTGGACGAAGCTTTAATCGCTGCGCCCGGTTAATGGGAAGTCCCCGTCACCCGGATTGCCAGCCGAATTGCAAGGCAATTCGGGGCAATCCGACCTTTCCTCGTGGGGAGAGGAGATCGTTGGCGCTGGCGTTCACCTCTTTTCCCCGGCGGGGAGAAGGTGGCCACGAAGCGGCCGGATGAGGGGGCTTGTGGCGAAGTCGCCGGAGGAGCAAGCCCGGCCGTAAAAAGGGGAGGGGCGTCGATGAAAATCGGCATGTGCATGTTGTTGTGGACGACCAGTGTCTCAAAAAAACACGAGCCGTTGTTGAGGGACATCAAGGCGACCGGCTTCGACGGCGTCGAGATACCGGTCTTCTCCGGCACGCCGGACAACTACAGGAAACTCGGCGAGCTGCTCGACCGTATCGGGCTGCAACGCACCGCCGTCTCGGCGATGGGCGATCCGGCGATGAATTTGATCTCGCCGGATGCCTCGACGCGCAAGGCCGGTATCGACTACATGAAATCGACGATCGACTGCGCTCAGGCGCTTGGCGCGAACACGTTGAGCGGCCCGCTCCATTCGACACTCGGGGTCTTCTCCGGCAGCGGGCCGACGGCGGCCGAGAAAAAACGTTCGGTCGCTTCGCAGCGCGTCATCGGTGACCATGCCGGCAACAAGGGTGTCACCATCGGGCTGGAGGCGCTCAACCGCTTCGAATGCTATCTGCTCAACACGATGGACGATTTGTCGGCGCATATCGACGCGATCGACCGGCCGCACATCAAGGCGATGTACGACACGTTCCATGCCAACATCGAAGAGGCTGACCCGATCGGGGCCTATACGCGCAACCGCAAGAACATCGTCCATATCCACATTTCGGAGAACGATCGCGGCGTGCCGGGCCGCGGCCACGTCCCTTGGAAAGAGACGTTCTCTGCCATCCGCAAGAGCGGTTATGACGATTGGCTGACGATCGAGGCGTTCGGCCGCTCGCTGAAGGATCTGGCCGCGGCCACCAAGGTGTGGCGCGACTTTTCCGAAGGCCCGGAAGCCGTCTACCGCGACGGCTACAGGCATATCAGGAATGGATGGAGGAAGGCGCCCTAACCGCACGCCTGCGCAACGCCTCTGTCAGCCCTGGCCGGCCTGGATCCGGTTGTAGTCGTGGATCGTCCTGCTCAAGCGGCGGCGCAGGAAATTGGAAATGTTGTCGAAGATGAAAACGACGAGCAGGACCAAGAGCACCATGTAGAAGACATTGGCCCAGTTGGAATTGGTGCGCATCGCCTCCCAGAGCTTCAGGCCGATGCCACCGGCACCGACGGCGCCGATGATCGTCGCGCCCCTGGTGTTGGATTCCCACTGATAGAGTGTCTGGCTGATGAAGACCGGGATCACTTCCGGCAGCACGCCATAGCGCTGCACCAGCAAGCCGTTGGCGCCGGTCGACTGGATGCCCTCGCGTGGCTTGTCGTCGATGTTCTCGAGGCCCTCCGAATAGACTTTGCCGAGCGTGCCGATCTCGGTGAAGAAAATCGCGGCGCTGCCGGCAAGCGGGCCCGGGCCGAAGGCGCGGGTGAAGAACAGCGCCCAGATCAGCATGTCGACCGAACGCATGAAATCGAAGAACCGCTTTAGCACCTGGCTAAGCAGGCCGCTCGGGGTGATGTTGCGGGCGGCGAAGAAGGCGAGCGGGAAGGCAACGATGCCGCCGAGCAAGGTGCCGAGAAACGCCATGACGATGGTCTGGAACAGCTTCGTCCAGACGTCGCCATGCTGCCATTGGGCGTTGTTCCAGATATTGTCGGCGGCCAGCGCAATGTTTGATGTGCCCGGCTTGAGCTGGGGTCCGGACATCAGCAACGAGACCACCTCGCCGGGCGACTTGCCGAAGAAGGGCGAGCGTGTGTCGAAGACGAAATTCGCCCAGCCGAGGAAGCGTTTGCGGACCTTGACGCGATCGACGGTTATGCGGACCTCGCCGGCAAAGCCCATCCTGGCGACGATCTCATCGTCATGCGCGGTGATCCACTCCGGCACCGGGCCGGATATTACCGGTTTGCCGCTGGTCAACGACATCGGCACCGCCTGGCCATTGGCGACAAGCGTCGCTTCGGCCTTGTCGAAGGTGACCGATTTGGCCCGGCCGTCGATCAGGACGGTGTAGGAGCCGTTGGCGTTGGTGATGACCCAATCGGGATGCGGGTCTTCGCCGAGCGCCGAAAAACGCGGATATCTGGGTGTGATCTGAGGCTGGTCGAGACGGAATTCCGGCTGCAGATCGTAGCTGATCCATTGCGTCAGGAAGAGCGGCAGGCGCTCCCAGTGCGATTCCCTCAGCACTTGCGGCAGGCTGAAGAACCACAAGGCGTAGAGGAGATAGAGCAGGATGCCGGTGAACAGGACCAGCGGGCCGAAGCGTTTGTACAAGGGCCGCCGGAACACTTGGGGGAAGCGCTCCTCGATCGACCGCATCTCATCGGCGGTCATTGCGGCCATGGGCAGTCTTCTTGTTGATTTGCCATGATCTTTTCCAAAAACGGGAATCCACTTTTTGGGATCATGGTCAGGCACCCATCATGAATGCCTGCTCGCCGACGAGCTTGCGGCGTAGCCAGGCGGAAAACTGGTCGACGAGGAAGATCGTCGTGAACAGCAGCAGCACCAATGCCAGCGTCTTGGCGCCGAAGCCGCGCGAGATGGAGAGCTTCAGTTCCTCGCCGATGCCGCCACCGCCGACCGCGCCGATAATGGTCGAGATACGCACATTGATCTCGATCCTGAGCAGCGTGTAGGACATGAAATTGGGCAGCACTTGCGGCAGGCCGGCAAAGCGCACGCGCTCGAACCAGTTGGCGCCGACCGCGCGCAGGCCTTCTTCGGCGCGCATGTCGATGTTTTCGTTGATCTCGTAGAAGAGCTTGCCGAGGGCGCCGATGGAATGCAGGCCGATGGCGATGATGGCTGCGACCGGGCCGGTCGAGAGGATGGCTGCGAACAGGCCGGCAATGACGATCTCGGGGAAGGCGCGAAGCAGTTCCATGAAGCGCTTGACGACGAGCCTGAGCATCGGACTGGGCGTCAAGTTGCGCGCGGCGATGAAGGAAAAGGGCACCGCAAAGACAAAGCCGATGAAAGTGGAAACCAGCGCCACGTTAAGCGTGGTGAGCATCAGCTCGAAATATTCGGGTAGATAAAAGCCGCCCCAGAGATAGACGCGGCCAAGCGGGAAGTTGAACTCCTGGCTGCCCTTGTCGTGCGGCGATGTGATGTCGAACAGCGCCCGCCAGACGTCGTTCCAGTCCTTGGGAACAAGCCAACTAAGGAAATCCAGTATGTGCGGCAGCCGATCGAAGAAATGTCCGGCATTGGCCTCGTCGGCGAACCACATGGCTGTGCACATGGCGACAAGCAATGAGCCGATGCCGAGCGCCGTGTAGAACCGGCGCAAGGACGTCTGGCGTCGCCAGGCGTCTGCTGCCTGCCGGACCGCGTCTGAACGAATTGTAGCGGCGAAGGTCATACGGGATCACGAGCGGACACGCAAAAAGGGCGGCGACCGCATCGGCCCGAAAGTCGACTTTCGGAAAGCACGATGCGGCATCTAAGTGTTAGAGCGTACTTTGTGCGTCCAAGTGGACGCACGTCGCTCTAATGGACGCCTTCCTTTCCGCAATTGTCGTCAGCCGCCGATCGCGGCTTTGCGGGCTTCGACGATGACGCTGTAGAAGTCCGGCTTCACCGGAACATAGCCGGTGAAATCGCCGCCTTCGATGGCCTCGAAGCAAGGCTTGTCCTTGGCCGGCAGGCCGGTGAAGAAGTTGGCGAGCTTGGCGCTCATGTCGCCGCCGAGTGCGGTGCGCACGACCAGCGGGCCGTTCGGGATCGAGCCGGAGCGCCAGACTTCGACGAAATCGTTGGGGTCCACGGCGCCCTTGGCGACTTCCTTGTGGAAGGTGCCGGAGGTGTAGCCGTTCTTGAAGTCGCCGATGCCCGAGGAGTCGTCAACCGCAACATCGACCTTGCCGTCGCGAACCGCGAGAAGGTTGTTCTCGTGGCCGCCATTGAACTGGGTCGAGGCGAAGAAGGTTTCGTTCGAAGCGCCGGTGTCCTTCGGGATCTGGGTCAGCGGGATCAGGTAGCCGGAGGTCGAATCCGGGTCGGCATAGCCGAGTTTCTTCCCCTTGGCCGACTTGATGTCGGTGATGCCGGACGACTTCAGCGCCAGGCCGATCGAATAATAGCCGGTCGCGCCGTCGGTCTGCTGGGTGGTGAGGATCGGGGTCACGGCGTTCGGATCCTTGAGGTAGACGCTGGCATAGCCCGACGCGCCAAGCTCTGCGAAATCGAGCGTGCCGCCGAGCAGGCCCTGGATAACGCCGTCATAGTCGGCGGCCGGGAACAGCGAGACCTTCTCGAAGCCGAATTCGGATTTCAGGTGATCGGCGAGGCACTGAAAGTTGCGCAGCCGGTCCGCTTCGTTTTCACCGCCAAGGATGCCGATGCGGAATTCCTTGATATCCTGGGCGTGAGCGGCGCTTGCCGCGATGGCGAGCAATGAAACGGCGCCAAAAACCATCTTCCTGAACATTATCTCTCTCCTGTTGGTCCCGGCCTCGCGCCGGTAGCGTTCGAATTTTTTGACAGGTGCCTTTGACGCGGGCGGGCGATCAGGCCGTTCTCAATATCCCGGGAATGCGGGCTCGAGCGGTCCGGCGGATGCAGCGATTTTCTGTTTGATGGCGACACTGGTGGAGGTGATGGCCTCGGAGATTTCGCCGCCATTGCTGTCGGCGCCGTAGACCATGCGCACGGCCTCGCGGTTGAGGGCTTCGGGCGGGCCGTCGAAGACGACCTTGCCGGCAGCCATGCCGATGATGCGGTTGCAGTAGGTGCGGGCCGTATCCAGCGTATGCAGATTTGTGATGACGGTGATGCCCTCGCGCAAATTGATGTCCTGCAGCGAATCCATCACCACCTTGGCGTTGAGCGGATCGAGCGAGGCAATCGGCTCATCCGCCAGCAACACCTTCGGCTGCTGCATCATGGCGCGCGCAATCGCAACGCGCTGCTGCTGGCCGCCGGAAAGCGTGCCGGCCGGCTGCAGGGCGGTGCGGGCGATGTCGAGGCGCTCGAGGGCTGCAACCGCCTCGGCGCATTCACCGCGGGAGAACATGCCAAATAGGTTGGACAGCGTCGAGCGGTGGTTGAGCCGGCCGAGCAGCACATTGGTCAGCACATCGAGGCGCGGCACGAGATTGAACTGCTGGAAGATCATGGCGCAGTCGCGCTGCCATCGCCGGAGCGGCGAGCCGCGCAACCCGGAGACCTCGACGCCGTTGAACAGGATGGATCCCTGGCTGGGATCGATGAGGCGGTTGATCATGCGCAGAAGCGTTGATTTGCCGGCGCCTGAACGGCCGATGATGCCGACCATCTGGCCCTGCGGAATCGAGATGTGAACATTGCTGACGGCGGTGTTCTTGCCGAACCGGCGGGTGACGCCGCGGATTTCGAGCGTAGCTGACATGGTGCAGGCTCCAGTCCAATCGCAATTGAAGGTCTGTTAACCCTGGCTAGCGCAGCCGCATGAACCTGCGGTGTCGGAACGATGTCAGTTTTGTTACTGCCCACAGCCTGGAGCGGGGCGGGATCAACTCGGCGCGAGAAGCTCGAATGGTGAATGGTGATAAGAACGGCTTCCCTGAGTCTCGAAACCTGTCCGCTGCCCCCATTCACATTCACCGTTCACCATTCACGATCCCTTAGCCGCCATATTTCTCCAGAAACGCCTCCGCCGACAGCTCCCGAAAATCGTCGAGCGCGGCGCGCAGCCTTGCATGATCCCAGTCCCACCAGGCGAGCGCCTGGTAGCGTTCCGCGGTGCGGCGGTCGAAGCGTTCGCGGATCGGCTTGGCCGGTACGCCGGCGACGATGGTGTAGGGCGCGACGTCCTTCGACACCACCGCACCGGCACCGACCGCCGCGCCATCGCCGACGATGACGCCGGGCAGGATGGTCGAGCCGTGGCCGAGCCAGGTGTCGTGGCCGATGGTGACGCGTTTGGCGCGGCGCTTGGCGAAGAATTCGCTCTCGTGCTCGGCGTCGTCCCAATAATCCGAGGCGCGATAGGTGAAATGGTGCAGCGTCGGCCGCCAGGTCGGATGGTTGGTAGCGTTGATGCGCACGCTTGCGGCGATGTTGGCGAATTTGCCGATCGTTGCGCACCAGACGCCGCAGTCCTGCATCATGTAGGAATAGTCGCCGAGCGTGCTTTCGGAAACCCGGCAGCGCTCGGCGATCTCGGTCCAGCGGCCAAGCGTCGAGTTCTCGACTTGCGCCGTCTCGTGGATCAGCGGCGCCTCCGACAGTTTCCTGGTCATGCGGCGATTTTCCCGGCGGCGAAGGCGGTCACGTCGATGACGCGGTCGGCCACCGCCTCACGCACGTCGTGGTCATGGAAGATGCCGAGCAAAGCGACGCCCGCCGCCTTCTTGGCGGCGATTAGGGAAATCACCACGTCGCGGTTCCTGGCGTCGAGCGAAGCGGTCGGCTCGTCGAGCAGCAGGATCGGGTGCTCGGTGATGAAGCCGCGCGCGATGTTGACGCGCTGCTGTTCACCGCCGGAGAACGTCGCCGGCGGCAGCGCCCAGAGCTTCTCCGGCAGGTTGAGCTGCGCCAGCAAGGCGCGTGCCTTGCCGTGCGCGACCTCGCGCTCCTCGCCGCGCTCGACCAGCGGTTCGGCCACGACATCGAGCGCAGAGACACGCGGCACGGTGTTCAGGAACTGGCTGACATAGCCGATGGTAAGCCGGCGCACGGCAAGCACGGTGCGCGGGCTGGCCGAGGCGAGATCGATGAGCCCGCCCTCGTGCTGGACGATGATCTGGCCTTCATCGGCGGCATAATTTCCGTAGAGCATTTTCAGGATCGAGCTCTTGCCGGCGCCGGACGGGCCGCCGAGCACGGCGCATTCACCGGCCCTGATCGCGAACGAGACACCAGCGACCACCGGCAGGTTGATGCCGTCGCGCAGATGCATGGTGAAGCTCTTCGCGACATCGGAGACAACGAGCGGGGTTGCCATCAGAGGCTTCTCCAATCGTCATTCGTCTGCGGGCCGGAGTACCCCCACCCGGACGTTCGGTCCGACCTCTCCACAAGGGGGAGGTAGGGCGCCGGCGTTTTACCCTCCCCCTTGTGGGGAGGGTCGCTGCGAAGCAGCGGGGTGGGGGTAGGTGCCAGGCAAATGCGTTCCATGGTCACACCTGCAGGATCGAGGAGACAAGCAACTGGGTATAGGGCGCGCGCGGATCGTCGAGGACGCGGTCGGTGAGGCCGCTTTCGACGACGCGGCCGTCCTTCATCACCATCATGCGCTGCGACAGCAGACGTGCCACTGCAAGGTCGTGGGTGACGACGATGGCCGCCAGGCCGAGATCGGTGACCAGGCCGCGCAACAGATCGAGCAGGCGCGCCTGCACCGAGACGTCGAGGCCGCCGGTTGGCTCGTCCATGAACACCAGCCGCGGCCCGGTGACGAGGTTGCGGGCGATCTGCAGGCGCTGGCGCATGCCTCCGGAAAAGGCGCGCGGCTCGTCGTCGATGCGGTCTTCGTCGATCTCGACACGCGACAACCAGTCGACCGCGGTGGCGCGGATTTTTCCATAGTGGCGGTCGCCGACCGCCATCAGCCGCTCGCCGACATTGGCGCCGGCCGACACCGTCATGCGCAGCCCGTCGGCCGGGTTCTGATGGACAAAACCCCAATCGGTGCGCATCAGGAAGCGGCGCTCGGCCTCGCTCATGCGGTAAAGTTCGCGAAACTGGCCGTCGCGCATCCGGTAGCTGGCGGTGCCGGAGCTGGGCAGCAGTCGAGTTGACAGGCAGTTGAGCAAAGTCGTCTTGCCGGAACCGGATTCGCCGACCACCGCCAGCACTTCGCCCGACCAGAGGTCGAATGTGACGTTCTCGCAGCCGACGCGCGAGCCGTAGAATTTGGACAGCGCCGAAACGCGCAGCAGCGGTTCGTCTGTCATTGCGCCGGCTCCGTTTTTCCTGGGGCAAGATGGGTCTCGGGCGCGAGATGGCCGCAGTGGCCTTCCGCGCGCCGCCTCTCGCAATGATCGGTATCGGAGCAGACGAACATGTGGCCGCCATGGTCGTCGAGGATGACCTCGTCGAGATAGACGTTCTCGGCCGCGCACAGCGCGCAGGGCTGGTCGAAGGTCTGCACCTCGAACGGATAGTCCTCGAAATCGAGGCTGACCACATCGGTGAAGGGCGGCAGCGCGTAGATGCGCTTTTCGCGGCCGGCGCCGAACAATTGCAAAGCCGGCGAACGGTGCATCTTCGGATTGTCGAATTTCGGCGTCGGCGAGGGATCCATCACATAGCGGCCCTCAACCTTGACCGGGTAAGCGTAGGTGGTGGCGATGCGGCCATGCCTGGCGATGTCTTCGTAGAGTTTTACATGCATCAGACCGTATTCCTCCAGCGCATGCATCTTGCGCGTCTCCGTCTCGCGTGGTTCGAGGAAGCGCAGCGGTTCGGGGATGGGCACCTGATAGACCAGCACCTGGCCGGCACTCAGCGGATATTCGGGAATGCGGTGGCGCGTCTGGATGATGGTCGCCTTGGCCGTCTCGGTGGTGACGGCGACATTGGCGACCTTCTTGAAGAAGGCGCGGATCGAAACCGCATTGGTGGTGTCGTCGGCGCCCTGGTCGATGACCTTGAGCACATCGTCCGGGCCAATGATCGAAGCGGTGACCTGCACGCCGCCGGTGCCCCAGCCATAGGGCATCGGCATTTCGCGCGAGGCAAACGGCACCTGGTAGCCGGGGATGGCAATGCCCTTGAGGATGGCGCGGCGGATCATCCGCTTGGTCTGCTCGTCAAGATAGGCGAAGTTGTAGCTGGCGATGTCCGCTGGTTGTGCACTCATTCCGCTGCCTCCTTCTTTTCTTCGGCCTTGCCGGCATTTTCGCGGGCATCATGCTCGGCGCGCATGCGGCGCACGAGGTCGAGTTCGGCCTGGAAGTCGACATAATGCGGCAGCTTCAGGTGCTCGACGAAGCCGGTCGCCTGGACATTGTCGGAATGCGAGATGACGAACTCCTCGTCCTGCGCTGCGGCGATGACATCCTCACCCAACTCCGAGGCGCGCAGCGCGCGGTCGCATAGCGCCATGGCCATGGCCTTGCGCTCGCTCTGGCCGAAGACGAGGCCATAGCCGCGGGTGAATTGCGGCGGCGCCTTGGCCGAGCCCTTGAACTGGTTGACCATCTGGCATTCGGTGACGCGGATGCTGCCGAGCGGCACGGCAAAGGGCAGTTCCGGCACGTCCAGTTCCAGTTCGACCTCGCCGATGCGAACCTCGCCGACGAAGGGATGGTTGCGCGCGTAGCCGCGCTGGGTGGAATAGCCGAGCGCCAGCAGAAACCCCTCGTCGCCGCGCGACAGCGCCTGCAGGCGGATGTCGCGCGCCATCGGGAATTCGAGCGGCTCGCAGGTGATGTCGCCGGGGGTATGGTCCCCAGGCATGTCGCCGTCGGGCTCGATCAGGCCTTCGCGGGCGAGGATGGCCGAGACGCGCGGCATGGCTTCCTCCTCGCCTGCGCGCTGCTCCGGTTCGGCGACATCGCCGCCGGCGGCGAGCTCGGGATCGAGCAGGCGGTGGGTGTAGTCGAAAGTCGGGCCGAGCAGCTGGCCGCCGGGCAGGTCCTTGTAGGTCGCCGACACCCGTCGCTCGACCAGCATCGTGCCGGTGTCGATCGCCCTTGTGTAGCCGAAACGCGGCAGCGTCGTGCGATAGGCGCGAACCAGGAAGATCGCCTCGATCATGTCGCCGCGCGCCTGGACGATGGCGAGTGCCGCCAATTCCCGGTCGTAGAGCGAACCTTCGCTCATCACCCGGTCGACGCCGAGCGCCAGCTGCTCGACGATCTGGTCTAGACGAAGTGCGGGCACCGAACGGTCGCCGCGCCGGCGGTCGGCGAGCAATTTGTGAGCATTGCGAATGGCCGTCTCGCCACCCTTTACCGCCACATACATGCTACGCCTCCATGATCTTGATGCGCGTCGTGCGCGGCAGGCAGGCAATTGCGTCGAACGTGGCGAGGATGATATCGACGCCACGCGGAAAACGCTGGTTGTTCTGCTTCCATTGCTCGACGAAATGGCGCGGCATTTGCGCCGGCGCGATCGTCGCCGTCTTCTCGATGCCCGGGCCTTCGAGCAGCAGCGGAGCGCCGGAGACGAGATCGCCGACCTCGAGGATCAGCGTCGTCGAACGATCGGGATAATCCTGGGTGCCTTGCGAAAACCCGTCGAGCGCCATCATCTCGGCCGGCGTGGCGATCAGCGCGAAATGCGCGTCGGCCGGGGTGTTGGCCAGCGGCGCGCCGGTATGGAAGCCAAGCCAGGATTTCACCGCCGACACCTGCAAAGCCGGGTCGAGCCAGAGCGGCGTGTCGTTGTCGCACAGCGCCAGCGCAACGGCGCCGGCGGTGGCCGACAGCGGCGCCGGTGGGTGGGCAAGGGCCGGCAAGGGCTGGACGCTGCCCGGCCGCGCCATCGCGTCCATGACGGCACGGAATACGGTCTGGGCATTGAATACCGGATCGGCGAAGCCGCCTTCAATGGATTGAGTGGCGATATCCATCAGTCTTCTCCGCGCACCATGGTGAAGAAATCGACCTTGGTCGCCGCCGTCTCGGCGCGGCGCTGTTCACGCGCCTTGGCCAGTGCCGCCTGCAAGGGCGCAACGATCCTGGTCTCGACCTCATTGCGGTGGGCCGGGTCCTGCCACAGCGCATCGGCGATTGCCGCCAGCCTTGCCTTCTGCTTGTCGCGGCCGAGCGCGTAGCAGTGGCCGACATGGCCGGACGCAAGCCGCACCGTGGCACGGGTGACCGTCGCCTCGCCGACATTGAAAGGGGCACCACCGCCGCCGATGCGGCCGCGTACCGTAACCAGGCCGGTTTCGGGGCCACGCAGAAGTTCCGCTTCGCAAGGCAGGCCGGCTTCGTCCCAGAGGCGGACGATGTCGTCGCCGGCCGATTGCGCCAGCGTCGCCATCACGGCCTTGCGCTCGGCCTGCTCTCGCGCTTCCCGTCCTCGCATGGCCGGTGCTCCTCGTCTGCCTTCATTTGTCTATTGATATAGACAACTATACAAATTATATCCATTATCTAGCGCGTGTCCATGACGGGCACGTGACACGGACCAAAAGATCGGCGCGAGGAATTGGGGCGGGAGATGATCGGACGAGCCAACAGCATCGAGCGGCGCAGCGGTGTCGCGCTGTGGCGGCAGATCGCCGACCAGATCCTGCATTCGATCGCCGCCGGCGATTTTCCCGAGAATGCCGCGCTGCCGCCGGAGATCGCGTTGGCCGGACGCTATGGCGTCAACCGCCACACGGTGCGTAGCGCTATCGCAGCGCTGGTGCAGGAGGGTGTGCTCAGGGCGGAGCAGGGGCGCGGCACCTTCGTGCTGTCGCGCAAGCGGCTGTCTTATCCGATCGGCGCCCGCACCCGCTTTTCCGAGGGATTGCAAGGACAGGCGTCCGAGCGGCATATCACCTTGCTCGCGTCATCGATCGAGCCGGCCAACCGTCGTGTCGCAGAGGGCTTAGGCCTTGCGACGGGGGCCGATGTGATACGCCTGGAAACGCGCGGCGAAGCCGATGGAATGCCGGTATCCCGCGCGGCCGGCTGGTTCGATGCCAGGCGCTTTGCCGGCATCGATGCCGCCATGGCGGAAACCGGTTCGATCACCGCATCGCTGGCACGTTTCGGCATCGACGACTATCTCAGGCAATCGACCGTGCTGTCGGCGCGCCATGCCGATGCCGCCGACCTTGCTGACCTCGACCTGCAGCCCGGCGCCATCGTGCTGGTGACGGTCGCCGTCAACGTCACGCCCGACGGTCAGCCGATACAGTTTTCGGAGTCGCGCTTCCCGGCCGAGCGGATCGAGCTCAAATTGTCGGCGCTCTGAGATGCGGCAGCCCTGGCATCATCCGACCTGAATGACGGCCTTGATCAGGCCGGACTTCTCATGCGCCCAGCGGGCGAGGTCGTGCGGCGTCTCGCCAAGCTTGGTGCGGTGGGTGACCAGCTTTGCCAGCGGCAGCGCGCCGTTGCGGATCGAGGCGGCGACATGGTCGAAATCGGCACGCAGGGCGTTGCGGCTGCCGATCAGCATCATCTCGCGCTTGTGGAATTCGGGATCGGAAAAGGCGATGTCGTCCTTGACGACGCTGACCAGGACCAGCGCCCCGCCGTGCGCGACATGGGCGAAGGCCGACTGCACCGACCGGGTGTTGCCGGTGGCATCGAAAACCACGTCGAAGCCGTCGCCGCCGGTTGCTTCCCGCACCAGGTCGGCAGCAGCGCCCTGCGAGCCGTCGAGGGTCGCGAAGCCGAGTTCGCTTTCGGCGAAACCCAGCCTCTCCGCACTCATGTCGAGCAGCATCACGTCTAGCCCGGCGATGCGGGCGAACAGCGCCGTGCCGAGCCCGATCGGGCCTGCGCCGATGACCAGCGTGCGCGCACCTGGATCAGCCAGCGAGCGCCGCACGGCATGGGCGCCGATCGCCAGGAATTCGACGGCGGCGGCATCGGCCAGCGACAGGCCGTTTGCCGGATAAAGATTTTGCGCCGGCACCAGGATCTGCTCGCACATGGCGCCGTCGCGGTGGACGCCGAGCACCTCGATCCTGACGCAGCAATTCGGCTTGCCTTGCCGGCAGGCGATGCATTTGCCGCAGGCGAGATAGGGATTGACGACCACCGCTTCGCCGACGGCGAGATCGATGTCCTCGCCAACCTCGATCACGGTGCCGGAAACCTCGTGGCCCATGATGCGGGGATAGGCGAGGAACGGGTGCTTGCCTTCGAAGATGTGATAGTCGGTGCCGCAGATGCCGACATGGCTGACGGCGACCAGCGCCCAGCCGGCGGGGGGCGCGCCAGGCGCCGGACGATCTTCGAGGACAAGTTCGCCGGGCGAGCGGCAGACGACGGCTTTCATGCTTCAATCCAGTCGGTTCATGGCACCGCCGGCCCTGCTGTCGCGAGGCCGGCGGTTGTTGGGAGGCAGTCTATTTGCCGCGGCGGCGCAGCCCGTCGAAATAGACGATGACGATGATCAGCACGCCGGTGATGATGCGCTGCCAGAAGGCGTTGACGTTGAGCAGATTGGCGCCGTTGTTGATGGTGGCAAGGATGAAGGCGCCGAGCAGCGGTCCGTGCACGGAGCCGACAGCGCCGAACAGGGAGGTGCCGCCGATCACCGAGGAGGCAATCGCCTGCAATTCCCAGCCCTCGGCCTGCGTCGGATTGCCGATGCCGATGCGCGAGGCAAGCAGCACGCCGACGAAGGCCGCGCACAGGCCCGACAGCGTGTAGGCCATGTAGATGGTGCGCTGGACGTTGACGCCTGACAGGCGCGACGCCTCGGCGTTGGAGCCGACCGAGAACAGATAGCGGCCCCAGCGGCTGTGGTGCAGGAAGATGTAGGCTGGGATGCCGACCAGGATCACCATCCAGAACAGATTGGGGACGCCGGCGAAGGAACTGCGCGAGAACGTCTGGAAGGCGTCGTTGTTGATCGAGATCGAGTTGCCGTTGGTCATCAACAGACCAATGCCGCGCAGCGAGGTCAGCGTCGCCAGGGTGATGATGAAGGGCGGCAGGCCCATCTTGACGATGCCGAACCCATGGAACATGCCGATGGCGACGCCGACCAGCAAGGTGATCAGGATGGCGAGGAAAACCGGTGTCCCGGCGTTGATCAGCATCGCGACGATGACAGTGGCGAAGCCGACCACGGCGCCGACGGAAAGATCGATGCCGCCGGTGATGATGACGAAGGTCTGGCCGACCGCCAGGATGGCGATCATCGACCCTTGCCGCAACAGGTTCGAGATGTTGTTGGCCGAGGCGAAGCTCGGCGTCGCCACCGACAGGATGATCCATAAAAGAACCAGCAGCGCCAGCAGTGTCAGCCCGAACAGGGCGTTGTAGTTGCGTTTCGGCCTTTCGGCAGCGATCGCCTCGGTGCTCATATCTTCCCTCCCGGTCTTTCTTGTTTCTCGGCCAGCGCCTGGGTGAGGATCTCCTCGTGGTCAGCGGTACGAAAGCCGTGCGTGGCCACCAGCTTGCCGCGCCGGAACACGTGCAGCGTGTCCGCGAGTTCATAGACCTCGGGCAGGTAGGACGAGATCAGGATGATGCCGGCTCCCTTGGACAACAGCGCGCCGAACAGGCGGTAGATCTCGGCCTTGGTGCCGACGTCGACGCCGACAGTCGGCTCGTCGAAGATGAATAGCTTGGCGCCATGGGCGAGCCATTTGCCGATGACGATCTTCTGCTGGTTACCGCCGGACAGGCTGGAGGCCAGCGCGCCGCGCGTCGGCGTCTTGATGCGCAGGTCGGCGATCTGGCGATCGGCTTGCGCCTTTTCCTGCGCGCGGGAGATCAGCAGTTTGCTCGAGATGCGCTTGTAGATCGGCAGATTGAGGTTGAGTCCGACCGGCAGGTTGAGGCAGAGGCCCTGGTCGCGGCGGCTTTCCGGGGCCAGCGCCATGCCGAGCCTGATCGCGTCATGTTCGGAATTGACCTTGACCTCCTTGCCCTCCCAGAGGATCTGGCCGGCCGATTTGCGGTGGCGGCCATAGAGCGTGGTGACGAACTCGCTGCGCCCGGCGCCGATCAGGCCGTAGAGGCCGACGATCTCGCCGGCGCGGACGGACATCGAGACATTTTCGAAACCCTTGCCGGACAGGTTCCTGGTTTCGACGATGGTCGCGCCGGGGGTGAAATGCTCCTTGTGGTAGACCTGCTCGATCGAGCGGTTGATCATCATCTTGACCAGCTCGGCGTCATTGGTCTCGGCAATGTTCCTGGTGCCGACCAGCGTGCCGTCGCGCAGCACCGAGACGCGGTCGGCGAGCTCGAACACTTCTTCCATGCGATGGCTGATGTAGATGATGGTGACGCCTTCGCCCTTCAGCCGGCGGATCAGCGTGAACAGCTGGTCGGCCTCCTTACGGGTAAGATAGGCGGTCGGCTCGTCGAAGATCAGGAATTTGGTGCCGCGCACGGTGGCGCGGGCGGCGGCGATCAACTGCTGCTGGCCGATGGTCAGGTCACCCAGCATGACATGCGCCGGCAGGTCGAAGCCGAGATCGTCGATGATCTTCTGCGCCTGCCTGACCATCGCCCGCTGCTGCAGGATGCCGAAGCGGGAATCCTCCTCGCCGAGGAACATGTTGGCGGCGACGGTGAGATGGCGGCATAGGACGACTTCCTGATGCACGGCATTGATGCCGAGCGCCATCGCCTCATGCGGCGTTGCCAATGCGGCAGGCTTGCCCTCCCAGATGACGTCGCCGGAGGTGCGCGGCATGACGCCGGTCAGAAGCTTGATCAGGGTGGATTTGCCGGCGCCGTTCTCGCCGACGATGGCGTGGATCTCGCCGGCCTTGAAGGCGAGATCGACCGGCTTCAGCGCATGGGTGCCGGGATAGCGCTTTTCCAGCCCGCGGAGTTCGAGGATGGTCCTGCCCGGTTCGAGCGTTGGGGCCGGATGGAGTTCCTGCGCCGTCGACATCATGACAATCCTCCCAGATTGGCCCCCAAAGATTGGCCTCGCGATTGGCACGAGTGGGATGTTTCCGGGGCGAAAAGGCCCCGGAAACAGTTCACCTGAGGCTATGCTCAGTCGAGCTTCGGGTTGAGCAGCGCGTCGATCTTCGGATCCTTCATGTTGGCCTTGGTGACCAAATTGGCGCCCGTGTCGACATTGGCCTCGACCTTCTCGCCCTTCGAGGCGGCGAGCGCCGTCTTGATGCCGTCATAGCCCATCCGGTACGGATCCTGGACGACGAGAGCCGAAATGACGCCGTCGTTGAGGAACTTGATCAGCTTCTCGTCGCTGTCGAAACCGACCAGCCCGACCTTGCCGGCAAGACTGTTCTCGGCGATCGCCTGGCCGACGCCCTGCGCCATGATCAGGTTGGAGGCGAAGATGCCCTTGAGGTTGGGGTTGGCGGTGATCAGGTCGGTGGCGATGTTGAGGCCGGTGGTGGCCTGGCCGTCGGCGTATTTGTCGGCGACCAGCTTGAGGCCCGGATATTTGGCAGCGAGCTGTTCCTTAAAACCCTGGGCGCGCTGTTCGAGCGAGCCGGCGCCCGGAAGAGCGGTGATCAGGGCGACGTCGCCCTCGACCTTGCCGCCATTGGCTTCGCCGATGGCTGCGGCAAGGCCGTCAGCGGCAACGCGGCCGCCTTGGATGTTGTCGGTGGTCAGGAACGAGGTGAAGGCCTTGGAGTCGGCGCCAGAGTCGATGCCGATGATCTTGACCTTGGTGGCGGCCTCGTCGATCGGCTTGCCGAGCGCCTTGGCTTCGGTCGGCGCAATGACGACGGCCGCCGGGTTGCCGGCGACGACATTTTCAAGGATCGAGATCTGGCCGTTGACGTCGGTCTCGGCCTGGGCGCCGAGCTCCGGCACGTTGACGCCGAGGTCCTTGCCGGCCTTGCGGGCTCCCGCCAGAACGATCTGCCAGTAGAAGGACGTGGTGTCCTTGACGATGATCGGAATGGTCGCGTCGGCCGCGGATGCCGGGGCCGAGTGCATCACGCCGGCAAGCATCGAGGCGGCTGCGAGTGCCACGAAGGCGCGGCGATTGAGAATGCTGGTCACGAATTTCATTAGGAGTCCTCCCTAAGTCGCCCGGTGAATGTTACGGAAGCTCCATTCGGATGGCGCGGCCCAAACGGAACTTTATCAATAAAAAACATTTACCGCATTTTGATAGTGCATCACCTCGGTCGGCGCAAGCGATGTTTGATGGCCGCTCGAATGGCTGGGCGGGAAAGCTTGCTCCCTCGGAACTCCGCTGCCAATCTCCTCCAATATGTCGCATGGAATATTAATTCCATCATACAGTCAATATGGAATGTTCATTCTTTTTCGGGAGCGTTGGAACTGTGACGCCTGGCGATCACGTCCGGTGTTCGCGACTATTGCGCATGTCCGGCTTAGAGCGTCGCTCCGAGATGCCAAGGCACGAACTCGTTGTCGCCGTAGCCGAACTCTTCGCTCTTGGTCTTGCGGCCCGAAGCCGTCTCGACGATCAGTTCGAAGATCTCGCGGCCCATGCCGGCGATGGTCTTTTCGCCCGAGGCGATGACGCCGCAATTCACGTCCATGTCCTCTTCCATCGTGTGATACATGGTCGAGTTGCTGGCGACCTTGATCGACGGCGTCGGCCGGCAGCCGAAGCAGGAGCCGCGGCCTGTGGTGAAGACGATGACGTTGGCGCCGCCCGCCACCTGGCCGGTGGCCGAGACCGGGTCGTAGCCGGGCGTGTCCATGAACACCAGCCCGTGCCCGGTGACCTTTTCGGCATAGCCGAAGACGCCGTTGAGCGGCGTCTGGCCGCCCTTGGCGACCGCGCCGAGCGACTTTTCCAGGATGGTGGTCAGGCCGCCGCGCTTGTTACCCGGTGAGGGATTGTTGTCGATCGATGCGCCATGCTTGGCAACGTGGTCTTCCCACCATTTCACATAACCGTCGAGCTTGGCGGCGATCTCGGGGGTTGCGGCGCGATAGGCGAGCAGGTGCTCGGCGCCGTAGATCTCCGTCGTCTCGGAAAGGATGCCGATGCCGCCGACGCCGGCCAGGATGTCGACTGCGGCACCCAGCGCCGGATTGGCGGTGATGCCGGACATGCCGTCGGAGCCGCCGCATTGCAGGCCGACGACGATCTCGCTGACCGGGATCGGCTCACGCTGAAGCTTGCCGACCTCCTCGGCGATCTCGGCCAGCACGACCAGCGCCTTCTCGACCGATTTGCGCGAGCCGCCGGCTTCCTGGATGTTGAAATGACGTTTTCCCGCGGCAACGCCCTTCTGGCCGTAGAGGGTGAGCTGGTTGACCTCGCAGCCGAGCCCGACCATCAGCACACCACCAAAATTCGGATGACGGGCGTAGCCGGCCAGCGTGCGGTGTAGCACCATCATGCCGTCGCCGGTGGCGCTCATGCCGCAGCCCTGGCCGTGGACGATCGGGACGAAGCCGTCAATGCCGGGATATTGCGGCAGAAGGGTGCGGTTCGCGGCGTCGGCGATGGCATGGCAGACGGTGGCCGAGCAATTGACGCTGGCGAGAATGCCGACGAAGTTGCGCGTGCCGGCGCGGCCGTCGGCGCGGCGGTAGCCCATGAAGGTGCGGGCGCGGTCGGCCTCGGTCGCATGCACTGCCTCGCTCGGCGGCACCACCGGCAAACGCCCGCTTTCGAAGACCAGATTGTGCGAATGGACATGCTCGCCGGGCGCGATGTTTTGCGTGGCGCGGCCGATCGCCTGGGCGTATTTGACCACGGCCTCGCCGGCCGCAATCCGCTTGATCGCCACTTTGTGGCCCGGCTCGATCACTGCGGCGGCGACGGCGCCGCCCGGCAGCACGGTGCCGATCTCGATGCGGCCATTGGCGACCGCGACATTGTCGGCGGGAGACAGAAGAATGCTGTTTGCGGCGTTCACGGGAGCTTCCTGGGTGTGTTCCTGGGTGCGCGAGCGGATTGACACGCGGCTCTTAACATATAATGTCTTTTATCGTGAAAAAACATTTTTGCGTCAATTGTTTTTTCGCCAGAGCGCGACGCGTCTTTTGGATGCGAGAAGTAGGCTCTACAACCAAAACTAGCGTTGCGCATGATGTTTTCCGAAAAGGTACCGGTTTCATGCGCGAGAAACGCTTCACACTGGCCGCAAACGCCGATGCGCCACGGGGCAGGGGATGTCGAAGAGCAACAACGTTTACAAGGACGCCTATAATCGCGGTCTGAGGCTGCTCGACGAAACCAGGAGCCTGCCTTCGGAGCCGGAGCTGGGTACGCTGCTCGGCGTCAGCCGCACGACGGTCCGCACTATCCTTGCGCGCATGGAAGAAACCGGGCTGATCGATTGGAACAAGCGCAGCAAGACGGTCCTGCGCGAACCGCGACCGGACGATTTCTTCCCCGAGGAAGAAACCGACACGCTGGCCGAGATCATCGAGCGCTCCTTCATGCGGCGGCTGCTTGCCAGCGGTGCCGAAGCCGGCATGCAGATCAACGAGCTCGAACTGGCGCGTGAGATCGGCGTCGGCACCACCAGCGTGCGCGAATTCCTGATCCGCTTCTCGCGCTTCGGGCTGATCGAGAAGCGCCGCAACAGCCACTGGGTGCTGAAAGGCTTTACCCGCGCCTTCGCGCTGGAGTTGACCGAAATCCGCGAGATGTTCGAACTGCGCTCGGCCGCAGCCTTTGCCGCTCTGCCCGAGGACAGCCCGGTGTGGGCCGACCTCGACCGCCTGGAAGACGAGCATCACCGGCTGGAGCGCGAGATCGCCGTGCGCTTCAACGAATTCTCCGAGCTTGACGAGCGCTTTCACCGGCTGATCCATCGGGCGTCGCACAACCGCTTCATCGTCGATTTCTACGACGTCATCGCCATGATCTTCCACTACCACTACCAGTGGAACAAGGCGCAGGAGCGCGAGCGCAACGAAGTCGCGGTCCAGGAGCATCTCGCCTATATCGCCGCGCTCAAATCGCGCGATCTCGCCAAGGTCGACGCCGCCTGCCGCAAGCACCTGAAATCGGCCCGCCACACGCTGCTGACGTCCATTCCCGAGGGCAGGCAGCCGCAACGCGCGTGATTGTGTTGCGTTGCCGCAGCAGCGTTTTGGCGATTTTCCGGCCGCCGGCTCCGTGCTAGAGAGCTGACGTTGCTGCGTGAAGAGGCTGGTTCTTGACCATACGCCGGAGACGATGGAGCATGCCGGTCGCGTTCGCCGCGGCGTGGCTTTTCATGCTCCAGTCGATATTCGGCGCGTTTGCTTCCGGCGGCGCGCCGAACGCCTCGCAATTCGATGCTTTCGGCAACACGATCTGCACCCATGACGGTGCGACGCAACTCCCCGCCGGCGATCCGCATCAGCAGCACATGCCGGCTTGCTGCATGCTTGGCTGCAACCTCGTTTCGGCGGTCTACGCGCCGCCCGATGCCGCCGGGAGCCTGGCTCGCAGCCTTTCCGTCGAAACCATCGCCTTTTTCCTGCCGGCCTTCCGGCATCGCGATTTCGCCCGCGCCCGCACTCCGTCCAATCCGCGTGCACCACCGGCGACGGCCTGATCCGTTCTGGTTCGCGCCGCGCAACGCTTTGCCGGCGCGTTTATCGACATCGTTCGCGGCCGGCCATCGGCGCGATCCCCCTTAAAGTCCACGGAGCAATCATGTCTCACTCTTTTCGCGCTGCCGCATCCAGCCGCAGGCGCTTCTCACTGGGTCGTTTCGAGCAGCGTCTCGGCGTCGCCCTTTGCGTTCTTGCCCTCCTGTTCGCCAGCGCCCAGACGGTGTTGGCACACGAGTTCAAGCTTGGCGATCTCGAGATCGGGCACCCCTGGTCGCGCGCCACGCCAGCCGGCGCCAAGGTGGCCGGCGGCTACTTCACCATCACCAACACAGGCAGTGCGGCGGATCGCCTGCTGTCGATCACCTCCGACATTTCGGCCAAGGCCGAACTGCACGAGATGGGCGTCAGCAATGGCGTCATGACCATGCGGCCGGTCACCGGCGGCCTCGAAATCCCGGCTGGCGGCAAGGTCGCATTGGCGCCCAACGGCTATCATTTGATGTTCATGGATTTGAAGCGGCAGCCCAAGGAGGGCGAAATGTTCTCCGCCACGCTGACCTTCGAGAAAGCCGGGCCCGTGCAGATTGAATTCGCCGTGCAAGGCATCGGCAGCGCGGCGCCCCAGGACGACGACTGACTTGGCCGCTTCGAGAGGTACCATCATGAAGAAATCTCTTTTGCCCGGCTGCGTGCTTCTTGTCCTCGGGACCAGCGCGGCCTTTGCCCACATCACGCTCGAAACGCCGGAGACCGCAGTCGGCTCGACCTACAAGGCGGTTCTTCGGGTGCCGCATGGCTGCGAGGGCAAGGCAACGACCGCCGTGCGCGTGCAGATCCCGGAAGGGGTGCTTTCGGTCAAACCGATGCCGAAGCCGGGTTGGACGCTGCAGGTCAAGAACGGCAAATACGAGAAGTCCTATCAGCTCTACGGCCAGGCAGTGACCAGCGGCGTCAAGGAGGTCGACTGGAGCGCCGGCAGCCTGCCGGACGAATTCTACGACGAATTCGTCTTTCGCGCGACACTGGCGGCGGATCTGCCGGCAGGCCAGATGCTGCATTTCCCGGTGGTGCAGGAATGTGACGGCATTGCCGATCGCTGGATCGAGGTTCCGGCGGCCGGGCAGGCCGAGGACGCGCTGGAATTTCCGGCGCCCGGCCTCAAGCTGCTGCCGAAGAAATGACCCTTACGCGGCGCGCTCTATCCGAAAGAGCGCGCCGCTGTCTTTGTGGCGGTGACATGAGTGCGGCATCCATCGTGCGAACGGCCTGCACAACCGGCCGGCTTGCCATCGGCCTGCTGGCCGCGATTGTGCTGCTTGCCACCATTGCCGCGCCAAACGCAGCCTTCGCCCATGCGGCGCTGATCAAGGCCGAGCCGGCTGACGGTGCGGTGCTGGCGCAGAGCCCGTCGCAGATGTCGCTGACCTTCAGCGAGCCGGTTTCGCCGCTGGTGCTGACGCTGGTGCGGCCCGACGGCACGTCGATCCCGCTGAGCTCCTTCCGGCTCAGCGGCCAGACCGTCGAGATCGACAATCCGCAGGCGCTGACGTCGGGCACGCATGTGCTGAGCTGGCGGGTGATTTCCGCCGACGGGCATCCGGTCGGCGGCTCGGTGCTGTTCTCGGTCGGTGCACCGAGTGCTGCGCCGGCCCCTTCCGAAGCTGTCGACCGGGCGCTTCGAACGGCGATCTGGATCGGCAAGGTTTTTCTATACATCGGCCTGTTTTTCGGTGTCGGCGGTGCCTTTGCGCTAGGCTGGCTGGCGCAAGGCGGCCGATCCGGCCAGAACATGATCGTCGCCGCGATCCTGTGCGGGCTGGCCGCCGCACTTTTGTCGCTCGGTTTCCAGGGGCTGGATGCACTCGGCGCGCCGCTTGCCCGGCTGGCGCAGCCGGTCATCTGGCAGACCGGGCTTGGCACCAGCTTCGGCTGGACGGTGCTGATCGCGCTGATGGCGCTCGGCCTGAGCCTATTATCGCTGGTCGTGCCGCCCGCCGACGCAAAGCCGCTGGCCTTGGCCGGACTGGTTGGCGTTGGCGCAGCACTTGCCGCCAGCGGGCATGCCAGTGCCGCCGAGCCGCAATGGCTGACCCGGCCGATGGTGTTTCTGCACGCCACTGGTATCGCGATTTGGTCCGGGGCGCTGGCGCCGCTCGGTCTTGCCTTGAAACGGCAGCCGGACAAAGCCGGGCCGTTGCTGCGCCGGTTTTCACGAGCGATCCTGTTCGTCGTGGCGGTGCTTGCGGCAGCCGGCATCGTGCTCGCCGTCATCCAGGTGCAAACGCCGTCGGCGCTGGTCCATACCGCTTATGGCCGGCTGCTGCTGCTCAAGCTGGTGCTGCTCGTCTTTCTGTTCACGCTCGCCGCCGTCAATCGCTTCAAGCTTACGGCCCCGGCTGAGGCGGGCGAAACGGAAGTCCAGCGGCGGCTGGCCCGCTCGATCTTTATCGAGGTGCTGATCGTGCTGGCGATCTTCGGCGTTGCCGCCGGCTGGCGCTTCACGCCGCCGCCGCGCGCGCTGGCGATCGCCGCGGCACAGCCGGCGTCGGTGCATATCCACACGCTGCAAGCGATGGCCGATCTCAGCATTGCGCCCGGGCACACCGGACCTGTTGCCGCTTCGATCTTCATCATGACCGGCGATTTCGGCCCGCTCGACGCCAAGCAGGTAACGCTGGTCCTGTCAAAGCCTGATTCCGGTGTCGAGCCGATAAAACGCCCGGCGACGAGGCTTGGCGACGGCACCTGGCGCGTCGACGATCTCGTCATTCCGGTCTCCGGCCGGTGGACGGCGCGGCTCGATATCCTGGTCTCGGATTTCGAGATGGTGAAGATCGAAGCGCCGATCGATATCCGGCCATGAAGACAGCGCTGGTCCACGCAAGACAATTCGGCGAGGCGGTTGACGCGGCCGCGAACCCCCGTCAATCATCGCCATCAAGAATGGGCGTCCAACCCAATCGCGGGCTCAAACCAACAAGATCCGAAAGCAGGGAAGAAACGATGGAAAAAGCCGAAATAGGCCTGATCGGCCTTGGCACGATGGGCTCCAACCTGGCACTCAATATCGCCGAGAAGGGGCACCGCATAGCCGTCTTCAATCGCACCGCGGCGCGCACCGATGCCTTTGTCGAAAATGCCGGCGCGCTTCGGGATAGGGTGGTGCCCTGCTACAGCCTCGAAGAACTGGCCGCCGCGATCCGGCCGCCGCGGCCGATCATTATCATGGTGCTGGCCGGCAAGCCGGTCGACGAGCAGATCGCGGCATTGCGCGGCGTGCTGTCGGCCAACGACATCGTCATCGACGCCGGCAATGCCAATTTCCGCGATACGATGCGGCGCTTCTCCGAGCTTACCGATTCGGGCCTGACCTTCATCGGCATGGGCGTGTCCGGCGGCGAGGAGGGCGCACGCCACGGTCCCTCGATCATGGTCGGCGGCACCGAAGAGTCCTGGAAGCGTGTCGAAAAGGTGCTGACCGCGATCTCGGCCAAGTTCAAGGGCGAGCCTTGCGCGGCGTGGCTTGGCACCGATGGCGCCGGCCATTTCGTCAAGACCATCCACAACGGCATCGAATATGCCGACATGCAGATGATCGCCGAGATCTACGGCATCTTGCGCGACGGGCTCGGCATGGGGCCGAAAGAGATCGCCGAGGTGTTTTCGCAGTGGAACACGGGCAGGCTCAATTCGTACCTGATCGAGATCACCGCCAAGGTGCTGGCCGCCGACGATCCCAAGACCGGCAAACCGGTGGTCGACATCATCCTCGACCGCGCCGGCCAGAAAGGCACCGGCAAATGGTCGGTGATCGAGGCGCAGCAGCTCGGCATCCCGGCCACCGCGATCGAGGCGGCTGTGGCGGCACGCGTACTGTCGTCGATCAAGGACGAGCGGCTTGCCGCCGAAAAGGTCTATGCCGGCGGCGTGAGCAGGATTTCCGCAGACAGGGACGCCCTGCTCGCCGATCTCGAGCTGGCGCTGTTTGCCGGCAAGATCGCCGCCTACGCGCAAGGCTTCGCGGTAATGAGCGGCGCGTCGAAGGAATTCAACTGGAACCTGCCGATGCCGGTCATCGCCAAGATCTGGCGGGCCGGCTGCATCATCCGCTCGCAATTGCTGGATACGATGGCGGAGGCCTTCGGCGGCGGCGGCGCAGCCACCAACCTGTTGATGGCGCCGGCTTTCGTCTCATTGATGCAGGAGGCACATCCGTCGCTTCGCCGGGTCGTCGCAAGGGCGGCCGAAGCCGGCTCGCCGGTGCCGGCCCTGTCATCCGCACTTGCCTATTTCGACAGTTACCGGCAGGGCCGCGGCACTTCGAACCTGATCCAGGCGCAGCGCGATTTCTTCGGCGCGCACGGCTTCGAGCGCATCGATGGGCAAGGCGCTTTCCATGGCCCGTGGGGGAGCGGAGCGGGCGGTTAGCGCCACGACTTGGACCTAGAGTCCAATTTTGCGGTTGTCAGAAGGCAGATATCTCCAGCCAACAACTGGGTGTCGGTTCGCGCCAGGAACCTGCCATGCCGGTAGAGACGATTGACGGTCTCATCGGTATCGGCGGAGCCGCGAATCTGTGGTAAGCCGCCGCTCAAACCAAAGGACGACACTTGTGAGCGAACCGACCGTGGCCCAGGCGACCGAAAGTATCTATGCCTCGCTGCGGGCGGATAATGCCGACATCGACGCACATATCGCGACGCTTAAAGCGGCGCTGACACGAGAAGGGATAAAACAGGCGGTGTTCGATCCGACCAAGTTGGCGCAGAACAACCGCTCGGGGCGCAAGTTGATGCAGGCCTATTTTCGCCAGCGCGGCGTGAGCGTGAGGTTTTCGGACTAGTAGAGCCGCGCGGGTGATCTCAAGCGCGCCGTTGGGAGTTCTCGGGCCGGTCCGGCGGTTCGCCATCTGGACGTCGGGACTGCGCCTCATGTCCGCCGCTCACTGAGCTTGCGCCGAATTGCAGAAGCAGTCGTTCGTCCAGGCAAAGCGGGCCGGTGGGATCCGGATGTTGCATGCGCCTCAACGTCGAATAAAGCGCGCACTCAAGAGTGAAGCGCGGCAAGTGGCTGTTAGAGGTCTTCGTGCGATCTGCTATGGATTCCGGGTCGGAGAAACCCAAGTGCAGCGCGACAGATGGCGAAGAACGGCAACAGAGACGACTTCTCTCAGGCGACCAAGAACCGGCTTGCAAAGCAAGCCCGGTATCATTGCAGCAACCCTAGTTGCAGGCATTTAACGTCAGCGCCGACGAGTGACGGCGCGAAAGACGTGAACATTGGCGTCGCCGCTCATATCTGCGCCGCAGCGTCCGGACCCAGCGCGCGTCGCTATCGCGCCGACATGACGCACGAACAGCGGAAGTCGCATGAGAACGGCATTTGGCTTTGCCAGGACTGCGCCAAGGCGATCGATTCGGATGACCCAGCATTCTCCGAGAATGTCTTGAACAGCTGGAAGCGCAAGCACGCGGAGGACATGTGGCGTAGCATCATCCACAAAGTCCCTTTCGGACCCACCATGCCGCCGACCGTTGGAGAAATTGGCGCGCGTCTGCAAAAGGCGGCGGCGGGCGACCTTGACGTTTTCAAGCGCTCGAACAAATGGCCGCCGACGAACGTCAGCCTGATGCTCGAAGTGAAAGGCCAACCGGAACCCGTTCTTGCGAGCGCACTCGGTCAAACGCTGGGCACTTTGGACGATCTGGTGATCGTTGCGCCGCCGGGCACGGGTAAGACATCGGCGCTGTTTCAGTTGGCGGAATCCTCTGTGAGCGCCGCGAGTGGCACGCCCCTTGTGGTTTCCCTTTCGGACTGGTCGACCGGAGGTCTTACGCTCATTGAGGCGATCCTGCGCAGGCCCGCGTTTAGAGGTTTCACGGAGATCGATCTCCGCGCCGTGGCCGAGCAGCCGGGCGTCGTGTTCATGTTCGATAGCTGGAATGAGCTTGGCAGTGACGCGCGTCGCAGGGCTCGCACTGAAATACAGAGCCTTCGCGCGGAATTGCCCGCAGCGACCTTTGTCGCCACGACTCGTCCGGAAATTTCTGACGTGCCGTTTGACGGCCAACTGCTGACTGTCCTTGAACTCAGCGAACAGCAGCAATTGGATATCGCGCGCGAGATCAAGGGCGAACACGGTGTTCGTCTTGTCGATGAGGCGTGGCGAACCCCCGGCGTGCGCGAACTCGTAACGACGCCGCTCTATCTGACAGCGCTGCTCTCCCTGCCCGACGGGCAGCCGTTCCCGCGCACCAAGGAAGAAGTGCTGCGCCGCTTCATCGAGGCGCATGAGCGGCAAGCCCAGCATACGGAGCCGCTGAAGGCGGTTACGCATGGCCTGCAAGGGATCTTTTTGAGCGACTTGGCTGTCACCGCGACGCGCGCAGCCAACACATCGATCCCGGACACCAACGCGCGTCGCTCGATTTCGCAAACGGATGAGTTTTTGGTCGCCGACGGTCAGCTGACGATCAAGCCGCAGCCGAGCGACGTGCTTGATGCACTTGTGAGCCACCATTTGCTGGTGCGGACGGGCGAACCTGTTCGCTATCACTTCCACCACCAGCAGTTTCAGGAGTGGTACGCGTCAAGGGATGTCGAGCGCGCGATGTTGGAAAGCGTGGTCGACGCGAACGCGCTTCAAAAGCTGAAAGCCGACATTCTGAACTCGACGCCGTGGGAGGAACCGATCCTCTTCGCCGTGGAGCGCATGGCGCGCGGCGACGAGAAACAGCAGAAGGCATGCGGCGTCGCGATCCTCGCCGCCTTCGAGGTCGATCCGATCTTGGCGGCGGATATGATTTTCCGCTCGACCGACGCGGTGTGGGCGCAGATTTCCGAGGAAATCCAGAAACTGGTCCGGCGGTGGCACACCCCCGGAAAAATCGATCGCGCCGTGCGCTTCATGGTCACGTCGGGCCGCTCCGAATTCCGCGACCTGGTGTGGCCGCTCATCACGAACGAGAACGAACAGATAAGCCTTCCGGCCTTGCGCGCGGCGCGCCGGTTCCGCCCGTCGGTGCTCGGACCGAATGCCATGAAGGACATCCTTGCGCTGCCTCTGAAGGTTCGGGCGACGGTTGTTTCCGAGATCGCCCACAGAAGCGGAATGGACGGGCTCGACCTTGCGGCACAAATCGCGAAGTGCGACCCTGACCCCGAACTGAAGGCCGAAGCCCTCGGCGGAATGTCCTTCCGCCGCGCGGATCGCCATGTCGCGGACGTATTGAGCACGGCCGATGACGACACCTTCGACCTCGTCTACCGAAGGAGCCATCTCGAAGAGATTGACGACAAGGCTGTGCAAGACCGGCTGGCGGCGGCGCGTGCGCGTGCCGAAAATGAGATTTCCGATTACGAGCGGTTGCACGCGATCGTGTACGCGCGCGATGGCAAAGATCATAGCGCGGAGCTTACCGCGCTCGTCGCGACCATTGAAATTGAACGCAAGCGAGACGCCGAAGCCAGGCTGATCTACGAGGCCCGCAAGCAGTACGAGCAAGCGGTCGCGCTGGGATTGCTCAGGCGCCTGCGCGAGGGACGCGAGCTGTTCTATGGAGCGGACAACATCTTGGCCGCTTCTGGGATCGTAGTCGAAGACGACGCCCTTCTAGATATGGTGCTATCCCCACAAGAGCGGAGGGATAGCCGCGCCGAGGCCGCCGCATCCGTCCTCGGTCCTGGCAGCGTCGGCAAACTCATCGACGCCAAGCTCGCCGTGCTCGCTGAGATCAGGCAGCTCGGCAAATACGAGAAAAGCTTGAGCGACCGTTACTACGGCCTTCGCGATCGCATCGCGCACGCGCCCGGTGCGAGCCTTGTCGCCGCCGTCCAGGAGCGCTCTGTCCCGACCAGCAATGACGACATCCGTGAACTCGCGGACCTGCTGTGCCGCCGTGATGGGGAAGGCGAGAGAGCGCGCCCGTTTCCAAAGGAAGCGGATGCAGCTGTAATGCAGTTGGTCGAGCAATGGGGCGACCGGCTGATCGCGAGCGGCCATAACGCCACGCGGGGCCAACTGTTCGCGGTGGCCGGCCTCATCGGCCATTTCCCGTCAGTCGCGCTGCTTCCGATGCTCAAGCGGCTGCTCGACGACGAATTGCGCCGCTACCGCGCCTTCCACGAGCAGGCCGAGGCCGAACGCTGGCGAGGCAAGGCGACGAATGAAGCGCGCATGAACTATCTGAACAGGTATCAGCAAGCGTTCACAGCGATCAATGCGCCAGAGACGACGGCGCTGATGGTCAGCTATTTGCCCGACGAGCATTTCGGCGAAACCGCTGCGCTCGTGCTCAAGGTGCAATGGATTCTCACGAACGAACCCAAGAGCGATCCACGCTTCCGTGGAAGCGTGGACTTTTCCCGCGTGGAGGAAATGCGCGCGCTGCGCGCCCGTCGCGCCACGCTGACATGCAACGAAGCCGAGGCTATATTCGAGGCGATTGCACCGCTTATCGCCGAGGGCGTAACCGAGGCGCAGAAGAAGCACGCTATCAAGCTGGCTATTCACGCCGTGCGCCTGCCGCACGGCGAGCGCCCTGAGACGATCAACGCGCTCTTGTTGATCTCACCGCAGGGGGCGCGATCAAATTTTGTGCTGAACCTGATCCTCTCCGGCGAGACAATCCCGCTTTGCGTCGTGCAAGCCGGGATCAATGAAGTCTTAGAGGATGCGAAGAAGCACAGTTGGATTCTGGATGACGGTTGGCAGTTAAAGGCATGGCTCCTTCTGCTGCCATTCACCGACCATCCAGCGCGGTTCGCCGACACGATCGCGGAATTGCCGCGACAGCAGCGCGAGCCGCACTTTCTCGAAGAGATGATCCGCGCCACCGAGACAGTGCAGACGCCGGAGATCGAGGAAGCGCTGTTCAAGCTCGCTGAGAATGATGGCGCATTCTACACCAATCACGCATGGTGTGATGCCGTGAGGCGTCGGGGCACGCCCACATCGGCGCGCCGCTATCTCGATCTGGTCATTGAGGGCAAAGTCGACGGGCGCGATAGCTGGCACACGTCGCAGGAAATCGCCGGGTTGCTGAGTACGCATTCAGAACTGCGCGACTACGCATACGGCCTGTTGAAAGACGGCATTTCGCCAAAGGCCGCGCTGCTGGCGAGCGCCGTGGCTGAGGGTAACGACCCTAACGGTTTACTATTGCTCGTGGAGCTGGAAAATGAGCTTCAGCGCCCGTTGATCTCATGGCAAACCATTCAGAGAGCTGTCACCGAGCACGTTCCCTCCGAACACTGGCGCGGCGGGTTCGATGTACTTCCCGTTGCAGCAACTGAGCTGCGGCGGAAGCTCTTGGCGATGACGACGGATGGCGGGCCTCATGATTCCGCCGCGCGCGTGCTCCGTGAAATCGACCGCGTTCGCGACGAAAACGGTGCGCCCAAAGACGAGCCGCGCCATCCTGATCTGGCGTCCGGTAAGCCGTGGCCGACCTTAGTGCCCGATCCCGACGCAGAAGACGGCGGCTGATCCTCACAGCTTTGGCCTATTGCGCTATCGCGGCGGGTTGTCAGGCGCGGAGTCGATCGCCTCGATATCTCGCCTTCAAGGCTGGGCGCGTTTCCGTCGCGAGCAATCGACCACCGGTGTCGAATTGCGTCCTACTGGATCGTCAGTTCGGTTCGCTCGCCGGCCTTGACCGTCACCGTGCCCTCCTTCGAGCTGTTGTCCGACTTCTCCGAGACGACCGCGTAGTCGCCGGCCGGCAGCGCCGCCTTGAGGTCAGCGAAGTTTCTAGCCGAAGGAGCGAAACTAGGAATGCCGGCCTAGAAATGTTAAATCCATCTTAACTCGCTATTCACCATTATAGGTAAGCTGCAAATGGACGAGAAATATGTTTGATGCCCGAATTATCGCGAATGAGGTTCTCATTCGAGCATGGGAAGAGAACCTTCAACTGACACAGATTGACGTGCAGAAAATACTGTATTTTTTGCACGGGCACCATCTCGTCGAACACGGGAAGCCGTTAATCAAAACAGAGTTTGAGGCATGGGATTTCGGACCAGTTCAGCGGGTCGTGTACGACGAGTATAAGAGGTTTGGAGATCACCCCATTGACGAAATGGCACAAAAATTCGATCCGGTAGCGCGGACATCAACGGCCTTCCCGAGACTAACTGACAATGCCGCGGTTACGACGATCGAACGGCACCTCTACAATTATCTCGAAATCCCAAGCTTTGCTCTGGTAGACCTTACGCATAGACCTGGAACACCATGGTCTCGAACTGTCGAATCAGCCAAAACCCGTGTTAACGTCGGTATGCGAATCAAGGATGACCTCATTAGGTCGTTTTTTGAAGGTTTGCAGATCGCGTAGGGGCTTTCATTGGGACAGATGAAGCGTAAGGCCATCGGCCTTCTCAATCGAATACAGTTTATCGACCTTGCGCAAGCGGTGACATTGCCCCCGAGCGCTCGGAAAGATTGGCTGAGAGAATACCTTCGGCGTGCCGTGAAGGGCGGAAAGTTTCCCAGCTATAGGTATTTTCGTGCGGCTATACCCACGATCTATGGTGTCAGAAGAGGCTTGGACCCTTCCCCACCTGTCGGACGATCCGATCTGGAGCGTCATATAAAGACGGCCTGTAAGGGCGTAGACGAGGCGATCAATATCGATGCTGCTTTGCACCTCTTCGACATGGTTCGCTCAAAAGGATATGCGGCTTATGACCATCCTCCAAAGAATCTGCCTTTGGGGCTGAAAAGAACAGCGGCCATTGGCTTGGAGTGCGAACTTGTCAAAGATGGCGAGCTCATATTTCAGTTCCCTTCGCCTAGAAGAACTCGGTTCGAAGATCGCACAATAACAATTCTACTATCGCTCATCCATCACGCCTATGCGACCGGTGACCGTGAGGGCGCTGTTATCGAATTTGCTGATTTAAGCTGCGACTTTGAAACTCCTACCAGTCGTCGGGAGCGATTGCCGAGGGTCCGTGATCCTCGAATAATACGTCTCGAAGGCTCTGACCTGCTCTCACTGGACGACTTGACGCCTGAAATTCAAAGTGTCCACGATCTGCTGCTCGATCTCGGAGATGAGCCAGAGCCCGCCTGATCCTTTTATAGCAAACAGCCTCGTCGCTTAACGGCGGCACCGCTCACCCCTGAGAGTAACCAGTCATGGCATGCTCCTAGAGGCCGAAAGCTTCCAGTGAGAACTCGCCACTGCCTTCGTCTAGTTGCATGACCTTCACCTGCATCTTTGTCGGCGCGCAATCCTTAATTGATCTCGGTTTGGCATTCTTGTCCTTCGCGATAGCGATGATCACCTTTACCCACCCGTCGCAGTGATCGAGCGCCCACCTGAGGTTTTCCATCAACTCGTAGTGGCCACGACTGGTTTTGCTGTCATCCCAAATAGGTCCGCGCTCATAAACAAGGCGACCGTCTGGCGATTTTTTGAACTCGTCCTGCCAAAGGGTAACGGCAACGGTCTTAGTCCCCTCATTTCGAGCCGACCAACTCCACTGCACGTTAACCGGAACTGTACCGAAATGCGCAAAGGCCGCAGTGTGCGTGTATTTCTTCGGCATTGTCTCTCCCACCGTCATCGCGACGTAAGCACCATCGTTCAGGCCCCACAAGCCCCCAGTCCACCGCCCACCAGGCATAGACGACAGGAAGCATGGCCAACCACCTGCGATTGGTTGTGGCCGAGCAATACCGCGGCATCTAGCGTCGCGACAATCTCTATGGCGCTTCGGGTTGGTCCGATCGCGATCCGGTGGCCGGTTTCCGAGGTTCGCGTCGAGGTGACGCAATGGGCGGACACGTCGGGGGATAGGGGCCTCTGCGAAACGTCCGCTTCAACCAAATGCCTCCCCACATCGGTCGGTCGGCCCCGGCCCCAAGGTTGCCAGTCAGCAGCGCGCATTTTGCAGCCAAGTGGAATCACTTGGCGCCGCAGAAATGCGGCTATGACAAATAGATGGAGCGGGAGTTCAATCTGAACGTATCCCGCTCACGCCGGGCGGCGATAGGCCTGCACTTCGCCCGACTCGCTCAGGCTTTGCAGGGTGCCGGGTGCGGCGCCGCCGATCCAGCCCAGCACCGAGCGGGCGAGTTCGGCGCCGGCCAGTCGGAAGTTCTCGTTGACGACCAGCAATTCGCTGCGAAACAGGTGCAGAAGCTCCGACGATTGTTTGGACACCACATCGACATCGCGGCCAAGCTTGAGGCCGGCGTCTTCGATGCCGGCGACGATGGCGAGCGTCGCGGCGGCGGCGCTGCTGATGAAACCGTCCGGGCGGCTTTCGCGGCGCATCAGCTGCGCGGTCCGCATTCTGATCTGCTCGATCGAATGATCGATCGAAACGGTGTTGAACGGGATTTCGCTGGCGCCGACCTCGCTCAGCGCATCGGCAAAGCCGGCGAGCGTGTGGCCGTGATAGGTCAGCTCGACCGGCGGCGCCAACAGAGCCAGGCGGCGACGGCCGAGGCCGGCCAGATGGCGCACTGCCTCGGCTGCGAAAGCGTAATTGTCGAAATCATGGTAGGGATGGATCAGCCCCATATCGGTGCGGCCATGCGTGGCAAAGGGGATGCCGCGCTCCAGCATATAACGGGCCCTCGGATCGTTCGGCTGCGTGCGCGAAATGATGACGCCGTCGGCTGAACCGGTTTCCACGAGGTAACGGATCGGGTCGAGCGGATCCTGGGAGCGCGAATAGGGCGTCACGATCAAATGATAGGGCGTGTCGGCGATGACTTCCGAAACACCGTAGATGATGTCCGAGACAAAGCTCATAATCTCGTGCTCGGTGTTGAGCACCAGGCTGATGACATTGGTCTTGCCGGTGCGCAGGCGTACGCCGGCACGGTTGGGCCGATAGCCGATCTGCTTGGCGACAAGCTGGACGCGCCGCCTGGTCTCGGCGCCGATCTCGGGGGCGTCCTTCAGCGCGCGCGACACGGTGGTGACGCCCAGCCCGGTCATGAAGGCGAGCGTCTTCAGTGTCGGCCGGCCCTGGCCCGACGCTTCGTCGGCCTTCTCTTTTTGATGCCTGTTCATTCATCCCGCCCCGTCAGGCGCATAGCAGTTGCCGGGCAGGCCGGCAATCGGCGGGCCGCGGGTACGCCGCGGGCCTTCACCGAATGAGACCGCTATATACTGAAACGTTACAGATTGTCACTGCCGTGGCGATATCACTGGTGATAGGCGCAAAACGAGCGGCACTCCGGTCGGCGCAAAAAAGAGCGACAGAAGGGGCTTTTCCGGTTTTCTGGCGTCGCAGCATTGCATTTTGCAGTGCAACCCCTCTTGTTGCGATGCGGTAGGCCGACGAGCCGCGCGATTTTATTCGCGCTTCGAAAAAACTTGATGCCACCTTCGCCTGAGGGGTTGCGCGCCTCAAGCAATTGCCGTATCGAAAATCTGTAACGTTTCAGATTCTGGGAGGAACGAAATGCGATACCAACTCATGACTGCCGCGCTGGCGGTGACGACCGCGCTGCAATTTGCCGGCCCGGCGGCCGCGACGGATCTGGAAGTCACCCATTGGTGGACCTCCGGCGGCGAGGCGGCAGCGGTCGCCGAACTCGCCAAGGCTTTCGACGCAACCGGCAATCACTGGGTTGACGGCGCCATCGCCGGCTCCGGCGGCACGGCGCGGCCGATCATGATCAGCCGCATCACCGGCGGCGATCCGATGGGCGCGACCCAGTTCAATCACGGCCGGCAGGCGGAAGAATTGGTGCAGGCCGGGCTGATGCGCGACCTCACCGATCTCGCCACCAAGGAAAAGTGGACGGAAATCGTGCAGCCGAAGAGCCTGCTCGACGGCTGTACCCTCGACGGCAAGATCTATTGCGTGCCCGTCAATATCCACTCCTGGCAGTGGCTGTGGCTGTCGAATGCGGCCTTCAAAAAGGCCGGCGTGCCGGTGCCGAAGAACTGGAATGAATATGTCGCTGCGGCGCCCGCGCTTGAAAAAGCAGGCATCCAGCCGCTCGCGGTCGGCGGCCAGCCCTGGCAGGCCTCCGGCGCTTTCGACGTGCTGCTTGCGGCGGTCGGCGGCACCGACGCCTTCCTCAAGGTCTACAAGGACAAGGACGCGGAATTCGCCGCTGGGCCCGAGGTCGCCAAGGTCTTCAAGGCCGCGGACGACGCCCGCAAGATGGCCAAGAACACCAATGTGCAGGACTGGAACCAGGCCACCAATCTGGTCATCACCGGCAAGGCCGGCGGCCAGATCATGGGTGACTGGGCGCAGGGCGAGTTCCAGGTTGCCGGTCAGGTCGCCGGCAAGGACTATACTTGCCTTCCGGGCCTCGGTCTCAACGAGATGATCGCCACCGGCGGCGACGCTTTCTACTTCCCGCTGCTGAAGGATCCCGAAAAATCGAAGGCACAGGAAGTGCTGGCCCACACGCTGCTCGATCCCAAGACGCAGGTCGCCTTCAATCTCAAGAAAGGTTCGCTGCCGGTACGCGGCGACGTCGACCTCAAGGCGGCGAACGACTGCATGAAGAAGGGGCTCGAAATTCTCGCCAAGGGCAATGTCATGCCCTGGACCGACCAGCTGCTTTCGCAGGATACCCAGAAGCAGAAGGAGGATCTTTTCTCCGAGTTCTTCGCCAAGCAGGACATGACCGTGGAAGATGCGCAGAAGCGCTTCGCCGCCATTGTCGGTTCGGCCGATTGAGCGATCGACCGACCGCCTCACTCCCGCCCCTGCAAACGCAGGGTCGGGAGCTCGGGTCAAGGCCTCTTGACCCTCCGGCCCTTACCCGATCCAAAGCGGCTGTGCAGATGAGCAAGAGCGAACGCCCTAGCCAACTCTTTCGCAACCTCAATGCGAAGATCGCCTCGATCCCAATGATCCTCACAGCGCTGGTGATCTTTGTCGGCGGCAGCGCGTGGACGGTGCTTTATTCCTTCACCAGTTCGAAGCTCCTGCCACGGCTAAATTTCGTCGGGCTCGACCAGTACTACCGGCTGTGGTCGGTGCCGCGCTGGCTGGTCTCGATCGAGAACCTGCTGATCTACGGCGTGCTGTCGCTGCTGTTCTCGCTGGTGATCGGCTTCCTGCTTGCCGCCCTGCTCGACCAGAAGATCCGGTTCGAGGACACGTTCCGGACCATTTTCCTCTATCCCTTCGCCCTCTCCTTCATCGTCACCGGCCTCGTCTGGCAGTGGTTGCTCAACCCCGAGTTCGGGATCCAGGGAGTGGTGCGCAGCCTCGGCTGGACGAGCTTCAGCTTCAATCCGCTCTATGATTCCAGCATCGTCATCTACGGCATATTGATCGCCGCTCTCTGGCAGGGCACCGGGCTCATCATGTGCCTGATGCTGGCCGGCCTGCGCGGGATCGACGAGGATATCTGGAAGGCAGCGCGGGTCGACGGGATACCGACCTGGAAGACCTATCTGTTCATCATCATACCGATGATGCGGCCGGTCTTCATCACCACGCTTGTCATCATCGCTGCCGGTATCGTCAAGATCTATGACCTGGTTGTCGCCCAGACCAGCGGCGGGCCCGGCATCGCCTCCGAAGTCCCGGCCAAATATGTCTATGACTACATGTTCTTCGCCCAGAACCTCGGTCAGGGGTTCGCCGCCTCGACCATGATGCTGCTGTCGGTGATCATCGTCATCGTGCCGTGGGCCTATCTCGAGTTTGGAGGCAAGAAGCGTGTCTGACCATACCGTTTCCTTGCCGGCCGGCCCCGGCACGCTCGAAGCGTACGGGCCGAGCGGGCCGAAGCCGCGGCATATGTTCTCGCGCCGCAACATCTTCCTCTACGGCACGCTCATCGTGGTGGCGCTCTACTATCTTTTGCCGCTCTATGTGATGGTGGTGACGTCGCTCAAAGGCATGCCCGAGATACGCCTCGGCAACATCTTCTCGCCGCCGATGGAGATCACCTTCGAGCCATGGGTCAAGGCCTGGTCGAGCGCCTGCACCGGGCTCAACTGCGACGGGCTGTCGCGTGGCTTCTGGAATTCGGTGCGCATCACGATCCCGTCGGTGATCCTGTCGATCGCGCTCGCCTCGGTGAACGGCTATGCGCTTGCCAACTGGCGCTTCAAAGGTGCCGACACCTTCTTCATCATCCTGATCGTCGGCGCCTTCATCCCCTATCAGGTGATGATCTATCCGATCGTCATCATCCTGCGCGAAGTCGGCCTTTACGGCAGCCTCAGCGGCCTGGTGATCGTCCATTCCATCTTCGGCATGCCGATCCTCACACTGTTGTTCCGCAACTACTTTACCTCCATGCCGGAGGAGCTGTTCCGGGCAGCGCGTGTCGATGGCGCCGGCTTCTGGGGCATTTATTTCCGCATCATGCTGCCGATGTCGCTGCCGATCTTTGTCGTCGCCATCATCCTGCAGGTGACCGGCATCTGGAACGACTTCCTGTTCGGCGTCGTCTACACCCGCCCCGACACCTATCCGATGACGGTGCAGCTCAACAACATCGTCAACTCGGTGCAAGGCGTGAAGGAATACAACGTCAACATGGCAGCCACCATCCTGACCGGCCTGGTGCCGCTGATCGTCTATTTCCTGTCCGGAAAATTGTTTGTGCGCGGCATCGCCGCCGGCGCGGTGAAAGGATGATGGCGATGAACGCAAACGGCAGCATTGCGGCAAACGGCACCAGCGTCTCGATCCAGAACCTGTCGCTGAATTTCGGTGCGATATCGGTGCTGCAGACGCTCAACCTCGATGTTGCCGAAGGCGAATTCATCGTGCTGCTCGGCCCGTCCGGCTGCGGCAAGTCGACCTTGCTCAACTGCATTGCCGGGCTGCTCGACGTTTCCGAAGGCCGCATCTTCATCAAGGGCAAGAACGTCACCTGGGAAGAGCCCAAGGATCGCGGCATCGGCATGGTGTTCCAGTCCTACGCGCTCTATCCGCAGATGACGGTGGAGAAGAACCTGTCGTTCGGGCTGCGCGTTGCCGGCCTCGCCAAGGACGAGATCGCCAAGCGCATCGCCCGGGCCGCCGAGATCCTGCAGATCGAACCGCTTTTGCATCGCAAGCCGGCGGCGCTGTCCGGCGGCCAGCGCCAGCGCGTGGCGATCGGGCGCGCACTTGTGCGTGACGTCGATGTCTTTCTGTTCGACGAACCGCTCTCCAACCTCGACGCCAAGCTGCGCGCGGAATTGCGCGTCGAGATCAAGCTGCTGCATCGCAAGCTCGAGAACACCATGATCTACGTCACCCACGACCAGATCGAGGCGATGACGCTGGCCGACCGTATCGCGGTGATGAAGGGCGGCGTCATCCAGCAGCTCGATGCGCCGCAGACCATCTATAACCGGCCGGTCAACCGGTTTGTCGCCGGCTTCCTGGGTTCGCCGGCAATGAACTTCCTCGACGGCAGACTGGAGCAAGCGGCAGGCGACTGGCACTTCGTCGCCGAAGATGTGCGGATACCGCTTGCCACCTATGCTTTCGAGAAGGACCCGGTGCCAGGGCCGGCCGTGTTCGGCATCCGCCCCGAGCACGTGGCGTTCAACAGCGGCACGGGATGGCCGTTCGCAGCCACGGCAAATGTCGAGGTCGTCGAGCCCATGGGTTCCGACACGCTGGTCTGGCTGAAGCTCGCCGGCCAGAATTTCACGGTGCGGGTGACAGCCGAGCGCACGCCAAACAACGCCGAGGCGGTCGGCATCGGTTTTGACCCGATGCGCGCCTCGCTTTTCGACGCCGCCACAGGTAACCGCCTCTAGAGCATGATTTAGCCTCCCAAGACTCTTCTACTCCCGCAAGACTCATCCCCCCAAACTAACCATCCACAAGAAAACGGACAGAGACGATGAACTGGTCATTCCAACTTTACAGCGCCCGCAATTTCCAGCCCTGGGAGGGCGTGCTCAAGATGCTGGGGGAGCTTGGTTACAGCCAAGTCGAAGGGTTCGGCGGCGTCTATGACGATCCCAAGGCGTTCCGTGCCGAGCTCGACAAGAACGGGCTCGCCATGCCGACCGGGCATTTCTCGATCGACGCGCTCGAGAAGGATTTCGACGGCGTGTGCAGGACGGCCGACGCGCTCGGCATCACGCTGCTCATCTGCCCGTTCCTGAACGCCGAGTTCAGGCCGGCCGACACAGCCGGCTGGCGCGGCTTCGGCGAACGCCTGGCCAAGGTCGGCGAGACGGCCAGGAAAGCCGGCTATGGCTTTGCCTGGCACAACCATGATTTCGAGTTCAAGGCGCTCGCCGACGGCTCGGTGCCGCAGGACCATATCCTGTCCTCCGCGCCCGACATCGGCTGGGAGATGGACGTCGCCTGGGTGGTGCGCGGCGGCGTCGATCCGCTGCCCTGGATCGAGAAGCACGGCAAGCGCATCGTCGCCGTCCATGTCAAGGACTTGGCCAAGCCGGGCGAGGGCCTCGACGAGGACGGCTGGTCGGATGTCGGCCACGGCACCATCGACTGGCCCGGCCTGATCAAGGCGCTGCGCGCCAAAAGCGCCGCAAAATACTACGTCATGGAACAGGACAATCCCAATGATATCGAGCGCTTCGCCCGCCGCTCGATCGCAGCCGCCAAGACCTATTAGGAGCACACCAGCATGGCAACAAAACTTGGCATCGGCGTTATCGGCTGCGGCAACATCTCGAAGGCGTATTTCTCGCTGGCACCGCTGTTTCGCGGCATCGAGATGCGCGCCTGCGCCGACATCAACATGGAAGCGGCGAAAGCGCGGGCAAAAGAGTTCAAACTGCGCGCCGAGACCGTCGAGGGGCTGCTTAAGGCCGACGATATCGACATCATCGTCAACCTGACCATTCCGGCGGTGCATTACGAGGTGTCGAAGCAGATCCTCGACGCCGGCAAGCACGTCTATTCGGAGAAGCCCTTCGTGCTGTCGGTCAAGGAAGGGCTCGACCTGAAAAAACGGGCGGAAAGCAAGGGGCTGCGCATCGGTTCGGCGCCCGACACCTTCCTCGGCGGCGCGCACCAGCTTGTCCGCGACCTGATCGACACCGGCAGGCTCGGCAGGATCACCAGCGGGACCTGTCATGTGATGAGCCATGGCATGGAGCACTGGCACCCCAATCCGGACTTCTTCTTCCAGCCGGGCGCCGGGCCGGTGCTCGACATCGGACCCTATTACATCACCAACCTGATCCAGCTGATCGGGCCGGTGAAGCGGGTCGCCGCCTTCGCTTCGATCCCGATGACGGAACGCATCATCAGCTCGAAGCCGCGCGCCGGCGAAAAGATCCCGGTCTCCACGCCAACGACGATCCACGGCGTGCTGGAATTCGAGAACGGCGCCGTGGTGACGCTCAACACCAGCTGGGATGTCTGGAGCCACGGCCACGCGCCGATGGAGCTCTATGGCGAGGCGGGCACGGTGTTCGTGCCGGATCCGAACTTCTTCGGCGGCGAGGTGCGCTACACCGATGCCGCCAAGCCGGTGAAGAAGCTGCCGAAATGGCCGCATCCGTTCGGCGTGCCCAACGAGATGCATTCGCAAGGCATGATGGCCAACTACCGCACCGCCGGTTTGGCCGACATGGCGATCGCGATCAGGGAAGGTCGGCCGCACCGCTGCTCGATGGAACTGGCGCTGCATGCCGTCGACGTCATGACCGGCCTGTTGCGTTCGGGCGAGACCGGAAAGTTCGTCGCCATGCAGACCAGCTGCGAGCGGCCCGCGGCGCTCGGCGTCAAGGCGGCGAAGGAGCTGCTGGCGAAGCAGAAAACCAAGTAGGCGGCGCGCCTCCCAAGCACCGCAAAAAGCCTCTCCCCGTTTGCGCGGGGAGAGGCTAAGGGTGGCAAGCTCGACTGCCCCACTGTCGCGGCGGCCGCCGTCGGGCTCGTTTCGATTTGAGGATTTCCCATGCCGTATGTCCCCGCCGAAAACCGCTACGACAAGATGGTCTACAATCGCTGCGGGCGGTCCGGCCTGAAGCTGCCGGCGATCTCGCTTGGGCTGTGGCATAATTTCGGCGACGACACGCCGCATAGAACCAAGCATGCGATCGCGCGCAGGGCCTTCGATCTGGGCATCACGCATTTCGATCTCGCTAACAATTACGGCCCGCCGCCCGGCTCGGCGGAGCGGGCGTTCGGCGAGATCCTGCGGACGGACTTTGCCGGTTATCGCGACGAGCTGATCATCTCGACCAAGGCCGGCTACGAAATGTGGGCAGGACCTTATGGCGAATGGGGCGGCCGCAAATATGTGCTGGCCAGCCTCGACCAGAGCCTGAAGCGGATGGGGCTCGACTATGTCGACATCTTCTATTCGCACCGCTTCGACCCCGACACCCCGCTGGAGGAAACGATGGGCGCGCTCGATCACGCGGTGCGCTCGGGCAAGGCGCTCTATGCCGGCATTTCCTCGTATAATTCGCAGCGCACCCGCGAGGCCGCCGACATATTGAAGCAGCTCGGCACGCCTTGCGTGATCCATCAGCCGAGCTATTCGATGCTCAACCGCTGGGTCGAGGATGATGGCCTGCTCGATACGCTGGAGGGGCTTGGTGTCGGCTCGATCGTGTTCTCGCCGCTGGCGCAAGGCATGCTGACCGACAAATATCTCGGCGGCATCCCCGATGGCAGCCGCGCCAGCCAGGGCAAGTCGCTGCGCCCGGCATTCATCAACGACAAATCGATCGCCAATATCGAGGCGCTGAACGTCATCGCCCGTCGCCGCGGCCAGACGCTGGCGCAGATGGCGCTGGCCTGGGTGCTGCGCCGAGGCAGGGTCACATCGGCGCTGATCGGCGCCAGCCGGCCGGAACAGGTCGAGGACTGCGTCGGCGCGCTGAAGGCGCTCGACTTCAGCGATGCCGAACTCGCCGAGATCGACACCTTTGCCCGCGAGTCGGACATCAATCTCTGGGCGGCATCGGCCGAGCGCAAGGGGCCGCCGAGGAAGTAGGCGATGACGGCATCCACGACTCAGACCGGGAACGACGATGCGAGCATTTGAGCCACGCGGTCAATCTACACAACGACAGCCGGGCGAACATAGTAAAGAGTGCACTGTCACCGTAATTTCTGCCGGGCTTCAGGGAAGGTGTTCGAGTGTATCTGGCTTTGTGCGGCGAAAGCTAACTTGCTCCAACTTTCCAATTTCTAGTTCGACAGAGATGCGTACGCCGTCGTTGAGCTCTATTTCGAGGGCGTCTTGATCGAATTTTACGGAAACTATGCTCATACCTATTAATTTCCAAAGAATTGGAAGTGATCCGTTGTGTTTTACGACATCGTACTTTGAGAGCTCATCTGAAATATAGATTTTAAAATCGCTATTTATATCTATCGATATCCTATCTCCCATGTCTAAGGACAAAGCTTCAATCACAACCGAATACAATTCGATTCTAATCAAAGTTACTTCGGTATTCTCAATCCACGATATCCGATTACTCATTACGGAAACCTCAATGAATTGAATGGATTTACAGCATAGTAGGCAAGATCGCTATCATTCAGTACAGTCCGCCCGGTAACTGGTGAAATTTAATTACGGTGACGGTGCACCTTTTTGAGCCGCGACATCCGTGTCGAGCAAATCGAACAGCCCGTCGACGATGGCAGCCGGTCCTTCATCGGTCTCAGATCCACAACGCCGTCGAGTTGATCCGTCAGATGCGCCCGGGCGCTTGACCAGGCCAATCGGCCGCCTGCCTCACCAGTCCCGCGCGCACAGGGTCCAACCCGACATCGCGCACTGCCGACAAGAGGTGGACGGTACCTCAATACATCTTCCTCTACTCTCCAGTACATCTGCAATCCTTATCAAAATTTATTTCGGCATCATAGGCCAGCGTCCTGGCGCCGACCGCGGTCGGCGCATGCGGACGCGGCGATGATGCCGTGGGATACAATAAGTCCGGCAACTCGCGTGCGCGGGGTCAGATTTGCCACTTCAGTTGGCAGCCGTCTTCGACCTCGACAGCCAGCGGCTAGCTTTCGGCTGCCTTGAGGTTCCGCGCGGCTTCCTCCAGCGTCGCCCTGTCGTTGCCAAGCCTGTCGATCAGCTCTTGCGCCTGATCACCGGTTATCCCGGTGCGCATCGCCAGTGCCTCGACCGTCAGAACGTCGGAGCTGGCGATCGTTCCCGCCGGAACGTCCGCGTCGTCGAGGCCAAGCTGTTGCTTCGCCTGCTGCCAATGACGTTCATGCGCGCCATCCGGGCGGCCCTCGCGCACCCAGATTTCATAGGCTCGCTGCCGAATCTTTTCATGCCGATCGTCGTCCATGGCGGATCCTCCCTTGTGGCGTTTTCACCAACGCGGGGAGCGCCGGAACGATCCGATGTTGATGCCGAATTCGCAGACATGCCGGACAAAAGCCGGTTTCTCACCGAACAAACACCGGACATACGCGTTTTGCGGAGGAACCTGCACAGTGGGCCGGCCGTTGAGCCGAGCCTGAGCAAAGGAGATTACAATGGCCGACGAACCGAACGAATCCGCAGCACCGAAGATGACTCAACGTGAAGCTCAGGAAGCCCTGGAGAAGCAGGTCGCGCAGCTGAGGCGCGAGATCAACAAGATCAATCGGACCTTGGCCGAACGCGCGGAAGAGGCGATCGAAGACGCCGGCGGCTGGTATGACAACGCTGCCGAGCGCGCCTCTCGGACAGCACAAGCCCTGCGCAACAGGGCGCAGACGGTGTCGGGCGTGGTCCAGGAGAATCCCGGCACAATATCGTCGGCATTCATCCTCGGAGCGGCCGTAGGAGCGCTACTCGGCCTCACCCTGGCCGCCACAGATCAGCGCCGCGATCGCTGGTTCTAGTCCCGACCCCAGGTTTTTGGGACAGAACCGGGTTTTGGGAAAGAACCAGAGGGATTGCTCCCGCTGTTCATTGGTTCAGCAAATGACACCGGTCAGGGCGTGGCGGGCTTCTGCGCCGTGCCGAGGGCTTTGGGCGCTGCGGGCGCCGCCGTCTTCATCTTCTCCTCGATCCAGCCGGTGTAATTGGCCAGCCGCGTGTAGATGCCGTAGGCGTTCTTGTGGCCGCAGGCGGTGCCGCCGTCGGCCGGACCTTCGCCCCAGCTGACGACGCCGACCTGCACCGGACCATCGGCGCCGGTCACGAACAGCGGTCCGCCGCTGTCGCCATTGCAGGCGTCGCGCTCGCCGCTGGCCGTGCCGGCGCAGATCATGTTGCCGGTAAGCGGATCGGCCATATCGGCTGCAATCGCGTTGGCGGCCGCCTCGATGCCCCTTTCCGAATAACGCATGCGGCGGGCGAGCTCGCCGAGCGCTGCCTTCAAATCATGCGCATAAATCGCCTTGATGCCGCTGTTGCAGGTTGCGTTCGGCTGGAGGTCCAGGTCGGCGACCATCAGCGCGGTGGGAAACGTTCCGTCCTGCATCTTGCCCCAACCGGTGACCGTCGTCTTGCCGGCGTCCGGTGTCGGCTCACGGGCAATTTTGATGGTCGGGGCATCGGCCGGCGCGGCCAGCCGGATCAAGCCGAGATCGTTGTCCAGCGTCTGCTCGCTGTAGCCCTCGTTGACGATGATCTCCACCGCCTTGTAGCGCTTGCCCTCGCTCAGATCGGTGGCGCCGGTGAGCACGGTGACCATATCAGGCGAAATCGGCTCGCCGTCGTCATTGAGGCAGTGCGCCGCCGTCAGCACCCATTGCGGCGCGATCAGGCTGCCGCCGCAGAACTGCGCATTCGCCTGCGAGGCCGGGCTTTTGTCCAGTTTGCCGGCGGTCAGCAATGCCACCTGGAACGGGTAAGCGCCCTTCTCGGCCTCTTTGCCGCCGTAGACGCGATCGGCGCCGTCGGGGTTCTCCGCCCTGGCCTTGGCCCTGGCCTCGGCTACGCGTTTCATCGGCGAGATCGCCGCCTCGGGCCGGGCGGCCGCGTCCGTGGCATGAACGGAATTGACGGCCGGCAAGGCCGCCGCGATGCCGAGCAGCGCGGCGGCGGCAATCGGTCTGAACCTATGGATGATCTTCACCTCGAACCCCCTGAGACGATGTTCCCGACAGGTCAGTCGCCGACGCATGGTCCACTGAAATGGAACCGGCCGGTGAGATCATGCTCCACGGCGAAGCACGATCCGTCACAAAGCCGAGCACCATTTCTGCTAGTCGTGCTGTCGAGCCAACCCGCCCAAAATCCTATAGCCCCCCACGGGCTATGTGGAAGCAATTTGTCGTTGCCAATGTTGGATTATTTTAGGCAGTATACCGTTGCAGGCATTTTTGGCGAGGACCTAAACTGGCTGCACTGAATAATGGCCCGGTAAAGGCACCGGTAACCAATTTCATTTTTTTGCGCCACCACGATCTCGACAATATTTCTGTATCTTGATCCAGTCCTTGCTGACTTTTGGGAGAGTCTCACCATGACAAAACTGACACATAGCATTATTGCGTCCGCGTTGCTTTCCACCGCAATGTGGGCGGTTCCTGCCTTGGCTGCCGATCCAGGTTCCGCCAATGCCGGCAACGGCGAAAGCATGCGGGATGTAACATCGGGCGATTACAAGCCCGGCCGGGCGAAACCAATCGCCCCGCCGAAACTGACCGACGACGAGGCCAACCGCGCCGCGCCGCTCACCGACGAAGCAACGGCCGTCAAATCCTATGGCATCGTCGGCCGCTCCGCCGATGGCAAGGACATCAAGATTGACCCGAACGAGACGCTGAAGGACCTTGTCATCAAGGACATGAACGCGCCCGCCGACGGGCAGAAGTCCGACAATTCCGGACTGAGCGGAGGCGAAGAGGCTGGCCGTCAGGTGTTCGGCACGGACGACCGCGAGCAGATCAAGAATACCAAAACCTACCCATTCACCGCGATCGGCTATCTCGAAGGCAAATCGAAGAGCGGCAGCTATGGCAGCTGCTCGGCGACGCTGATCGGCCCGCGCACGGTGCTCACCGCGGCGCACTGCCTCTACAGCCACGAGGACAAGGCCTGGCTCGACGATATCCTGTTCGTGCCGGCTCTCAACGGCAAGACTGCCGACGACGCGCCGTTCGGCGCCTTCACCTATGAAAGCGCTTATGTCATCCAGGGCTTCATCGACAATTACCAGGGCTTTTACGGCTCGGTCGTGCCATGGGATCTCGGCATCGTCACCCTGAAGCAGGATGTCGGCACCAACCTCGGCTGGCTCGGCTATGCCAATTATGACGACCTCGGCGATTTCACCGCCAACATCATCGGCTATCCCGGCGACAAGCCGATGGGCACGATGTGGAAGGCGACCTGCGAAGTGCACGCCGAAAACATCGCCACCGAGTATTTCCAGTACGACTGCGACACCTATCCCGGGTCGAGCGGCAGCTCGGTCTATGCCTATGACAATGGCTCCAAGCAGCGCGTCATCACCGGCGTGAACGTGGCCGAGAGCCCGGATGCCAATACCGCCGTGCGTCTGAACGCCATCAATGTCCAGTGGATCAACAGCCTGTACAAATAGGCCTGCAGAGTTTCCGCCGCGATCGTCGCGGAAAACCGGCCGGCGGCGGAGCATTTCCGTCGCCGGCTTTCGCATTTTCGGGAATTATTCGGACTGGGCCGAGGATGGCGCCTGGCGGACATAGTTCTCGATCGGCTGGGCGAAAGTCGGTGAACCGGCCTTGCGCTCCTTATCGATATAGCCGGCAAAATAGCTCCAGAACGAAGCGGCATAGTCGCGGAAATAGGAGTCGGCGACGTCGCGCGAGCACAGCCTGCCTTCGACGCAGAAGGAAAGGCGGTTGAGGAAATAGACGATGTGGTCGAAATTGTCGCTGAACTCGGCAAGCGGCATGTCGCCGCCGGTAGCGCTCATCGCTTCGATGCCGATGCGCTGTCTGAACACCTGTTCCTCGGTCGGCGTCGGATTGGCACTGAGCAGATTGCCGTATTTGGCGTTGAGCGCCGCCAGGCGTTGCTTGAGGGCCCGTTGCGCCTGCTGGTAATCCTTGCTTTCCCAGAGCTCGACCAGCGACATCGTCTGCTCGACGCGCTTCTGCTCCTGGTTCGCCAGGAACTGGTAGACCGAAAAGATCAAGGTGAAGATGATCGCCAGGCGCACCAGCAATCCGGACCAGGCATAGACGAGCATGCGCCAGTCGCGATCGGTGAATGGGTTCGCCTCCTTCTTGACCTCGTGATTGCTCACCCACGGCAGGCCTTCGACGGTTTCCGGCAGCGACACCGGCTTCTTTTGCGGTACCGGCGCCGTCACTGCCTGCTGCGTTGCGTTGCCCCCCGCTTTCGTCATCCGCAGCTGTCCAGTTCTATGGTGGCGGACGGGTCGAGCACGATGCCCGGCGTCTCCAGCTTCTTCTTCAGGCAATTCAGCTGCGTGCGCGAAACGATGAACTGCAGGTCAGGCTCCACCTGCGCCTTGCCCGGCGACGGCAACGGCTCGACCACGCCGCGCGAGGCGCAGCTGCTGAGATCGACGACAACGGCGGTGTTGCCGGTTTTGGCGATCCGGTCGTACTGGTCGAGAAAGCAGCTCGCCAGTTCGGAGTTGATGACGACCTCCTTGGCGCAGAGGCCGCAAGCCTCGTCCGCCGAAGCATTGGCGGCCAGCAACAGCCCGGCGACAAGGCCGGCGGTTGTTGCGCGCCACGAAAATACGATCCTGTTCACGAACGCCCTCACCCGTTCCGTTCGGCCGCCGACAGCGGTGGTCGAAGAATGTTCATTATCAGCCGATTAGGCAAGAGGCCCGGCCGGGCACCTGACCGCGCCTCAGGCGCGCGGCACCGTCTCCATCGGAAAAATCATCACGGCGCCCTTCGACCCCTTGTCGTCGGTCAGCCGCATGGCCGACCGCGTCGCCGGCGCCATGCCGATATCGGCCAGCATGTCGGCGAAGCTTGGCTGTCCCAGTCCGCGCGTTACCGAGACAACCCCCTCTTGCGCCAGGAAGCTCAGATCCTGCTTCTCGCTCTGCGGCGGCGCCTCGGTCAAGACGGCGATCATCCGCTCCATGCCGAAGCTGGTGTCGGTGAATTTGAACAGGCCTTCCTCGAGCACGGCGCCTTCGGTCAGGCGCTCGGCAAGAAAATGCTGGATGGAATAGTCGGAGCCGACGTAGAGCACGTTGATGTCGACCAGGTTGGTCGAACCGTTCCTGGCCAGTACGTGGACCTGATCGTCGGGCGAAACACGCGGCACCGTCGACGCTTCGATCGGCTGCAGCGTGTCGCTGTCAAAACGCTTGATCCGGAACTCGACGCTGACCTCTTCCGGCCGATAATCGGAGGCGGCGGCCAGCCTCGACAGGCCGATGGCGCGGAAGATTTTTGTCAGATTCCCTGCGGCGGCCTCGATCAACTTTTCGCGGCCGTCCGGATGAATGACGATCGACGGCGGCTTGCTGCCGCCCTTGGGCGTCATGTCGCCCGAAGCCGGCAGGAACCACAGCGCCGGCGCGTCGATGGCATCTTCTGCGGCGCCGGCAATGGCGTTCTCGCGCAGCACTGCGAGACGCAGATCTGCGCTCTTGCCCGGCTCGACCAGCGCGATGTGGAACCCTGAGCTCTTCCTGGCCGCCAGTTCGTCGAGAACCGAGTTCGCCAGCGCGGCCTCTTTCTCGAGGCCTTTGGCCGCTGCCGGCCGCGCGACCACGAGCTTGTAGTCGACGGCGAGCTCGGCCAGCCGCGCATAGGCATTGGCGGGGATGTCGGCCAGCTTGAGCGCCGGCTTGCCGCCGAACTCGACCGGCTTGACCCGGCTTTCCAGGTTTTTCGCCGACTGAACCTGGAGATAGCCAAGCGCCTCGGACAGCAGCGACAGCGCCGACGGCAATATTGCGAGCCTGCTGCCCAGGGTGAGGCGATGCAGCAACCCGGCGCCAATCGTGGCTTTGTCGTTCTCGATGACGATCGGCCATTGCATGACCGCGTCTGTCTTGTCGGTGCCGAAGACGCGTGCGTCGAGTTCCCCTTCGAACAGCGGCGTCGGCCGGGTGCGGCCGTCCGCCGAATATTGCTGCAAAACGGCCTGGCCGAGCTGGCGATAGGTGATGTTGGGGTTCTCGGCCAGTTTCGACAGGATGGTGAAGGTGAACAGGCCGAAACGCGGTGCATCGGCCGTGCCCTTGGGCAGCGGCATCTCGGGCGTCGTCTCCACCGTCTGCGCCGCGTAGAAGGCGACCAATTTGCCCTTGGTGGTCGGCTCGGCGCCGGTCGGCGTCAGCTTGAAGGCCGGCTTGCGCTGCCCGTCCTCGTCAAAGCCGCGCGGCGCGGCCGACGCAATCTCGTCATAGGCTCTCACCGCAGCCGCCCTGGCAGCGTCGTCGCCGCCGACCAGATCGGCGAACTCGACCTTGCGTTCCAGCTCGTCGTCGACCTCGGCGGCGCGCGTCGCAGTGCCGGAATGGCAGCAGTCGAACACGGCCCAGATAAAGGCGCCCTTGTCGCGGATAGCGTCGAGCGCGGTGCCGATCTCGTTGTCGACCAGCGCATTGGGCACGCCCTTTTCGCGGTTCACCCATTTGTCGATGTCGGACGGCAAGAAAATCTCGTCGAGGCCGTCCGTCTCGTCGCCCTTGTTCGCTGCCGGCTGCTGCGCGCCGTGACCGGACAAATGCAGGTAGACGAAATCGTCGCGCTGGACCTTGGCGGCAAGATCGGCCAACGCCGCCTTGATCGCCGCATGTGTCGGCGGTCCGTTGGCGCCTTCGACATCCTTGGCGAGCAGCGTGACGTTTTCGGCCAGGAATTTTACCGGCGCGGGCGTGTTCCCCAGGAGGTAATCGCGCACCAGGCCGGCATCGTTTTTCGGTCCGATCAGCCAGTTTTTCTTCGGCAGGTTCGGGTAATCGGTGCAGGCAACAAGCAGCGCATGGTAGGTGCGCGCCGCTGCGAATGCCCGAAACGGCACCAGGCCGGCAGCGGCCAGCGCGGACGTGCCGGCAAGCAGCGTCCGCCGCGTCACTTTGATCATGATTGCTTCCCCAAGCCCGATCGAATTTCCAAGCACGGCCAGCCTGGCCGAGGATTTTGTCAGTATTTTGAATATGGCGCCGCCGGCCAGCCGACCACCGGCTGCGAATAGAAACAGTAGCAAAAATGGCAGTTCGTCGCTATCTCAGTGGAAGAGGTCCGACTGCTTGCGAAATGGCAGCGATCGGCACGGAGCGGCTTGGAACAGGATCATGGCGGCAAGGGATGTACTGACGAAGAACCAGCTTTGCGTTCTCGAGAAGCTCGAGGCCGCCAGCGGCCCGCTCAGCGCCTATACGTTGCTCGACCAACTGCGCGAGCGCGGTTTTCGCGCGCCGCTGCAGGTCTACCGGGCGCTCGACACGCTGGTGAAATCCGGCTTCGTGCACAGGCTCGAAAGCCTCAATTCCTTCGTCGCCTGTGCCGAGCCGCACGACCACAGCCATTCGATGACGGCGTTTGCCATCTGCGACACCTGCGGCCAGGTGACCGAGTTCTCCGACCATGATGTCGGCCACCGGCTCGACGAATGGGTGCGCTCGACCGGCTTCGCCGCCAAGAAGGCGGTGATCGAGTTTCGTGGGACATGTGCGAAGTGTTTGGCCGAGGCGGCTTGAGGCCGGAGCAACGCGGCGAAGGCGGAGCAAGGTTTTCCGAGCCCTCGCCGGGTGTTCCCGGATCGGCTCAGTAGGGAAAGGGTCTCCTTGAGGTATGCCGGATGTGCAGGATCTCAATTGCGTCGGCACGGGCACGATAGAAGACCTTATAAGGGTAGCGGCCTATGAAGAGGACGCGAACGCCAGGGATGTCGGTCGCGTGACCGCTTTCGGGAAATTCGGCAAGTCGCGAAATCCCAGCGTGGATCCGAGAAATGACTGAAAGGGCGCCCTGAGGCGCCCGCTCTTCGAGGTAGTTGAAAATCGCCTCGCGTTCGGCAAAGGCTTGCCGCGTAAATCGGACCTTCATAGCCTGCGGCGGGTGTCGGCCGCGCGAACGGTATCCTCATCTACGAAAGTGCCGTGATCGGCCTCTGCTAGGCCCGCTGTGACCGCGCTGCGCTCTGATTCCGACATCGCATACACGCCAGTCCGCCGCGCCTCGATGACGCGGGCGTAATCAGCAAGCTCCTCCTGGTCTTCGCGAGGCCAAGCTTCCGCATGCCTTACCAGATTCTCAAGTGCCTTGGTGATCATACGGGCACTATAGCATACCGCTGCTGCTCGTGAACCTTGAACCGAACATGGCTCTGTGGCCCGCCTTAATGCGCCTCTTCCCAGTTGTTGGCTGCGCGGGCGTCGACGTGCAGCGGCACCGACATCGATACCGCCGGCATGGCGGCGTTCTCCATGACGTGGCAGACGACCGGGATCGTCGCCTCGACCTCGGCTTCGACCGTCTCGAAGACCAGCTCGTCATGCACCTGCAGCAGCATGCGGGCAGAAAGCCTGGCTTTTTCCAGCGCCTCGTCCATACGGATCATGGCGCGGCGGATGATGTCGGCGGCGGTGCCCTGCAGGCGGGCGTTGATCGAGGCGCGCTCGTTGAAGGCACGGACCGAAGGGTTCGACGACCGTATCTCCGGATAGTGGATGCGGCGGCCGAAGATGGTCTCGACGAAGCCGTGCTCGCGGGCATAGGCCTTGGTCGCATCGATATAGTCGCGGATGCCGGGGAAGCGCTCGAAATATTTCTTGATGTAGTCGCCGGCTTCCTCGCGCGCGATCGACAGCTGGTTGGCGAGGCCAAAGGCCGAAATGCCGTAGATGATGCCGAAATTGATCGCCTTGGCACGGCGGCGCACTTCCGAAGGCATGCCCTCGACCGGTACGTTGAACATTTCAGACGCGGTGATGGCGTGGATGTCGGCGCCATCGGCGAAGGCCTGCTTGAGCTGCGGGATTTCGGCGACGTGGGCGAGCACGCGCAATTCGATCTGGCTGTAGTCGGCGGAAACCAGCTTGTTGCCCTTGTCGGCGATGAAGGCCGTCCTGATCTTTCGACCCTCGACGGTGCGCACCGGAATGTTCTGCAGATTGGGATCCGAGGACGACAGCCGCCCGGTCGTCGTCGCGGCAAGCGCGTAGGAGGTGTGGACGCGCTTGGTGTCGGGATGGATGAAGCCGGGCAGCGCATCGGTATAGGTCGATTTCAGCTTGGTCAGCTGGCGCCAGTCGACGATCTTGCGCGGCAATTCGTGGCCTTCGGCGGCGAGGTCTTCGAGAAGCTGCGCCGAGGTCGACCACTGGCCGGTCTTGGTTTTTGAACCGCCGGGCAGACCCATCCTGCCGAACAGGATGTCGCCGAGCTGTTTTGGCGAGCCGATGTTGATGCGTTCGCCGACCAGCTGGTAGATCTCGTCCTCGAGCCGTGCGGCACCCTGTGCCAGTTCGCCGGAGAGCCGCGACAGGATCTGCCGGTCGACGGAGATGCCGCGCTGCTCCATCCGTGCCAGGACCGGCACCAACGGCCGTTCCAGCCGTTCATAGACCGAGACCAGGCCCTTGGCGGCAAGCCGTGGCTTCAGCACCTGCCAGAGCCTGAGCGCGACGTCGGCGTGCTCGGCCCCGTAAGCCGTCGCCTTGCCGAGGTCGGCCTGATCGAGGCCGACGAAGCTTCTTCCCGAACCGGCCAGTTCCTTCAGCGGAATGGTCGCATGGCCGAGCCATTTATCGGCCAGCGCCTCCAGGCCGTGGCCACCATGGGTGCCGGCCTCGAGCACGTAGGAGATAAGCATGGTGTCGTCATAGGGGCCGATCTCGATGCCGTGACGGCTCATGACGACAAGGCGGTATTTCATGTCGTGCACGATCTTGAGGACGGATTTGTCCTCGAGCAGCGGCTTGAGCAACGCCAGCGCGTCGCGGATCGGGATCTGGTTTTCGACCGCGCCGCCGCCGAGCAGGTCGCCATTGCCGTTTTTATGGGCAAGCGGCACATAGGCGGCGTGGCCGGGCGCGACGGCCATGGCAAGGCCGATCAGTTCGGCCTGCATCGGATCGGGCGAGGACGTCTTAACGTCGAAGGCGACGATGCCTCTCTCCAGCGCCTCGGCGATCCAGGCCTTCAGCGTCGCGGCGTCGCGGATGCAGGTGTAGGCGCTGGTGTCGATCTTGCGGGCGGTGGCAGCCTCCAGGCGAAGCGCCGAAAGCAGGGATGGGGTGTCGCCTTGCTTGGCTGCGGCCGGAGCTTCGAGTGCCGCTTCGTCCGACGGCGGTGCGCTCTCGGCGGCCGCGGGCACGCCAAAACCCATATCGGGGCCATGCGCGGTATCGGCACGCTCTATGGTGACGGGGGTGGCTGGAACGTCGCCGGCGTCGGTTCCGGTCGCTTCGGCCACGCGGCGGGTCAGCGTCGAGAATTCCATGGTCTTGAGGAAGCCGATCAGCCTGGGGCCGTCCGGCGCATGCAATACGAATTCGTCAAGCCCTTCGGTCACCGGCACGTCGTTCTTCAGCCTCACCAGGTCACGCGAAATGCGTGCCTTGTCGGCATTGGCGATGATCGATTCGCGCCGCTTGTCCTGCTTGATCTCGCCGGCGCGGGCGAGCAGCGTGTCGAGGTCGCCGAACTGTTCGAGCAATTGCGCTGCCGTCTTCGGCCCGATGCCGGGCACGCCCGGCACATTGTCGACCGAATCGCCAGTCAGCGCCTGCAGGTCGATCATTTTCTGTGGCGGCACGCCCCATTTCTCGATCACCTCGGGAACACCGATCTGGCGGTCCTTCATCGGGTCGTACATGGCAACCGTTGGGCCGACCAGTTGCATCAGATCCTTGTCGGAAGAGATGATGGTGGTGTCGGCGCCGGCTTCGCAGGCAAGCCGGCAATAGGTGGCGATCAAATCGTCGGCCTCGTAGCCTTCCGTCTCAAGGCATGGCAGGTTGAAGGCCCTGGTCGCCTGGCGGATCAGGCCGAATTGCGGGATCAAATCTTCCGGCGGCGCCGAGCGGTTGGCCTTGTATTCGGGGTAGAGGTCGTTGCGGAAGGTCTTCGACGAATAGTCGAAAATCACGGCGAAATGCGTCGGCACGATGCCGACATCGGTGTTGCGGGCGTCCTGCGTCAGCTTCCAGACCATGTTGCAGAAGCCGAGCACGGCACTGGTCGGCAGCCCGTCGGACTTGCGGGACAGCGGCGGCAGCGCGTGATAGGCACGGAAGATGTAGCCGGAGCCGTCGACAAGGAAGAGATGATCGCCTTTTTTCATGGCACGAGGGAATAGCGCGGCGCAGCGCCGCGGTCCATGCCAAAGGCGGCTTCTGCCAAGGGTTCCGGCAACACCCTGACAAATGGCGTGCGAGCCTGGCCTGCCATGCGGCCTGGCCGGAGCTTTGTTCGCTCACGCCTATGTTACAAAAGTGTAATTTTTGTGCCCTTGAATCGCCACGTTCGCAGACACAGATAAACGCCATCGGCAGTTTTCGCCGAAGTCCGGAGCAAGGCCCGTCCCCCGCCTATCCCGGACACTTGCGGCAGCCTATCCCCCCTCTCCGGGCTGCCGCATCGTTTCGAGTAGAGGCCGCCGTGGTTCCCTCCACCACGGCGGCATTTTTTTGCCTTTGGACAGGAAGCTGTGGCCCAACGGTCGCGGGCTTTCCGTTTCGCAACATGGGCTCTAGATTCGCCGCCAGAATCGAAAGGCCCGCCAGATGTCCGCAGTTTCCCCTGTTCTCGACCGCCTCGACAAGAACTTCGACCAGAGCCTGGAACGCCTGTTCGGCCTGCTCGGCATCAAGTCGATCTCCACCGATCCGGACTACGCCGCCGACTGCCGCAAGGCCGCCGAATGGCTGGTCGCCGAGCTCAAGCTGATCGGCTTCGACGCCAGCGTGCGCGACACACCAGGCCATCCGATGGTGGTCGCGCATCACGATGGGCCGGCGGGCGCGCCGCATTTGCTGTTTTACGGCCATTACGACGTCCAGCCGGTCGATCCGATCGAGCTGTGGGAAAGCGACCCGTTCGCGCCGGCGGTCAAGGAGATCGAGCCCGGCCACAAGGTGATCACCGGCCGCGGCGCGGCCGACGACAAGGGCCAGCTGATGACCTTCGTCGAGGCCTGCCGCGCGTGGAAGCAGGTGCATGGCGGATTGCCGTGCCGAATCACAATCCTGTTCGAGGGCGAGGAGGAGTCCGGATCGCCGTCCCTGAAGCCGTTTCTCGAGGCGAATGCGGATGAGCTCAAGGCCGATTTCGCGCTGGTCTGCGACACCGGCATGTGGGACCGCGATACGCCGTCGATCTGCGTCTCGCTGCGCGGGCTGGTCGGCGAGGAGATCACGGTGACTGCCGCCGACCGCGACCTGCATTCCGGGCTCTATGGCGGTGCGGCCGCCAATCCGATCCGCATCCTGGCAAAGATCCTGGCCGACATCCACGATGCGGATGGTCACGTCACCATTCCGGGTTTTTATGACGGCGTCGAGGAAACGCCGTCGCAGATATTGCAGTCGTGGCTGTCGCTCGGTGAGACGGCCGAGACCTTCCTCGGCCCGATCGGCCTGTCGATCCCGTCCGGCGAAAAGGGCCGCTCGGTGCTCGAACTGACCTGGGCGCGGCCGACGGCCGAGTTCAACGGCATCATCGGCGGCTATACCGGCAAGGGCTTCAAGACGGTGATCGCCGCGCAAGCCTCGGCAAAAATCTCCTTCCGCCTGGTCCACAAACAGGATCCGGAAAAAATCCGCGCCGCCTTCCAGGCATTCGTCAGGCAGCGGGTTCCGGCCGACTGCTCGGTCGAATTCCACCCGCATGGCGGCTCGCCGGCGATCCAGCTTTCCTACGACTCGCCCTTCCTCGCCAAGGCCAAGCAGGCGCTGTCCGACGAATGGCCGAAGCCGGCGGTGGTGACCGGCAGCGGCGGCTCGATCCCGGTGGTCGGCGATTTCCAGACCTATCTCGGCATGGAATCGCTGCTGGTCGGTTTCGGCCTCGACGACGACCGCATCCACTCGCCGAACGAGAAGTACGAGATGAGCTCCTTCCACAAGGGCCAGCGCTCCTGGGCGCGCATTCTCGAGGCGCTGACACGCTGAAATTGCGCCAGACTCAAGTTTTTGTTGATTTTTCGCCGGATCGCGGCAAGGACGGGCACGGTCCGTCGCGCATCGCTGCACGGGGCCGCGACCGGAGAAGACGATGAGCGACATACGTTTCCACAAAAACGATCTGCCCGGCCTGCTGCATTACGATGTCGGGGCGGTCGCCATCGACACCGAGACGCTGGGGCTGAACCCGCATCGCGACCGGCTCTGCGTCGTGCAGATCTCGCCGGGCGACGGCTCGGCCGACGTCATCCAGATCGCGCCCGGCCAGAAGAAGGCGCCGAACCTCGTCAGCCTGCTCAAGAACCGCAGCATCACCAAGCTGTTCCATTACGGCCGCTTCGATCTCGCCGTGCTCTACAACGCCTTCGGCGTCATGCCGGAGCCGGTGTTCTGCACCAAGATCGCGTCGCGGCTGACGCGCACCTACACCGACCGGCACGGGCTGAAGGACATCTGCTTCGAGCTTCTCGGGATCGGCCTGTCGAAGGCGCAGCAATCATCGGACTGGGCCGCCGAGACGCTGTCGCCCGAGCAACTCGAATATGCCGCCTCCGACGTGCTCTATTTGCACCGGCTGCGCGACGTACTGAGCGCGCGTCTGGCGCGCGACAACCGGACCAGGGAGGCCGATGCGTGCTTCCGCTTCCTGCCGACGCGTGCGAAACTCGACCTGATGGGCTGGGATGAGGAGGATATCTTCGCCCACAGCTAATGGCCTTCATGATAATTCTACTCCGGCGGCCATCTGGCGCAGTTTTCTCCGCTTCCGGTGCTCACGGACCCAAATGTCCGCTGCGCTCCGGTTCTCGAAAACCACGCCATATGTCTCGCCGGAGCGAATTCTCCTAAAGGCCATCGGCCAGGAACCAGACGCTTGTCCCGGCGTTCCGTTCGCTTCACCGGGAGAAATGAAAATGGCTGCCCGAAAATCAATCGAAACGGCACCGAAGGACGGCTCCAAGGTCACCGTCTACTGGCAGGACAGCGACGGCGTGATAAACGAGAGCATCGCGCAATACCGTTCGCTCGACCGGCTGAAGGCGGCCGGCGGCGACTGGGACGAAAGCGACGCCGGCTGGTGGGCCTATACGGACGGCCATACGCAAAGGAAGATCGAGCCGATCAGCTGGCGGCCGGCTTCCGACGATGCGGATGCCGACGACTGAGGGTTGTCGCAACCGCCGAACTGAAGTGATTATTCTGAGGCAACGCGCATTTTGTTCTTGCTTTGTGCCGGCAGCTATGCTACTAATTTGGCTATGGTGCTCATTGGCTCCGACGACCCGCCCGCCGAGGCGGGTTTTTCATTTCCGGCTTTGGCGCTGTCGCGGGCCGCCGCCGTTCGGCAAGCGACTGAATACAGTTTATTTCGATTTTTCCCGACTTAACCCGCCTTTAAACCGCCGCATCTAGTCTTCAACCCCAACGCCATAGGCATGGGGAAGACAGCACAGCGCATGGCGAACCGGAAAGACAGCCGCATCGAGCCCAGCTTCGAGGCATCGCCGGGGGCGAGATCCTCGGCCGGTTTTTCGGTAAGCGAGGAGGACCGCGTCGTGCCGAGCAACCGAAAAGCCGCTGCAAAGCGCAAATCGTCCAGGGCCAAGCCGCCGCGCGGCGGGCGCGGCAAAAGCCGGCGCGGCGTGTTCGGCGTGCTTGCCCGGCTGTTCTACTGGTGCTTCGTGCTGGCCATCTGGGGCGGCATCGCCACTGCCGGCATCGTCGTCTATTACGGCGCGAAAATGCCGGCGGCCACCACCTGGGCCATTCCCGACCGCGCCCCCAACATCAAGATCGTCTCGGTCGACGGCCAGCTGCTTGGCAATCGCGGCATGAGCGGCGGCGAGGCCGTCGGCCTGCACGAAATGTCGCCCTATATTCCCGAGGCCGTCATCGCCATCGAAGACCGCCGCTTCTATTCGCATTTCGGCATCGACCCGATCGGCCTTTCCCGGGCCATGGTGACCAACGTGCTGGGCGGGCATTTTTCGCAGGGCGGCTCGACGCTGACCCAGCAGCTGGCCAAGAACCTGTTCCTGACGCCGGACCGCACGCTGGAACGCAAGGTGCAGGAAGTGCTCTTGGCGCTGTGGCTGGAGCACAAGCATACGAAGGACCAGATCCTCGAAATGTACCTCAACCGGGTTTATTTCGGCTCTGGCGCCTATGGTGTCGAAGCGGCCTCGCGCCGCTATTTCGGCAAGAGCGCGCGTGACGTCACGCTGTCGGAGGCCGCCCTTCTCGCCGGTCTGCTCAAGGCGCCGTCGCGGCTGTCGCCGGCGCGCGACCCGAAGGCGGCCGAGCAGCGCTCGCAGCTGGTGCTCGCCGCGATGCGCGACGAGGGCAAGATCAGCGCCAAGGAGCAGACCACGGCAATGAGCGCGCCGGCGACACGCGCGCCGTCCTACTGGACCGGCTCGGAAAACTACGTCGCCGATACGATCATGGAAGAACTGCCCGACCTGATCGGCGACGTGCGCCGCGATATCGTCGTCGACACGACCGTCGACCTGACGCTGCAGAAACTCGCCGAGCAATCGATCCGCCGGCTGATCGACCAGAGCGGCAAGAAGCTCAATGTCAGCCAGGGCGCGCTGGTGTCGATCGACAATTCCGGCGCGGTGCGTGCGATGGTCGGCGGTTACGACTATTCGACCAGCCAGTTCGACCGCGCCTCGGAGGCGCGCCGCCAGCCGGGCTCGGCGTTCAAGCCGTTCGTCTACATGGCGGCGCTGGAATCCGGCCGCACGCCCGACAGCGTGCGCAACGACGCGCCGATCAAGATCGGCAACTGGACGCCCGACAATTACGGCGGCAAATATTTCGGCAAGGTGACGCTGGCGACGGCGCTGGCAAAATCGCTGAACTCGGTGGCCGCGCAGCTGACCATGGAAGTCGGGCCGAATGCGGTGGTCGAGGCGGCGCACCGCATGGGCGTCCAGTCCGAGCTGACGGCCAACACCTCGATCGCGCTCGGCACCTCGGAAGTGACGCCGCTGGAACTGACCTCGGCCTATGTTCCCTTCGCCAATGGCGGTTACAAGCCGGACATCCATTTCATCCGCCGCGTCACGACGAGCGACGGCAAGGTGCTCTACGAAAACAATGGCGGCGGTGCGCCGCGGGTCGTCAATCCCGATGTTGTCGGCATGATGAACTCGATGATGACCGGCACGGTCGAGATCGGCACGGCCAGGAAGGCGGCGTTCGCCTGGCCGGCGGCCGGCAAGACAGGCACCAGCCAGAACTCGCGCGACGCGTGGTTCATCGGCTATACCGCCAACCTCACCACCGGCGTCTGGTTCGGCAATGATGACGGCAGCGCGATGAAGAAGGTCACCGGCGGCGCATTGCCGGCGCAGGCCTGGCACGAGTTCATGGTCGCCGCGCATGAGGGCGTGCCGGTGCGGCCGCTGCCTGGAACCTGGAAGTCGACGCCGCCCGACACCATCGTCCCGGACGACATACCGTCCGATACGGCGCCGCCGGCGCCGGTCGCTTCCGTCGGCCAATCGGCGCCGCCTGTGGCAGCTACCGAGTCGGCTTCGCGTCCCGCGCGTCCTGCCGAGACGGTCGATGCCGGCGGTCTGGCCATGCCGGGGGTCGACAGCGCCACCGGATCGATCAAGCACCCGGTGCCGCCAGGCAATGTCGGCGGCCCGGTCAAGAAGCGGCAGACCTCGATATTGGACATTCTGACAGGCGGCTGAGCGACGGGCCCCTCGCCACCGCTGCCGCGTTCCGCTACATCTCCCGTTTGGAGACCGCGAATGGCAGAGACCGACACCAGAAAGACCATCGTGCTGACCGGCGCCAGCCGTGGCATCGGCCATGCCACGGTCAAGCGCTTTTCACGCGAAGGCTGGCGCGTCATCACCTGCTCGCGCCAGGCCTTTGCCGAGGACTGCCCGTGGCCGGCCGGCCCGGAAGACCACATCAAGGTCGATCTCGCCGACCAGGAGGATGTCGGCATCGCCATCTCCGAGATCCGCCACCGGCTCGAGGCGCATGGCGGGCAGCTGCATGCGCTGGTCAACAATGCCGGCATCTCGCCGAAGCTCAAGGACGGCAACAGCCGCATGAACTCGATCGACACGCCGATGCATGTCTGGCGCGACGTCTTCCAGGTGAATTTCTTCGCGCCGATCATGCTGGCGCGCGGACTGTTCAAGGAGCTGGCATCGGCCAAGGGCTCGATCGTCAACGTCACCTCGATCGCCGGCACCCGGGTGCACCCCTTCGCCGGCACCGCTTATGCGACGTCGAAGGCGGCACTCGGCTCGCTGACCCGCGAGATGGCGCATGATTTCGGCCCGCACGGCATTCGCGTCAACGCCATTGCGCCGGGCGAGATCGACACCGCGATCCTGTCGCCGGGCACCGAAAAAATCGTCGAGACAATCCCGCTGAGAAGATTGGGCACCACGGCGGAAGTCGCCGACATCATCTTCTTCCTGTGCTCGCAGCAGGCGTCCTACGTGACCGGCTCGGAAATCCATATCAATGGCGGCCAGCACGTTTGAGCGGCTGAGTTTTATCAATCGTCGGCGCTGCCCCTCATCGCCCTGCCGGGACCTTCTCCCGTGAAGAACGGGGAGAAGGGGCTTGACCGCAACGCTGGCAGGGCAGCGCAGGCTTAGGCTGCCGTGGGCGCTTTCGGTGCTGCCGTCACCACCTCGACGATGCCGCGGGCGATCTCGCGTTCGCCCATGATGACGGTGTCGGCACCAAGGTCTTTGAGGTGCTCGACCTCGGCATCGGAATGGGCGCGGGCGATGATTTCGATTGCCGGATTGGCGGCGCGGGCGCGCAGCACGACCTGCCCGGCCTCGAAGGCGTTGGGAATGGCCAGGATCAGCCGCTTTGCGCCCTCGGGATTGGATGCGGCGAACACGTCGCCACCCGCCGCGTTGCCGGGTACGGTTTCGACGCCTTCGGCCTTGAGCTTCGCCAACGTCTTGTCGGCATCCTCGATGACGAGGAAGGGCAGGGCGGCCTGCTTCAGCGCCGTGCCGACGAGACTGCCGACGCGGCCGTAGCCGATCAGGATGGTGTGGCCGGTCAGCCTGGTCCTGGGCGGCGGGCCATCCTCGTTAGCAGGCGCCGCGACCGAAGCCACCTGGCCGGGCTCGGTCGCCGGGCCGATCGGCCTTGCTTCGCCGGACGGCGCCGTCCTGCCGGCGCGTGCTTCCAGCCAGGATTTCATCCGGTCGACGGCAAGAAACATTAGCGGATTGAGGACGATCGACAGGATGGCGCCGGCGAGGATGAGGTCGCGGCCTTGTTCGGGCAGCAGTTTCAGCCCGACGCCGAGTTCAGCCAGGATGAACGAGAATTCGCCGATCTGAGCTAGGCTTGCCGAAATCATCAATGCGGTTGCGACCGGATAGCGGAAGACGACGACGATGACGAAGGCTGCCAGCGACTTGCCGACAACGATGATGGCCAGCGTCGCCAGGATCGGCCAGCCATTGCTGATCACGCTGAACGGGTCGAACAGCATGCCGACCGAAACGAAGAACAGCACGGAAAAGGCGTCGCGCAGCGGCAGCGATTCCTCGGCCGCCCGGTGGCTGAGCTCGGATTCGCTCATGATCATGCCGGCGAAGAAAGCGCCGAGAGCCAGCGACACGCCGAACAGCTTGGCCGCGCCGAAGGCGACGCCTAGCGCAATCGCAAGCACCGCCAACCGGAACAGTTCGCGCGATCCGGTATGGGCGACGTAGTGCAGGACCCAGGGGATAAGCCGGCGGCCGACCACCAGCATGACCACGACAAAGGCCGCGACCTTGGCCAGTGTGACGGCGACGACGCCCCAGACGCCGTAGCTCGCTGGCAGCGACAGCAGACCGCTGGAGTGCACCTCCACCTGCTCTTGGCCGCCGAGCACGCCGGCCAACGCCGGCAAAAGCACCAGCGCCAGCACCATCGCCAGATCCTCGACGATCAGCCAGCCAACGGCGATGCGGCCGCGCTCGGTCTCGATCAGCCGCCGCTCCTGCAGGGCGCGCAACAGCACCACGGTCGAGGCCACGGAAAGCGCCAGGCCAAAGACCAGTCCCGCACCGATCGACCAGCCGAGCATCCAGGCCAGGCCGGCGCCGAGGGCTGTCGCGAAGCCGATCTGCACAATGGCGCCGGGCACGGCGATGGCGCGGACCGACAACAGGTCCTTCAGCGAGAAATGCAGGCCGACGCCGAACATCAGCAGGATGACGCCGATCTCGGCAAGTTCATTGGCGAGGCCGGCATCGGCGACGAAACCCGGCGTGTTCGGTCCAACCAGAACGCCGGCGACGAGGTAGCCTACCAGCGGCGGCACGCGAAAACGGTTGGCAAGTGCGCCGAAGACGAAAGCCAGCCCCAGACCGGCGACGATGGTGGCGATAAGGGGCGTGTCATGCGGCATTGTCTATGGAGCACCTTCAGGAATCGCGATGTCGGATATGCGCCGTCCAAAAGCCGCCGCCGTGGCAGTATGGAGGCTGCGACAGTCGCGAGACAACCCCGCATTCCTCATGAAATCGATGACAAAGCAGCAAAAGACGGAGAGCCGGCAAGCGTTGCCACCCGGCGCGGCCTGCTCCAGGCAGGCGCTTGCTACGGAAACGAAAGTTGCGCGCCGCCGATGCCCGATCAGGTCGCCTGCAGCAGGCTCTCGATATCGGGTATGCTGTGGTTGGTCAGCGTCTTTGGAATTTCGGCCGTTATCTTGTCGGTGACCTCCTTGTGCAGCTTCCTGCGCATGTCGCCCAGCACCGGCGGCGGCGCGATCAGCACGATCTCCTTGAAGCTGCCGCGGTGTGCGAGCTTGTAGAGCCTGTCGGCAATCTCTTCGGCAAAACGCTCCTTGCCGAGACGGTGCCAGTCGGTGTCCTCGACCGCACTGCGGTGGACGGAAGGGCCGTCGCTGTAGCGGCCGGGGCGGTCCGTGCCTTGTTCTCGGGTTGCCGGATTTTCCTGCTCCATCTCGTGCACGACCTGAAGGTCGGGATATTGGACGTCTCCACGGTTCTCGAGGAACAGCGCCTTTTCGCCATCTGCCACCACGATCCACAGTCCGCGTTTCAGTCTGACGTTGCTCATAGGGCGCTCCTTTTTTGATTTTTCGAACCCATCGCCGGGCCTTTGCCGCAGGGGTGTGACCGGGCCTGGGTCCATAGGGCAAACGCGTGCCGAGGCGGGAATGTTCCGGCACTCGGACCCGGTGCTCCGACAGGGGTCGGCGAGAGTGCGGGGCTGCCGTCGATCGCTCGGTCAGCATCCGGCGGCTTAATCTACTAAATTGATAGAAGTTAGAAAAATCTGTTTTGTGGTTAGCTCCTCCGGCCGCTAAAAAGGCAGCGGATCAAGGGCTGCAACAGCAGCTTCAATCTGCCCCGCATTTGAATGTGGAATATTTTTCTCTTGGCCTTCATGCTTGCAGAAAAGAGATTGCCTGCTACGAAGCGATGCGCGAGTGGGTGCCTTCTGGTTTTTCGCGCCCCCGCGTAGAACTGACAAACGGTTCCAGGATTCCGCTCGTCATGCCGCAAGCCACACCCAAGCTCAATGCCTTTCCCGTCTTCATGCGGGTCGAGGGCGAAGCCATAGCCATCGTCGGCGGCGCAGAGGAAGCGCTGGCCAAGGCGCGGCTGCTCGCGCAGTCGAGCGCTGTGCTGCGCATCGTCAGCGATGAAACAAGCCCGGAGCTGCTGGCCTTTATCGCCGAGACGGGGGCCGCCCACATCGCCGACGCCTATGATGCAGCACATCTCAATGGTGCGGTGATGGTGTTTGCCGCCAGCGGCGACGAGGCGCTCGATCGCCGCGTTGCCGGGGATGCGCGCCGGCTGGGCATTCCGGTCAATGTCGTCGACCGGCCGGAGCTATGCGATTTCTTCACGCCGGCACTGGTCAATCGCGCGCCGGTCGCCATTGCCATCGGCACGGAAGGTGCCGGCCCGGTGCTGGCGCAGATGCTGCGCAGCCGCATCGACCGCATGCTGGCGCCCTCGCTCGGGCCGCTCGCGGCGCTCGCCGCATCTTTTCGCGACACCGCCGAAAGACTGCTGCCGAAGGGCAATGCCCGCCGCCGCTTCTGGAGCGATTTCTTTGGCGGCGCGCCGGCCCGCGCTGTCGAGGCAGGCGAGCTTTCGCAGGCGCATGATGCGGCCGTCGGCCTGTTGATTTCGACAGAACCGGCATCGGGCCATATCGCGCTTGTAGGCGCCGGTCCAGGCGCCGAGGACCTTTTGACGCTGCGCGCCCATCGCCTGCTGATGGAAGCCGACGTGATCGTCCATGACGCGCTGGTGCCGGAGGCGATCGTCGCAATGGGCCGTCGCGATGCCGAGCGCCTGCCGGTCGGCAAGCGCAAGGGCTGCCATTCCAAGAGCCAGGCCGAGATCAATGCGCTGCTGGTCGAGCTTGGCCACGCCGGCAAGCGTGTCGTGCGGCTGAAGTCCGGCGACCCGCTGGTGTTCGGCCGGGCCGGCGAGGAGATGGCGGCACTTCGCGATGCCGGCGTCGCCTACGAAGTGGTTCCGGGCGTCACCGCGGCCTTCGCCGCCGCCGCCGATTTCGAACTGCCGCTGACGCTGCGCGGCGTGTCGTCGTCGATGGTGTTCACCACCGGCCATGACCTCAAGGGAAATTCGCTGCCCGACTGGGCAAAGCTCGCCATTTCCGGCGCGACGGTCGCCGTCTATATGGGCCGCTCGGTCGCCGCCGAGGTCGCCGGCCGGCTGATCGAAGCCGGCCTGTCGCCGGATACGGCCGTCGCCGTGGTCGAGAATGCCAGCCTTGCCAACCGCCGCCGTTTCCACGGCACGCTCGCCGACCTGCCGTCGCTGGAGGCGCGCGCCGACCTCAGCGGCCCGGTGATGACCATCATTGGCGACGCGGTCGCCGGCGCCAATTTCGAACGGTCCGAGCCGCTGGCGGCACACAGGCAGGAAAGCGTGGCGAGTGCTGCCGCGCAAGGAGTGAGCCAATGAAAGTCCTGACCGCGAACCGCCTCGCCGACGGCATAGCCGTCTGGTACGCCAATGGCGGCTGGGCCGAGATCATCGACCATGCCGACATCGCCCATGACAAGGCGGCCGAGGACCGGCTGGAGGCAATCGGCGCCAAGGCCTCCGCCAACAACGAAGTGGTCGACGTCAACCTGATAGACGTGACCGTGGCCAACGGCACGGTCGAAGCGGTCCGGCTGCGTGAAAAGATCCGTGCCGCCGGCCCGACCACCCGCAACGACCTGGGCAAGCAGGCCCGTCCGCAAGCCGCACGTGCGGCATAGATGACACAAGCATGATCCAGATCATGCTCGAACGAAGAAAATAACGGGCGGACGCGCCCGGAAAGACCTGAATATGTACCGTTACGATGAGTTCGACCACGATTTCGTCAAGGCACGCGTCGCCGAGTTCAGCGACCAGGTTGCGCGGCGCCTTGCCGGCGAGATCACCGAGGATCAGTTCCGGCCGCTTCGGCTGATGAACGGCGTCTATCTGCAACTGCATGCCTATATGCTGCGCATCGCGGTGCCCTACGGCACGCTGAACAGCAAGCAGCTGCGCATGCTCGGCCACATCGCCCGCAAATACGACAAAGGTTACGGCCATTTCACGACGCGCCAGAACATCCAGTTCAACTGGCCGGCGCTGTCGGACATCCCGGCGATCCTGGCTGATCTGGCAAGCGTCGAGATGCACGCCATCCAGACCAGCGGCAATTGCATCCGCAACGTCACCGCCGACCACTTCGCCGGCGCCGCCGCTGACGAGGTTGCCGATCCGCGCCCCTATGCCGAAATCCTGCGGCAATGGTCCTCGGTGCATCCGGAGTTCTCGTTCCTGCCGCGAAAATTCAAGATCGCGGTGACCGGCGCCGAGCGCGACCGCGCCGCCATCCAGACGCACGACATCGGCTTGCATCTGAAGAAGAACGCTGCCGGCGAGCTCGGTTTCGCCGTCTATGTCGGCGGCGGCCAGGGCCGCACGCCGATGGTCGCCAAGAAGATCCGCGATTTCCTGCCCGAAGCGGATCTGTTGTCCTACTGCACGGCGATCCTGCGCGTTTACAACCTCTACGGCCGGCGCGACAACAAGTTCAAGGCGCGCATCAAGATCCTGGTCCATGAGACCGGCGTCGAGGAGATCACCCGCCAGGTCGAGGCCGAATGGCAGGAGTTGAAGGACGCCGAGCTGAGGCTGCCGGAAGAAGACATCCGCGCCATCGATGCCTATTTCGCGCCGCCTCCGCTTGTCGACCGGCCGGAAGGCGACGAGGCGGTCAAGCTTGCCCGCCTCGACTCCAAGAGCTTTTCCGAATGGCTGGACCAGAATGTGGTCACCCATCGCCATCCCGACTACGCGGCGGTGACCATCTCGCTCAAGGGCATCGGCGAGACGCCGGGCGATGCCTCCGACAGCCAGATGGAAGCGGTCGCCGACACTGCCGAAAAATATTCCTTCGACGAGCTGCGCGTCAGCCACGAGCAGAACCTGATCCTGCCGCATGTGGCGCGGGCCGACCTCAAGGCGGTCTATGACGCGCTTGTCGATATCGGGCTGGCGACGGCCAATTCCAACCTGATCAGCGACATCATCTCCTGCCCCGGCCTCGATTATTGCGCGCTGGCAACGGCGCGCTCGATTCCCGTGGCGCAGGAAATCTCGCGGCGCTTTGCTTCGCTGGAGCGCCAGCGCGACATCGGCGAATTGAAGCTGAAGATTTCCGGCTGCATCAATGCCTGCGGCCATCACCATGTCGGCCATATAGGCATCCTGGGAGTCGAGAAGAAAGGCGCCGAGCTTTACCAGGTGACGCTCGGCGGCTCGGCCGACGAGAACACCTCGGTCGGCGAGATCATCGGCCGCGGCTTCAGTTCGGAAGAGATCACCGATGCCATCGAGCAGATCGTCGAGACCTATCTCGGGCTTCGGCTGGACAGAAACGAAAGATTCATCGACGCCTACCGCCGAGTCGGTCCCGCGCCGTTCAAGGAGGCGCTCTATGCTGGCGAAGCCAAGGCCGCTTGACCGTATCGTCGACGTCGAGGCCGGCATCGCCGCCCAAGCGGCGGGTCTCGACGCGCTCTACGGCCATCTGAAGCCGCTGGAGATCATCGAGCGGTCGACCCGGGAGTTCTTTCACGGCGAAATTGCCGCCGTCTCGTCCTTCGGCGCGGATTCGGCGGTGCTGCTGCACATGATCGCCGAGATCGACCGCACGCTGCCGGTGATCTTTCTCGACACCGGCAAGCATTTCGAGGAGACGCTCGGCTATCGTGACGCGCTGGCCGCCGATTTCGGGCTGAGCGATATCCGGGTGATCAGGCCCGACGATGCGGCGCTGGCAAGGATCGACCCGACCGGCAATCTGAACGAGACCGACACCGACGCCTGCTGCGACGTGCGCAAGGTCGAGCCGCTGGCGCGCGGCGTCGAGCCGTTCCGCGCCTGGTTCACCGGCCGCAAGCGCTTCCAGGCGGCGACCCGGGCAGCGCTGCCGGTGTTCGAGGCGGTCGGCTCGCGCATCCGCATCAATCCGCTGGCGCACTGGACGACATCGGACCAGGCCGGCTACATGCGCGCGCATGCGCTGCGTGAAAACCCGCTGGTCGCCTATGGCTATCTGTCGATCGGCTGTTTCCCATGCACGCAGCCGGTGCAACCGGGCGACGATGCGCGCAGCGGCCGCTGGGCCGGGCACGCCAAGACCGAATGCGGCATCCACTTGTCGGGGCTGGAAAGGTCGCTGACCGACGCCTCGCTTTAGGATATGTTGATATTCAGCCGGCCTGCAAACGGCGGCTTCCTGCGCTTCCGGCGCTCACGTACCCAAAGTACGCTCCGCTCCGGTTCTCGGAAGCCACGCAGTTTGGTCGCTTCGCGCCCGCCTTCGGTTCCGGCTCGGCCTGACCTGAATCTCACGGTGCACTTTAGAATCTTTGGACTTGGGAATTTTCTTGATGAGCGATTTGATAGCCGAAAACGCCATGCCGCTGTGGACACCGGATGGGTTCCGCGAGGACGAGTGGGTTCATGCCGAAAGCGCCGAGGCGCTGGTCGGCAATGGCCGTTTCATCCTGCCGTTGCAGGCGTTTCTGGGCCTCGATCCGGAGGTGCGGCGGTCGGCGAAGGAGCGCATCGGTGTGCTGCTGCAGCCCGGCGATCAGCTCGAGAAGATCGCAGGCCTGCTCGATCAGCTGTCGCTGGTGGCGCTGGCGTTTCCGGCGTTCAATGACGGCCGCTCGTTCTCCAAGGGCGAATTGCTGCGCAGCCGTTATCATTTTGCAGGCGCTATGCGCGCCACCGGGCAGGTGCTGATCGATCAGCTGCCGCATATGCTGCGCGTCGGCTTCGATGAATTCGAGGTATCGCACCCGGTGCTGCTGAAGCGGCTCGAGCAAGGCCGCACCGGCGGACTGCCGCTGTTCTATCAGCCGGCGGTGAAGCCGGAGGCCAAAGGCCCGAAATATTCCTGGCGGCGGGTGCGCGCCGGCTGATCCGCTCCAGAGGGCCAGAAGCCCTATCTGGTCGGACCACATTCCCGATTCAGCCTTTTATTTTGCGCCTCTCCGCCTTAGGATAGGCCCATTATTTCGCGATCCGAATAAATGTGGCCACAAGGGAGGAACCGGGTATGGCTGGCAAGAAGATATTGATGCTCGTTGGCGAGTTCAGCGAGGAGTACGAGATTTTCGTCTTTGAACAGGCCATGCATGCGGTGGGCCACACCGTCCATGTCGTTTGCCCCGACAAGAAGGCCGGCGATATCCTGAAGACCTCGCTGCACGACTTCGAGGGCCACCAGACCTATACGGAAAAGCTCGGCCACGACTACATCCTCAACAAGACGTTTTCCGAGGTCAATCCGGCCGACTACGATGCCGTCTACGCGGCGGGCGGGCGCGGGCCGGAATATATCCGCATCGACAAGCGCGTGCAGGCGCTGGTGCGGCATTTCCATGAGACGGGAAAACCGATCTTCACCATCTGCCACGGCGTGCAGATCCTGATCGCGGTCGACGGCGTGGTGCGCGGCCGCGAAGTCGCGGCGCTGCAATATTGCGAGCCCGAAGTCACGCTGGCCGGCGGCATCTATATCGATGTTGCGCCGACCGGCGCCCATGTCGACGGCAATCTTGTGTCGGCCAAGGGCTGGCCGGGCCTTGCCGCCTTCATGCGCGAATGCCTGAAAGTGCTGGGCACCGAGATCCGCCAGGGCGAGATCCTGATGCGCGACCAGCGCCGGGCGGCTTAAGCTCGGAATGTGGAGCCCGCCGCACCCCTAACGCATGTCGCGCAAAAGTGTCAGCGGTTTTGCGATAACGGCATGCATAAACAACAACCTAAAGCGCGTCGCATGAGGCCGGTCGAGCGCGACGCGCTTTAGGTGCGGCGGTATGCTTTACACGGCCATCCGCGCTTCGCGGAACGATACCAGCTTGCTGCGACTCTCGTCCCACAGCGCCAGCTTGACGCAGCGCAGGCTGTCGAGGAGTGTGACGCGGCCGATCTCACGCAGCTCCGGATAGTCCCTCAACACTTCCGGAAGCCGGTAGCATGGCACCTTGGCCGAGAGGTGATGCACGTGGTGGACGCCGATATTGCCGGTGATCCAGTTCAGCACCGGCGGCAGGTCGTAATAGGACGAACCGTGCAGGGCAGCGTGCTGGAATTCCCACTCGGAGTCCTTTGTCCACTCCGTCTCCTCGAACTGATGCTGGACATAAAACAGCCAGATGCCGGCCGATCCGGCGAGGATGACGATCGGCAAATGCACGACCAGGAACGCGCCGGGGCCAACGAACCAGATGAGCAGCGCGGCGATGACCGCGATGGCGAGATTGGTCGACATCGACGACACCCAGGGGGTGAAACCGCCCCGCATCATGCCCAAGGGCAGTCTCTGCTCGAAAATGAAGATCCATATCGGGCCAAGGCCAAACATCACCAGCGGATGGCGATAGAGGCGATAGGCGAGCCGGCCCCGCCATGACAGTTGCCGATATTCAGCGACCGTCAGTGTCTTGATGTCGCCGGTGCCGCGCTCGTCGAGATTGCCGGCGCTGGCGTGATGGGTTGCGTGGGCGCGGCGCCAGCAATCGTAGGGCGTCAGCGTCAACACGCCAAGCACGCGGCCGATCCAGTCGTCGGCATAGCGGTTGGCAAAGAAGGAGCCGTGGCCGCAATCGTGCTGGATCATGAAGATACGCACCAGAAAGCCGGCTGCCGGAAGGATGAGGACCAGACCCCACCAATGGCCATAGGCATAGGCGGCCGAGGACAGTGCCCACAGCGTGGCGAAGGGGATGAGGGTGATGGCGAGTTCGACGGCGCTGCGACGCCTGTCGGGCTTTTTATAGCGCGACAGGATTTTCAACCAGGCGCGCTTGCTGTTTGCCACAGCTTCGGGGGAAATCATGTTCATCATGAAACATAGGCGGAGCGGCGCGCTGCCGCAAGGCGGAGATCACGCAAAGTTACTGCGGGTAAATGTCGCGCGATGGCGAGGAATTGCGGCCGCAATCGCAGGTCGTGTTGCTGGCGACGGTATCTACCGACGGCGCCCGCCTGCGACCACCTTGGCTTCGACGCCGTCCAGGCGGTCGAGCAATTCCTTCAGACGGTCGGGAATATCGGACTCCGTGCGGAAGGCCGGCAAGGTGCGCAGAAAGCGCTTAGTCGCCTCGGTGCCGAGCTGGCGCCGGATATCGGCGGCGAGCCCGTCGCGTTTTTCGCCATTCCTGCGGGGCATCATCCAAAATCCTGTGTCGGCTTCGAAACTCTTCCAAGGGAGGAATGGTTCCCGCATTGTAGCATGCTGGCAAGCAAAGCCGTCGGGTACGGTAAAGTTTGAATTAAAATCGAAAGGTCTGCCCCGTCCGCCATCAAGCAGCGACAGCGGCTGCAGTATCGCTTGCCCCTTGATTTTTGGCCGCCAAACCTCGATATCGGGCGCAAATCCACACCATTCGAAAATGACGGGAAACGGCGATGAGCGACCAGGCAAAAGACGAACGCGCGCCCGATGAAGCCGAGAAGACCGAGGCTGCCGCGGAGCCAAGGGAAGGTGGCGTCGACGGCGACTATGAAGCGCTTGTGCGGCTTCTGAAGGAAAACGAAGAGCTGAAGGATCGCGCGCTACGCGTCGCGGCCGACATGGAGAACTTGCGTCGCCGCACCGCCCGCGACGTCCACGACGCGCGCGCCTATGCAGTCGCCAACTTTGCCCGCGACATGCTTTCGGTGTCAGACAATCTGCGCCGTGCGCTGGATGCCATCCCGGAGGAGGCCAAGGCTTCGGGCGATGCCGGCTTCAAGGCGCTGATCGACGGCGTCGAGATCACCGAGCGCGCCATGCTGTCGGCGCTGGAACGCCACGGCGTGAAGAAGCTCGAGCCCGAGGGCGAGAAATTCGATCCGAATTTCCACCAGGCGATGTTCGAGGTGCCCAATCCCGACGTACCGGCCAACACGGTCGTGCAGGTCGTGCAGCCCGGCTATTCGATCGGCGAGCGTGTTCTGCGGCCGGCCATGGTCGGCGTCGCCAAGGGCGGCCCCAAGCATGTGGCGAGCGAAGCGCCGGTGGAGCCGGGGCCGGTCAACGAGCAGGCTGAGAAAGATGCGTAAGTTAGGGGAGTAGGGGAATAGGGCAGTACGGGAGTAGGGCAGTACGGGAGTAGGGAATAGCGCTACGTCGGGTAAAGTAGAGCAATTGCCTACTCGGGCCCTTGCCTTCTCTCCGCCTACTCCCCTACTGCCCTATTCAGGCCGCAAACCGCTGCGCTTCTCCGCCATAATAATTGACGTAGCGGGCACCGATCTCCTTGACCGGCATCACCACGAACACGTCGACCGTCGAGAATTCACGATCAATGACGCAACCGTCGCCGATGCGCGCGCCGACGCGCAGATAGCCCTTGACCAGCGGCGGCATCGCCGCGATCGCCGCCTTGGTGTTGACGGCCTCGATCGGCATCAGATCCATGGAACAATAGCGCCCGGCGACGGCGCGCACGTCCCAGGATGAATTCGTCCGGCAGTGGTGGGCAAGATAGGTCAGCGCCTCGGCATGTGCCGCAGGCACGGTGCCGTGGAACGACGCGCAGCCGGTCATCACGCCGATGCCGTAATGGTTGATGTAGGCCCAGATGCCTTGCCACAGCGCCTCGATGGTGCGCTTCGAGCGGTATTCCGGCAGAACGCAGGAGCGGCCGAGCTCGAGGAAGCGCTGGCCGGGATGCCGCGCGATGAGCTTGGTCAGCTCGAATTCACCTTCGGAATAGAAGCCGCCGGCGGCCGCGGCAATCTCCTGCCGCAGCAGGCGGTAGGTGCCGACGATGCGGCGATGCTCGGGGCCGGAAAGCGAAGTATCGAAGACCAGCAGATGATCGCAGAGGGGATCGAAGCGATCGGCATCGCGGCGGTCCTGCATCTGGAACAGGTCCTTCCTGGCACCAAGCTCGTCGTAGAACACCCGGTAGCGCACTTCCTGCGCGGCAGCGATCTCGGCCTCGTTGCGGGCGAGCCGCACTTCGAGATTGCCGATGCGGCCGAGCGATGCGCCTTTTATGACGGCATCGGCGTTCCGGCCGACGAGCAAAGGCCCGCTGGCGTTCGGCCGAGCATCACATTCCGGCATGACTGTATGCACGAGTGATTCTCCTTCGAGCCATCCCTCTTGGCACGGGGATACGGTGTAGGTGCAACAGGATTGTGACAGTACCGTGATACGGCTCTGCGGGCAATACTTCGTCGGCTGGGTAATCTATCAACCGTCTATGTTGTGCCTCAGGCGGCCGCTTGCCCTTCGACCGCATGAACCAGGGCATCGGGGTCGAGCGGCTTGGTGACGAAGCCGCTGGCACCGTGAGCGAGCACGGCGTGGCGGGTCTTTTCCTGGCTGTCGGCCGACAGCACCATGATCGGCACTGGCGGCACCGCGGTCTCCTCCTCATGGCGGCGGATGGCGGCGATGGCGTCCAGGCCGTCCATGACAGGCATATGCAAGTCCATCAGCACCACGTCGTAACGGTGCTTGTGGCCGGTGCTGATGACCGCCTCGACGGCGGCCTTGCCGTTGCCGACCACTTTCACGCGATGCCCGGCCTTCAGCAGCGTGGCGCGGGCCAGCATGGCGTTGATGTCGTTGTCCTCGGCGATCAGCACCGACAGGCCCTGCTGGCGGGCGCCAATGGCGTGCCCCGCCTGCGCGCCGCGCCTTTGCAGTTGCGGCTCGGCGATGACCGGCGCGTGGCTGGTCAAAAGCACGCGCAGCAATGTCTCGCCGCGCACCGGCCTCGCAAGGAAGGTGGCGTAACCATTGGCACGGAACTCGCCAAGCATGCCACGGTCGGTCGGTGCGATCAGCGTCACTGCCTCGCAATCGGCAAATCCGCTCTGGCGCAGGCGCCTGAGCAGCCTGCCGTCGCTTTGCTCCATGGCAGCATCGATCAGCAGCACGTCGCAGCTCTCGGCGAAAGGGGTGGCCTGGGCTGCGGCGGTGGCCAGATCGACCGTGCCGCCATTGGCGCGAATGGTGCGGGCGAGGGCTTCGGCCTCGACCAGGTTCTTCGACACGATCACGGCATGCCGGCCCGACAGCGCGTCCTGGCGGATCTGCGGCGCCTCGACGGCGGAAATAGCGGGAATCTCGAAGACGAATTCGGACCCCTGGCCAAGCCGGCTCGACACAGAGATAGTGCCGCCCATGGCGGTCACCAGGCGCTTGGAAATGGCGAGACCGAGGCCGGCACCGCCATGCGCACGGGTCGAGGTGCCGTCAGCCTGTTCGAAGTCCGCGAATATGCGCTCCATGTCCTCCTCGCGCAGACCGGGGCCGGTGTCGGTGATGGTGAAGCGGATGCGGTCGGTGGTTTCGGTGCGGACGCGGGCGATGCTTGCCAGGACGCCGCCGCTGTCGGTGAACTTGACGGCGTTGCCGATGAGATTGAGCAGCACCTGCCTGACCCTGCCGGGGTCGGCGGTGATCAGCTGCGGCACGTCGGGTTCGACATGACAGCCGAGGCCGATATCCTTGGCAAAAGCCCGCGCCGCCAAAAGCTCGATGACATTGTCGGCGATCTCGCGCACCGACATCGGCTGCGGTTCGGGATCGAAGCGGCCGGCCTCGATCTTGGAGTAGTCGAGCAGGTCCTCGATCAGCGCCAGCAGCGCGCTGGCCGAGGTCGAGATGGCGCCGACATAGGTCCGCTGCTCGGGCGAAAGGCTGGTGTCGGCGAGAAGCCGGGCCATGCCCATGATGCCGTTCATCGGCGTGCGGATCTCGTGGCTGACGGTGGCGAGGAAGCGCGATTTGGCCTGGCTCGCATATTCGGCCCGCTCGCGGGCGGTGATCAGCGAGGATTCGGCGCGCTTGCGAGCGGTGATGTCGCGGGCGATGGCGCGATGCGAAACGGCGCCGCTGTCCTTGTCGCGCACCGACAGCTCGATCCAAGAGAACCAGCGTGGGCCGTCCGGCGTGCGAATGGCGACGTCGGTGGAACTCAGGCATTCATGGTCGGAAAACGCGGCGTCGGGGACGATGCCGACATCGATGCCTAGTTCGGCCAGGGTCTTGCCGGCAAGGTCGCGCTGGTCGGTTTCGACAAGGTCGGCGAAAACCTTGTTGGCGTAGACAATGTGGCCGTCGCGGTCACGATGGACGACGAGATCGCCGAGTGCATCGATCAGCCCGAGAAAGCGCTCCTCGCTCTCCTGCATCTCCCACATGCGGTCGGCCAGCGTCTCTATTTCGGCGCGGCTGCGGGCGGTCGTGGCATCGAGCAGGGCCACCGCGCGGCGCTCGGTGCGCCTGTTGCGCAGATGCATGGCGAGCCCGGCGATGGCTGTCGCCAAAAGGCCGATAGTGATGAAGATCGGCGCCCCGGTCAGATGCGAAAAGCCTGCCAGCACGACAATGGCGACGAGCGTCAGGAAGGGCAGGCCTTCGCGGTTGGAGGCCGGCAGTTCCGGCGCCAGCGGTGGCGCGGCGACAAGCTGCCGTCCTGGCGCCGCGGGGGCCGTCCCGTCGGCCCGTTCGGCTGGTTCCGCCTCTCTGATGCCGGGTTCCGCAATCATACGGAAATCCTGCCAGACAGAGCTTATCGAAGGTTGTGGTTGATCGCTCGAATTTTACCGGTCGCGCTCTTTTTTTCCCTTGGGGGCTCACATATCCACCACCACGCGGCCGCGGATCTTACCCTCGACGATGTCATGCGCGGCGCCGATGATGCCGTCGAAGCCGATGCTCGTCGAAAGGCTGGCAAGCTTTGCGTGGTCGAGATCGGCGCCGATACGGCGCCAGGCCTCGAGGCGGACCGCCTTCGGCGCCATCACCGAATCGATGCCGAGCAGCGAGACGCCGCGCAGGATGAAGGGCGCGACGCTTGCCGGCAGGTCCATGCCGCCGGCGAGGCCGCAAGCGGCAACGGCGCCGCCATAGGAGGTCATCGATAGAACGTTGGCCAGCGTGTGGCTGCCGACCGCATCGACGCCGCCGGCCCAGCGTTCCTTGGCGAGCGGTTTTGCGGGCTGGGCAAGCTCGTCGCGTGAAATCACTTCCGCGGCGCCGAGGTCGATCAGATAGGGGCTTTCGGCAGCACGGCCGGTCGAGGCGATGACGTGATAGCCGAGGCTGGACAGGATCGAGACCGCGACCGAGCCGACGCCACCGGCAGCGCCGGTCACCGCCACCGGGCCGCGATCGGGCACGATGCCGTGGCGCTCCAGCGCGATGACGCAAAGCATGGCGGTGTAGCCGGCGGTGCCGACCGCCATCGCATCATGCGGGCTCATGCCGTCCGGCAACGGCACCAGCCAGTCGCCCTTGACGCGGGCGCGCCCTGCAAAGGCGCCGAAATGCGTCTCGCCGACGCCCCAGCCGTTCAATATGACCTTGTCACCCTTGCGCCAGTCAGGATTGGAAGACGAGATGACGGTGCCGGCGAAATCGATGCCCGGCACCAGCGGCCAGTGGCGGATCACCGGCGCCTTGCCGGTAATTGCAAGACCGTCCTTGTAGTTCACCGTCGTCGCCTCGACCGCGACGGTGACGTCGCCCTCCATCAGGTCTGCCTCGGTAAGCTCGGTCACCGCGACCGACTGGTTTTTCTCGGCGTCACGCGAAACGAGGATGGCTTTGAAGGTTTCGGGCATTTTTTCTCCTCGGGCTTGCAGATCAGAATGTGTGGCGCCAGGCGAGTGAGGTCAATCGCTCGACGCTCCGCGCCGCCAGCCAATGAGTTCGTCGAAGACGACCAGCACCGCACCAACCGAAATGAAGGCGTCGGCGAGGTTGAAGATCGCGAAGGACCAGACCGGCGTATGGAACAGGACATAGTCGATGACATGACCGTAGATTGCGCGATCAATCAGGTTGCCGAGCGCGCCGCCGACGATCAGTGCGAAGCCGATGCGGGCAAGCAGGTGGCCGGGCGGCGTGCGGGCCGCAAGATAGAGCACGAAAGCGACCACCAGAACCGCGACGACCACCAGGCCGGTGTCGCCGAAGGACGAAAACAGCGAGAACGCGATGCCGGTGTTGTAGGTGCGGTACAGCGCCAGGAACGGAAGCAGGTCGAGCCGTTCCTGAAAGGCAAGACCGGTTTCGACTAGGTATTTCACCCACTGGTCGAGCGCTATCGCGGCGACGACCAGAAGAGCATACGGCCTCCAGGACTTCACGGTTTGAGATGTCACGATCTGGCGTCCTCCGGGCCGAGCTTCAGCGCGCCGCGCCGGATCTCGAACAGCATGACGCCGGTGGCCACTGCAAGGTTGAGCGAATCGGCGCGGCCGGCCTGCGGTATCCGCAGCAGTTTGTCGCAGCTTGCGGCAAGCTCGTCAGGCAGGCCTTGCTGCTCGTTACCCATCATCAAAAGCACCGGGCCCTTTGAAAAATCGACCGAGCGGTAGTCGACCGCACCCTTCAGGTGGGTGCCGGCGACGAGGCCGGGGAAGCTCGTTCGCCAGGCGAGAAAAGCTTCGGGCGACGCCTTGGCGACCGGCACGGCGAAAATCGAGCCCATGGTGGCGCGCACCGTTTCGACCGAAAAGGGATCGGTGGTCTCGCCGACCAAGATGACGCCCCTGGCCCCGACAGCGTCGACCGTGCGGATGACGGTGCCGAGATTGCCGGGGTCGCGGACGCGGTCGAGCGCCACCCAGACGTCGCCGTCACGGGCGCGGATGTCCTTCAACGGCAGGTATTTCTGCGAGAACACGCCGACGACCATTTGCGGATTGTCGCGGCGGGTGATGGCGACCAGCACTTTTTCCGAAACTTCAAGGACGGTGCCGCCGGCGGCGACCGTGCGCGCCGCGACCTTTTCAACCGCCGTATTGCCACGTCCGGCCTTGGCGAAGACCAGTGTCCTGATCGACCAGCCGAGATCGAGCGCGTCGATGACCAGCTTCAGGCCTTCGGCCATGAAGGAATTCTGCTGGTCACGGAATTTCTTCAGCGCGAGCGCCTTGATGTCCTTGACCAGCGGGTTGGCGAGGCTGGTGACTTCCTTCACCTGCCCTGGCGCGCCCGCGTGCCGTTCGTACGCACTCATTCAGGCCACCCAGCGTGAGAACAGCGAGGTCGAAAGCGCCCGACCGGCAGACTTCTCGCGGATGATCAATTCACCCGACTCGACCGTGCCGCCCATGCCGGCGAAGGTGTCGCGCATCAGGGCATGGATGGCGAAAAAAGAGGCGCGGATCGAATAGGCGGTCAGTACCACGGCGAGCGGCTTCGGCGTCAGGATCGCGCGGCAGATATCGGTCAGCGCCGGCAGGTCCTCGAACAGCTGCCAGACCTCGCCCTTCGGTCCGCGGCCATAGGCGGGCGGGTCGAACAGGATGATGTCGTAGCGGCTGCCGCGGCGCTCCTCGCGCTCGGCGAATTTCACGGCATCGTCGACGATCCAGCGGATCGGCTTTTGCGACAAGCCCGCCATTTCCTGGTTTTCGCGCGCCCAGCCGATCGCCTTCTTGGAAGCATCGACGTGGGTGACCTCGGCGCCGGCACGCGCCGCCACCAAGGAGGCAAGGCCGGTGTAACCGAACAGGTTCAACACCTTCACCGGCCGTTTTGCCGCCGCGATCAGTCCGGCCAGGTGGTCCCAGTGCGAGGCCTGCTCGGGAAAGACGCCGACATGGCGAAACGAAGTGAAGCGGCCGAGATAATCTATGCCGTCATGCTTCATCGGCCAGGTCTCGCCGAGCGGCGTCTTGGGGAAGCGCCAGCGGCCGATGCCTTCCTCGTCGGTATCGCCGGTGAAAATGGCGTCGGCGCGCTCCCAGTCCCTGGCCGGCAAAGCCTTTTGCCAGATCGCCTGGCCCTCCGGCCGAACGATGCGGTAGGGGCCGTATTGCTCGAGTTTTTCTCCGGCGCCGCTGTCGAGCAACGCGTAGTCCTGATTGGGGCCGACCTCGAGGATCAGCGGCAGATGTTCGGCAGGCAGCGCGCCATCGCGGCGGGATAGAGGGCGCGGCGCGGCTTTCGGCTCGGACCGGTCCTGCAGTTTAGGCTCCGAACCGGCGGTCAGGCCGGCGTCGCGCCGCCGCGGCTGCTCCGCCCCGCCCTTCGGGGGCGGGCGGCTGTCGCGGCGTTTGTCGCGAAAAGGTTTCAAGAAGGCGCATCTCCGGACGGCGGCTCGCCGCTTCTGCCACAGCACATTGACCGGCGCAACAAAAGGGCTGCCGACGTGTGCAACCGGATCAGCCGCGCCTGATCGACAGCAGGCCGACTGCGAGCGCTATGAAACCAACGGCCTTGAAGCCGGTGACGACCATATGGCCGGTTTCCCAACTGCTCCGGATACTTTCGAAATTGTCCGGGATCGGTCCAGGCACCCAGGTGGCCAGGACATCGTTTGCCGGTTTGACCAGGGTAAACCACGCCACGAGGGCCATCAGATAAAGCACGGTGGCGGCCAAAATCCACCAGAATGCCGGGCGGTCGCTGCGCAGCACCCAGGCGAGAAGCCCCGGACAGGCGATCGCGGCCACGTCCAGCGGTGCGCCGACAATCGCGAAGAATTGGAACTGAGCGTTGAAGACAGTGGTTTCACGCCAGAGCGAAGGCGGCCAACTGGTCAGCCGCGGCACCGATTCCAGCACATGGGCGAAGGATGGTCCGAGGCTGAGCGCAGCGACGATGGCGGTCAAAACCGACCAGAACAACAGGAACCCGCGCATATCCATAGTGGCCAGACAACGGCGTCAGGACGCAGACGTTCCCGTCCGCCACCCATGTCGCTTGCCGCCGAAAGCGCTGGTGCTCTATCGTGATTGAAACCAGGTCATGATTCATGTCCCGTGCTGAACGCCTGCTCGACCTGATCCAGATCCTGCGCCGGCATCGCCGGCCGGTCAGCGGCCGCAGCCTTGCGGGCGAAATGGGTGTGTCGATCCGCACGCTCTATCGCGATATCGCCACGCTGCAGGGGCAGGGCGCGCCGATCGAGGGTGAGGCGGGGTTGGGTTACGTGCTCAGGCCCGGTTTCATGCTGCCGCCCTTGATGTTCACCGATGAGGAGATCGAGGCGATCGTGCTCGGTTCGCGCTGGGTGGCCAAGCAGCCGGACTGGCGGCTTGCGAACGCCGCCACCGACGCGCTGGCCAAGATCGCGGCGGTGCTGCCGAACGATTTGCGCGAAGAGCTCGACGCCTCGACGCTGCTGGTCGGGTCGCGCACCGAGGTCACCGAAGGCATCGATCTCGGCGTGGTGCGGCAGGCCATCCGCGAGGAGCGCAAGCTGAGCTTTGTCTATCGCGACGCCGGCGGCGCTGCCTCCGAGCGCACCGTCTGGCCGTTCGCACTCGGCTTCTTCGACAAGGTGCGCGTCGTCGCGGCCTGGTGCGAGATGCGCCAGGATTTCAGGCACTTTCGCGCCGACCGGATATCCGGCCTCAATGCCACCGAGATGCGCTATCCGCGCCGCCGTCAGGTGCTGCTCAAAGAATGGCGGGCGACGCTCGACACGCCAAGCTAAGGCTGCTGCTCAGTTGATACTGCTGCCAGAATCTGGCAGTGGCGTACGGTATGCTCCTCCAGTCGAAACGATCTGGAGAGCAATTCATGACACCGCCCAATTTCGTCATCCTCTATGTCGACAAGCCTGAGCAAAGCGGCGCCTTCTATAGCGCGCTGCTTGGGCGGCAGCCGGTCGAGATCTCGCCGACCTTCGTGCTGTTCGTGCTCGACAACGGCTTCAAGCTCGGCCTCTGGTCGCGTCACACCGTGGAACCGGCCGCCGCGGTAGCAGGCGGTGGCGCCGAGATCGTCTTTGCGCTGGACACGCCGGAGGCGGTCGATGCCACCTACACCGATTGGGCCGGACGGGGTCTGAAAATCCTGCAGAGCCCGACCGACATGGATTTCGGCCGGACCTTCGTCGCGCTTGATCCCGACAGCCACCGGCTGCGGGTTTATTGGCAAAGGGAGTAAGGCAGTAGGGGAGTATGTGACAGGAAATATAGCTGGCGCGGCGCCGCACGATCAGTACAGTTTCCTACTGCCCTACTGCCCTACTGCCCTACTGCCCTACTGCCCTACTGCCCTACTGCCGTCCTGCCCTACTGCCCTACTGCCCTAGGGCCGTACTGCCCTACGGATGAGGG
>NZ_JAMYLZ010000026.1:0-90898 GCF_040318315.1 Mesorhizobium sp. M1227
GAGCTGATCGTGCCGATCGCCATGGAAGAGAAGCTGCGCTTCGCCATCCGTGAAGGCGGCCGCACCGTCGGTGCCGGCATCGTCGTCACCATCACAGAGTAATTTGGACTTAAACCGATCTGTCGCGGGCGCGGCCCGCGCCGCGCCAGAACAAGGAAGTGACGCATGAACGGACAGAATATCCGCATCCGCCTGAAGGCGTTTGATCACCGGGTGCTCGACGCCTCGACACGGGAAATCGTGTCGACCGCCAAGCGCACCGGCGCCAACGTCCGCGGCCCCATTCCGCTGCCGACGCGGATCGAAAAGTTCACGGTCAACCGGTCGCCTCACGTCGACAAGAAGAGCCGCGAGCAGTTCGAAATGCGCACGCACAAGCGTCTGCTCGACATTGTCGACCCGACCCCGCAGACGGTCGATGCTTTGATGAAGCTCGACCTGGCCGCCGGTGTCGACGTCGAGATCAAGCTGTAAGGAACCAGAGGTCAGCGGGGCGACCCGGAACTCTGAAGGAACAAGAGGCGTGGAGGGGCGACAGCCCCGACAGGGAACTCTAAAGGAATTGAACCGATGCGTTCAGGTGTGATTGCAAAGAAGGTGGGAATGACCCGCATCTACAACGATGCCGGGGAACATGTTCCCGTCACTGTTCTCCAGATGGAGAACTGCCAGGTCGTGGCGCAGCGCACGCAGGAGAAGAACGGCTATACCGCCGTCCAGCTCGGCGTTGGCCTTGCCAAGGTGAAGAACACGTCGAAGGCGATGCGCGGCCATTTCGCGACCGCTTCCGTCGAGCCCAAGGCCAAGGTTGCCGAGTTTCGCGTCTCTGCCGACAACATGATCGATGTTGGCGCCGAGATCACCGTCGAGCACTTCGTCGTCGGCCAGAAGGTCGATGTGACGGGCACCACGATCGGCAAGGGCTTCCAGGGCGTCATCAAGCGGCACCACATGGGTGGCGGCCGCGCAACGCACGGCAACTCGGTGTCGCACCGTACACACGGCTCGACCGGCCAGCGCCAGGATCCGGGCAAGGTGTTCAAGGGCAAGCATATGGCCGGCCACATGGGCGACACCCGCGTCACCACGCAGAATGTCGAGGTCGTCTCGACCGACGCCGATCGCGGCCTGATCCTGATCCGCGGTGCGGTCCCGGGTTCGAAGGGTGCATGGATCCTGGTCCGCGACGCGGCCAAGGTGGCGCTTCCGGCCAATGCGCCGAAGCCCGCCGCGATCCGCGCCCTTGCGACTGACGGTGCCGCCACGAACGAGGCCCCGGCCACAGAGGGAGCGGAATAATGGACCTCAAGATTACAACGCTTGGCGGCAAGGACGCCGGCAAGGTGAAGCTCTCCGAAGAGATTTTCGGCCTCGATCCGCGTGAGGACATCCTGCAGCGCGTCGTGCGCTGGCAGCTTGCCAAGAAGCAGCAGGGCACGCACAAGGCCAAGGGTCGCGCGGAAATCGCCCGCACCGGCGCCAAGATGTACAAGCAGAAGGGTACGGGCCGCGCCCGTCACCATTCGGCTCGCGCTCCGCAGTTCCGCGGCGGCGGCAAGGCCCACGGCCCGGTCGTGCGCAGCCACGAGCACGATCTGCCTAAGAAGGTGCGTGCGCTCGGCCTGAAGCATGCCCTCTCGGCCAAGGCCAAGAGCGCGTCGATCATCATCATCGACGAGCTGAAGCTGACCGAGGCCAAGACCAAGGCGCTGATCGCGAATTTCGCGACGCTGGGCCTGAGCAACGCCCTGGTGATCGGCGGCGCCGAGCTTGACAAGAACTTCAAGCTGGCGGCGACCAACATCCCGAACATCGACGTGCTGCCCATCCAGGGCATCAACGTCTACGACATTCTGCGCCGCGGCACGCTGGTCCTTTCCAAGGCCGCCGTCGAGGCTCTCGAGGAGCGCTTCAAATGACCGACCTTCGTCATTACGACGTGATCGTCTCGCCGGCGATCACTGAAAAGTCGACCATGGCTTCCGAGCAGAACCAGGTCGTCTTCAATGTCGCCAAGAAGGCGTCGAAGCCGGAAATCAAGGCCGCCGTCGAAGCGCTGTTCGGCGTCAAGGTGATGGCCGTGAACACGCTTGTCCGCAAGGGCAAGATCAAGCGCTTCCGCGGCACGATCGGCCGCCAGAGCGACGTCAAGAAGGCGGTTGTGACGCTGGCCGAAGGCCAGTCGATCGACGTCGCGACGGGTCTCTGAGCAAGGTCGCGAGGACAGAACAATGGCACTGAAAAAATTCAACCCGGTAACGCCGAGCACCCGTCAGCTGGTCATCGTCGATCGCTCGGGCCTCTACAAGGGCAAGCCCGTCAAGGGCCTAACCGAAGGCCTGACCAAGTCGGGCGGCCGCAACAATTACGGCCGCATCACAGCCCGCTTCATCGGCGGCGGTCACAAGCGCACCTACCGCATCATCGACTTCAAGCGCCGCAAGTTCGACGTCGTCGGCACGGTCGAGCGTATCGAGTACGATCCGAACCGCACCGCCTTCATCGCGCTGATCAAGTATGACGATGGCGAGCTGTCCTACATCATCGCCCCGCAGCGTCTGGCTCCCGGCGACAAGATCGTGGCCGGTGAATCGGTCGACGTGAAGCCGGGCAACGCGATGCCGCTGGCCTCGATGCCGGTCGGCACGATCGTCCACAATATCGAGCTGAAGCCCGGCAAGGGCGCTCAGGTCGCCCGTTCGGCCGGCGGTTATGGCCAGCTCGTCGGCCGCGACCAGGGCATGGCGATCCTGCGCCTCAATTCGGGCGAGCAGCGTGTCGTCCACGGCTCCTGCATGGCCACTGTCGGCGCCGTGTCCAACCCGGACCACGGCAACATCAATGACGGCAAGGCAGGCCGCACCGTGTGGCGCGGCAAACGTCCGCACAATCGCGGCGTGACCATGAACCCGGTCGACCATCCACATGGCGGCGGCGAAGGCCGCACCTCGGGTGGCCGCCATCCGGTTTCGCCCTGGGGCAAGCCGACCAAGGGCAAGAAGACGCGGTCCAACAAGGCGACCGACAAGTTCATCCTGCGCTCGCGCCATCAGCGCAAGAGCTAAGAAGAGGTAACGCCAAGTGACTCGTTCGATTTGGAAAGGCCCCTTCATCGACGGCTACCTTCTGAAGAAGGTGGACAAGGTTCGTGAAGGTGGTCGCAATGAGGTGATCAAGATGTGGAGCCGCCGCTCCACCATCCTGCCGCAGTTCGTCGGCTTCACCTTCGGTGTCTACAACGGCCAGAAGCACGTTCCCGTCTCGGTGAACGAGGACATGGTCGGTCACAAGTTCGGTGAATTCGCTCCGACCCGGACCTATTACGGTCACGGCGCGGATAAGAAGGCGAAGAGGAAATAATCATGGGCAAGGCCAAAGCTCCGCGCAGGCTTGCTGACAACGAAGCGCGCGCCGTGTTGCGCACGATCCGTATCAGCCCGCAGAAGCTGAACCTGGTTGCCGCGCTGATCCGCGGCAAGAAGGTCGCGACAGCGCTTTCCGACCTCGAATTCTCGGCCAAGCGGATTTCCGGCACGGTCAAGAAGACGCTGGAATCGGCGATCGCCAACGCGGAAAACAACCACGACCTCGACGTCGATGCGCTGATCGTGGCGGAAGCCTATGTCGGCAAGTCGATCGTCATGAAGCGGTTCCATGCCCGTGGCCGTGGGCGCGCCAGCCGTATCGAGAAGCCGTTCTCGCACCTCACGATCGTCGTTCGTGAAGTCGAAGAAAAAGGGGAGGCCGCATAATGGGCCAGAAAGTCAATCCGATCGGTCTGCGTCTCGGCATCAACCGCACCTGGGATTCGCGCTGGTTCGCGAACACCGGCGAGTACGGCAAGCTGCTGCACGAGGACATCAAGATCCGCAAATATCTTGAGAAGGAACTCAAGCAGGCTGCGATCTCGAAAGTCGTGATCGAGCGTCCGCACAAGAAGTGCCGCGTCACCATCCATGCGGCGCGTCCGGGCCTGATCATCGGCAAGAAGGGCGCTGACATCGAGAAGCTTCGCAAGAAGCTCATGGAGATGACCAAGTCCGAGACGCATCTGAACATCGTCGAAGTGCGCAAGCCGGAGATCGACGCGACCTTGGTCGCCCAGTCGATCGCCCAGCAGCTCGAGCGCCGCATCGCGTTCCGCCGCGCCATGAAGCGTGCCGTGCAGTCGGCGATGCGCCTCGGTGCCGAAGGCATCCGCATCAACTGCGCCGGCCGTCTCGGCGGCGCCGAGATCGCGCGCATGGAATGGTATCGCGAAGGCCGCGTGCCGCTGCATACGCTGCGTGCCGACGTCGACTACGGCACGGCCGAGGCGAATACGGCCTACGGCATCTGCGGCGTCAAGGTCTGGGTGTTCAAGGGCGAAATCCTCGAGCACGACCCGATGGCTTCGGAGCGCCGCGCCACCGAGGGCGATCATGCGCATGGCGGTGGTGGTGAGCGCGAACGCGGTCGCCGTCGCGAAAACGCGTAAGACATTTAGGAATTTGGAGTTAGAACGATGCTGCAGCCAAAGCGCACAAAGTTCCGCAAGCAGTTCAAGGGCCGCATCCACGGTACCGCCAAGGGCGGCACCAACCTGGATTTCGGTGGTTTCGGGCTGAAGGCGCTTGAGCCGAACCGCGTCACCGCGCGTGAGATCGAGGCGGCCCGCCGCGCGATCACCCGCGAGATGAAGCGTGCCGGCCGCGTGTGGATCCGTATCTTCCCGGACGTGCCGGTGACGTCGAAGCCGACCGAAGTCCGTATGGGTAAGGGCAAGGGCGCGGTCGACTACTGGGCGGCACGCGTCAAGCCGGGCCGCATCATGTTCGAGATCGACGGCGTCAACGAGGAAACCGCCCGTGAGGCGCTGCGTCTCGGCGCGGCCAAGCTCTCGGTCAGGACGCGCTTCGTACAGCGCATCGCAGAATAAGGACGGGCTGATCATGAAAGCCGAAGACATCCGGACCAAGACCCAGGACCAGCTGACCGACGACCTGGCCAGCCTGAAGAAGGAGCAGTTCAACCTGCGCTTTCAGAAGGCCACCGGCCAGCTTGAGAAGACCGCGCGCGTGAGGCAGGTCCGCAAGGACATTGCGCGTATCAAGACCATCGCTGCGGAAAAGTCCGCGGCCAAGAAGGCTTAAGGACGAAAACCATGCCAAAGCGCATTCTGCAGGGCACCGTCGTCAGCGACAAGAACGAGAAGACGGTTGTCGTCAAGGTCGAACGGCGCTTCACGCATCCCGTGATGAAGAAGACCGTGCGCATGACCAAGAAGTACAAGGCGCACGACGAGAACAACGCCCACAAGGTCGGCGATCAGGTGTTCATCCAGGAATCGAAGCCGATTTCCAAGGACAAGCGCTGGGTCGTGGTGTCTTCGGACCAGGCCTGATCAGGGCCAACGAAACGAATTTTGGACAGACCGGGGAGGGGTGAGAAACCCGTCCCGTTAGAAAAGAAGAAGGCGGCCAGTCATGATTCAGATGCAAACAAACCTCGACGTCGCGGATAATTCCGGCGCCCGTCGTGTCATGTGCATCAAGGTGCTGGGCGGCTCGAAGCGGAAATACGCTTCCGTGGGCGACATCATCGTGGTGTCGATCAAGGAAGCCATCCCGCGCGGCCGCGTCAAGAAGGGCGATGTGATGAAGGCGGTCGTGGTTCGCACGGCCAAGGACATCCGCCGCCCGGACGGCAGCGTGATCCGTTTCGACAAGAACGCAGCCGTTCTCGTCGACAACAAGAAAGAGCCGATCGGCACGCGTATCTTCGGACCGGTTCCGCGCGAACTCCGCGCCAAGAACCACATGAAGATCATCTCGCTCGCGCCTGAAGTGCTGTAAGGAGCCGGACCAATGCAGAAGATTAGAAAAGGCGACAAGGTCGTCGTGCTGGCCGGCAAGGACAAGGGCCGTTCGGGCGAAGTCCTCTCGGTACAGCCGAAGGACGACACCGCGCTGGTGCGCGGCGTCAACCTGATCCGTCGTCACCAGAAGCAGTCCCAGTCCCAAGAGGGCGGGATCATCACCAAGGAAGCGCCGATCCAGCTGTCGAACATCGCGCTGGCCGACCCCAAGGATGGCAAGCCGACCCGGGTCGGCTTCATCTTCCAGAAGGACGGCAAGAAGGTGCGCGTCGCCAAGCGCTCGGGAGAAGTCATCAATGGCTAAGGCTCAAACCAAGCAGGCAACTGCCCAGAACACGCCGCGCCTCAAGCAGGTCTACAACGAGACCATCCGCAAGGCGCTGCAGGAGCAGTTCGGCTACGAGAACGAGATGCAGGTTCCGCGCATCGACAAGATCGTGCTGAACATGGGCGTCGGCGAGGCGACCGGCGATTCGAAGAAGCCTTCGATCGCGGCGGAAGACCTTGCGATGATCGCCGGCCAGAAGGCCGTCGTCACCCGCGCCCGCAACTCGATCGCCGGCTTCAAGGTCCGCGAGAAGATGCCGATCGGCGCCAAGGTCACGCTGCGCAAGGAACGCATGTACGAGTTCCTCGACCGCCTCGTGAACATCGCACTGCCGCGCGTCCGCGACTTCCGCGGACTTAATCCGAAGAGCTTCGATGGCCGTGGCAACTATGCCATGGGCATCAAGGAACACATCGTGTTTCCGGAGATCAACTACGACAAGGTTGATCAGATCTGGGGCATGGACGTCATCGTTTGTACGACTGCGAAGACGGACGACGAAGCCAGGGCATTGCTCAAGGCCTTCAACTTCCCCTTCCGCCAGTAACGGCAGCGAGAAAAGGAAAAATCTGAAATGGCAAAGACCAGCTCAGTCGAGAAGAACAACAGGCGCCGCAAGCTTGCGGACCAGTTCGCTGCCAAGCGCGAGGTGCTCAAGGCGATCATCATGGATCAGTCCAAGCCGATGGAAGAGCGCTTCCGCGCCCAGCTGAAGCTTTCGGCGCTGCCGCGCAACTCGGCCAAGACCCGCATCCGCAACCGCTGCGAAGTCACCGGACGTCCGCGTGCCTATTATCGCAAGCTCAAAGTATCGCGTATCGCGCTTCGTGATCTCGGCAATAACGGCCAGATCCCGGGCCTGGTCAAGTCGAGCTGGTAAGGAGGACATAACATGTCATTGAGCGATCCTCTCGGCGATATGCTGACCCGCATCCGCAACGCGTATGGCCGCAAGAAGTCGAGCGTTTCGACGCCGGCCTCGCGCCTGCGTACCCGCGTCCTCGACGTGCTGAAGGCGGAAGGCTATATCCGCGACTACAGCCAGACCGACTTCGACAACGGCAAGTCCGAAATCGAGATCGAGCTGAAGTATTTCGATGGTGCGCCGGTGGTGCGCGAAATCGCTCGGGTCTCGAAGCCCGGCCGCCGCGTCTACGTTTCGGCCAAGTCGATACCGCACGTCGCCAACGGCCTCGGCATCGCCATCCTTTCGACGCCGAAGGGCGTGATGGCCGACCACGAAGCGCGTGAACAGAATGTCGGCGGGGAAATCCTCTGCCAGATCTTCTGATCTGGTATGTGACCCGGTTGGAAACAGGTTTTCGGGATCTAGTCCCGAAAGCCGAGACCTGAAACAAGAGAAGTGACGAGGACAACAAAATGTCTCGTATTGGAAAGAAACCCGTTTCGCTGCCGCAGGGCGTGACCGCGACCGTCAACGGCCAGACCGTGACGGCGAAGGGTCCGAAGGGCGAGCTGAAGTTCGTGGTGAACGACGAAGTGCTGGTCAAGATGGAAGGCAGCGAGATCGCTGTCCAGCCGCGCGACCAGACCAAGACTGCCCGTTCCAAGTGGGGCATGTCGCGCACGCAGATCGTCAACATCCTGCAGGGCGTCAAGGACGGCTTCGAAAAGAAGCTCGAGATCACCGGCGTCGGCTATCGTGCCGCCATGCAGGGCAAGAACCTGCAGCTGGCGCTCGGCTTCAGCCATGACGTCGTCTACGAGACGCCGCAGGGCGTGACGATTTCGGTGCCGAAGCCGACGGAAATCACGGTGACCGGCATCGATAAGCAGCAGGTCGGCCAGGTTGCCGCCGAGATCCGCGAGTATCGCAGCCCCGAGCCCTACAAGGGCAAGGGTGTCCGCTATGCCGGCGAGAAGATCGTCCGCAAGGAAGGCAAGAAGAAGTAATTTTAACGCCGCGGGGAGCGGTCGCGGGAGGCTCGTCCTACCGCATATGGTTGCCCCCGTTTTTTGAAGGCAAGGAACTGATATCATGGGCTCGAAAGAATCCACCCAACGCCGCGCCCAGCGCGTCCGCCGCCAGATCAAGAAGGTTGCCGGCGATCGTCCGCGCTTGTCGGTCCATCGCACGTCGAAGAACATCTATGTCCAGGTGATCGACGACGCCAAGGGCCACACGATCGCGGCTGCTTCGACGCTCGAGAAGGAGCTCAAGGGTTCGCTCAAGACCGGCGCCGACACGGCGGCGGCCGCTGCCATCGGCAAGCTGATCGCCGAGCGTGCCTCGAAGGCCGGCGTCAAGGAAGTCGTCTTCGACCGCGGCGCCTACATCTACCACGGCCGTGTCAAGGCGCTTGCCGAGGCTGCCCGTGAAGGTGGTCTGAGCTTCTAAAAACGAAATTCGCCCCCGGCGACCCACAGAGGCGCCGGATATCATCATCAACCGTGCTTCCGGAAAAAAACAAGGAACAGGATATGGCACAGGAACGTAGGGATGGCGGCCGCGGCCGTGATCGCGAAGAGCGCGACGACGGCATGGTCGACAAGCTCGTCCACATCAACCGTGTCGCCAAAGTCGTCAAGGGCGGCCGGCGCTTCGGCTTTGCGGCACTTGTTGTCGTCGGCGACCAGAAGGGCCGCGTCGGCTTCGGCCACGGCAAGGCGCGCGAAGTGCCGGAGGCGATCCGCAAGGCGACCGAATCGGCCAAGCGCGACATGATCTTCGTGCCGCTGCGCTCAGGCCGCACGCTGCACCACGACGTCGAGGGACGCTGGGGTGCGGGACGCGTTCTGCTGCGCGCCGCCAAGCAAGGTACCGGCATCATCGCCGGCGGCCCGATGCGCGCCGTTTTCGAGACGCTCGGCATGCATGACGTGGTCGCCAAGTCGATGGGTTCTTCGAACCCCTACAACATGGTTCGTGCCACTTTCGACGCGCTGAAGAGCCAGATGCATCCGAAGGATGTCGCTGCAGCGCGCGGCATCAAGTATTCGACCCTTCAGGCCCGCCGCGGCACCGCCGTTGCGGCTGAAGAATAGTCGACGCTGACCAGGGATTTGACCATGGCCAAGAAAGCAACCAAGACCATCACCGTCGAGCAGATCGGTTCGCCGATCCGCCGGCCGAAGGAGCAGCGCGCAACGCTGGTCGGCCTCGGCCTCAACAAGATGCACAAGCAGCGCACGCTGGAGGATACGCCCTCGGTGCGCGGCATGATCGCTGCCGTCCAGCATCTCGTCCGCGTCGTGGACGAGGGCTGAACCAGAGCGCAGGAGAACCCAGATGAAACTCAATGATCTGCGTGACAAGGACGGCGCGACGCACTCCAAGAAGCGTCTCGGCCGTGGCATCGGCTCCGGTTCGGGCAAGACCGCCGGTCGCGGCGTCAAGGGCCAGAAGGCGCGCTCCGGCGTCGCCGTCAACGGCTTCGAGGGTGGCCAGATGCCGCTCTACCGCCGCCTGCCGAAGCGCGGCTTCAACAATATCTTCGCCAAGAGCTTCACCGTCGTGTCGCTGGCCCGCATCCAGGCGGCGCTCGATGCCAAGAAGCTCGACGCCAAGACAGTTGTAACGGCCGAGGCGCTGGTTGCGGCTGGCGTCATCCGTCGCGTCAAGGACGGCGTGCGCATCCTTTCAGACGGCGACATCAAGGCCAAGCTTGCCTTCGACGTGGCCGGAGCCTCCAAGGCCGCGATCGAGAAGATCGAAAAGGCCGGCGGCTCGGTGAAGCTGCCTGAGAAGGCAGCCGCCGAGTAACGGCAATTTGAAGCACGGCCGGCAAAGGTGGAATTCGGTTTTGCCTGCGGTCGTGCTTTGATCCGATAGATGTGACGGCCGCATCAACGCGGCCGCTTGCATGTTTGCAGTCCGGAGCTTATCTCGTGAGTTTCGGTGACACGCGCCGCCTGAGCTGCGGGCATCGAGCGTGACCAAGCGGAGAATCAGGCATGGCTTCGGCTGCTGAACAACTAGCCTCGAATCTGAATTTTTCGGCCTTCGCCAAGGCCGAGGATCTGAAGAAGCGCATCTGGTTCACCATCGGCGCGCTGCTCGTCTACCGTCTTGGCACCTATATCCCGCTGCCCGGCATCAATCCGGACGCCTTTGCCCACGCCTTCTCGTCGCAGAGCAAGGGCGTGCTTGGCATGTTCAATATGTTTGCAGGCGGTGCCGTGCAGCGCATGGCGATCTTTGCCCTCGGCATCATGCCCTATATCTCCGCCTCCATCATCATGCAGCTGATGACCTCGGTCATTCCGTCGCTGGAAGCGCTGAAGAAGGAAGGCGAGCAGGGCCGCAAGATTATCAACCAGTATACGCGCTACGGGACCGTGCTTCTGGCGCTGGTCCAGGCCTACGGCATTTCGGTCGGGCTCGAGGGCGGAAACGGCATCGTCAACGATCCCGGCATCTTTTTCCGCATCTCGACCGTCGTCACGCTGGTCGGCGGCACCATGTTCCTGATGTGGCTCGGCGAGCAGATCACCGCCCGCGGCATCGGCAACGGCATTTCGCTGATCATCTTCTCCGGCATTGTCGCCGGCCTGCCGCGCGCCATCTCGGGTACCTTGGAGCTAGGCCGCACCGGAGCGCTGTCGACCGGCCTGATCCTGGCGATCATCGTGCTCGCCATTATCGTTATCGGCCTGATCGTCTTTTTCGAGCGCGCCCAGCGCCGCCTGCTGATTCAGTACCCCAAGCGCCAGGTCGGCAATCGCATGTTCCAGGGCGATACCTCGCATCTGCCGCTGAAGCTCAACACATCCGGCGTCATTCCGCCGATCTTCGCTTCGTCGCTATTGCTGCTGCCGGCGACCGTCGCCGGTTTCTCGCAGACAACGAACATGCCCGCTTGGGCCAGCACCATCCTGGCGTCGCTCGGTCATGGCCAGCCGCTCTACATGGCCTTCTACGCGGCGATGATCGTGTTCTTCGCCTTCTTCTACACGGCGATCGTCTTCAACCCGAAGGACACCGCGGACCAATTGAAGAAGCATTCGGGCTTCATCCCGGGCTATCGCCCGGGCGAGCGTACCGCGGATTATATTGACTATGTGCTCACCCGCATCACAGTCGTCGGCGCCATCTATCTGGTGCTGGTGTGTCTGCTGCCCGAGTTCCTGATTTCAGCGACTGGCGTACCGTTCTACCTTGGTGGCACTTCGCTCCTGATCGTGGTCAGTGTAACGCTCGATACGGTGGCGCAGATTCAGGGTCACCTGATCGCGCACCAGTATGAGGGCCTGATCAAGAAGTCGAAGCTGCGCGGGGGGAAAAAGGCCAGATGAGGTTGATATTGCTTGGACCGCCGGGGGCGGGCAAGGGGACACAAGCACTGAGACTGGTAGAACGACACGGCATCCCACAGCTTTCCACGGGGGACATGCTGCGTGCTGCTGTCCAGGCCGGCACCGAAGTCGGCAAGCGCGCCAAAGCGGTGATGGACGCTGGCGAACTGGTGTCCGACGCTATCGTCAACGCCATTGTGGCCGAGCGCATCGATCAAGCTGATTGCGCAAACGGCTTCATCCTTGACGGGTATCCCCGAACTCTGGTGCAAGCGGACGCCGTTGAGGAAATGCTGTCGGATCGCGGACTGGAGCTAGATGCGGTCATCGAATTTGTCGTCGATGACAAGGCGCTGGTTGGCCGAATCGTCAAGCGCGCCGAAGAAGCCAAGGCCGCAGGCCTGCCGGTGCGCAAGGACGACAGTCCAGCGGTGTTCGAAGAACGCTTGAGGGAATATTACAAGAAAACCTCGCCGCTGATCGGCTACTACTACGCCAAGGGTAAACTCAGGGGCGTCGATGGCATGGCCGACATCGATGCGGTGACGCAGCAGATCGAGGCGGTGCTCAGGGCGACGACCCGGCGGGTTGGCCAGGCGGCCGGCTAGAGAATCGAACGATTGCGCTTGACTGGAGCGGTCCGCTGGGGTATGGCGGCCCGTCTTCCTATCAGGCATGAGGCTTGCTTGTCCGCAAGGGCAAGGCAGGCCGCTTTGAACTGGAAACTCCCGCAAGGGCCGGCCTCCACCGGACGCGGGGCAACTTGAAGCGCCGGCTCGCCCGGCCTATATGGAGAAGAGAAGAACATGGCTCGTATAGCCGGCGTCAACATTCCGACCAACAAGCGCGTTGTCATTGCGCTTCAATACATTCACGGCATTGGCAAGAAGTTCGCCCAGGAGATCGTCGACAAGGTCGGCATCCCGGCCGAGCGCCGCGTCAACCAACTGACCGACGCGGAAGTGCTGCAGATCCGCGAGACCATCGACCGCGACTACCAGGTCGAGGGCGACCTGCGCCGCGAAGTGTCGATGAACATCAAGCGGCTCATGGACCTCGGCTGCTACCGCGGCCTGCGTCACCGTCGCTCGCTGCCGGTTCGTGGCCAGCGCACGCACACCAATGCGCGCACCCGTAAGGGCCCGGCCAAGTCGATTGCCGGAAAGAAGAAGTAATTTAGGGCAGTAAGGGGGTAGGGCAGTAAGGCAATAGGGGCGGCAGACATACTGCCCTACTGCCATATTCCCCTACTGCCTTCTCCCTGGTGGAGCCGCTGGCATTACGGCGGTGTAGAGATCAACTGAAAGGACTATCATGGCCAAGGAAGCCGCTCGTGTTCGCCGTCGCGAACGCAAGAATATCTCGTCGGGCGTTGCCCACGTCAATTCGACCTTCAACAACACGATGATCACCATCACCGACGCACAGGGCAATTCGATTGCCTGGTCGTCGGCCGGAGCACAAGGCTTCAAGGGATCGCGCAAGTCGACCCCTTTCGCTGCCCAGATGGCTGCCGAAGATGTTGCCAAGAAGGCTCAGGAACACGGCATGCGCATGCTCGAGGTCGAGGTCTGTGGACCCGGCTCCGGTCGTGAATCGGCGTTGCGCGCACTGCAGGCAGCAGGGTTCACCATCACCTCGATCCGTGATGTGACGCCGATCCCGCACAACGGCTGCCGTCCGCGCAAGAAGCGCCGCGTCTAAAGAATTTACCGAACGCCGCGCGAGCGCCTCAAGGGCGCTCCTCCACGGCATTCCAGGTCGCCCGCCACGATTGGATGGTGGCGGGACAACGGAAGGAAAGCACTATGATCCAGAAAAATTGGCAAGAACTGATCAAGCCGAACAAGATCGAGTTCTCGTCGAAGAAGAAGACGCTGACCACGCTGGTCGCCGAGCCGCTCGAGCGCGGCTTCGGCCTCACCCTAGGCAACGCGCTGCGCCGGGTGCTTCTGTCTTCGCTGCGTGGCGCGGCTGTAACCGCCGTGCAGATCGACGGCGTTCTGCATGAATTCTCGTCCATCGCCGGCGTCCGCGAGGACGTGACCGACATCGTTTTGAACATCAAGGAAATCGCCATCCGCATGGAAGGCGACGGCCCCAAGCGCATGGTCGTCCGCAAGCAGGGACCGGGCGCGGTTCTCGCCGGCGACATCCAGACGGTCGGCGACGTCGAGATCCTCAATCCCGACCACGTCATCTGCACGCTGGACGAAGGCGCTGAAATCCGCATGGAATTCACCGTCGATACCGGCAAGGGCTATGTGCCGGCCGACCGTAACCGCGCCGAGGACGCGCCGATCGGGCTGATCCCCGTCGACAGCCTGTATTCGCCGGTCAAGAAGGTCTCCTACAAGGTCGAGAACACCCGCGAGGGCCAGGTTCTCGACTATGACAAGCTGACCATGACCATCGAGACCGACGGTTCGATTTCGGGCGAGGACGCGGTGGCCTTCGCCGCTCGCATCCTGCAGGACCAGCTCGGCCTATTCGTCAATTTCGACGAGCCGCAGAAGGAAGTCGCCGCCGAACAGGTTACCGAGCTTGCCTTCAACCCGGCGCTGCTCAAGAAGGTCGACGAACTCGAGCTTTCGGTGCGTTCGGCCAACTGCCTGAAGAACGACAACATCGTCTATATTGGCGACCTGATCCAGAAGACCGAAGCCGAGATGCTGCGCACCCCGAACTTCGGCCGCAAATCGCTGAACGAGATCAAGGAAGTCCTGGCGGCGATGGGCCTTCATCTCGGCATGGAAGTACCGGACTGGCCGCCGGAAAACATCGAAGACCTCGCCAAGCGTTACGAAGATCAATATTAAGCATGATCCCGAACCGAAGGTCAGCGCAGCAAAAAGTTGCAGACTTTCGGACAAGATCATGCGGCTAACCAACTGAGGCTCAGGCCTCTTGAAACCGCAATGAAGGAGAAGAGCCATGCGCCACGGATTTAAAGGCCGCCGGTTCGCCCGCAGCATAAGCCATCGCAAGTCGATGTTTGCCAACCTTGCCGTGTCGCTTATCGAGCACGAGCAGATCCTCACCACGCTGCCGAAGGCGAAGGATTTGCGTCCGATCGTCGAAAAGCTGGTGACGCTCGGCAAGCGCGGCGACCTGCACGCCCGCCGCCAGGTTATTGCCCAGATCGGCAATGAAGGCGTCGTCAAGCGCCTGTTCGATACCATCGCGCCGCGCTACGCCACCCGCAACGGCGGCTATCTGCGCATCATGAAGGCCGGCTTCCGCCACGGTGACAATGCCGCAATGGCCGTCATCGAATTCGTCGACCGCGACACCTCTGCCAAGGGCGCCGGCGATCGCGCCCGCATCGAGGCCGAAGGCACCGAAGAGGAAGCCGCAGCCGCATAAGGCTTGGTTTTTCTGAGTGAGTTTAAGGGGCCTGCGGCCCCTTTTTCATTGGGGCGGCTACCTCTTGCCGAGCAAAGTTGAGGTAGTTTCTTCCGCTTATTGACTTCCAATCAATCGCCTTTGTTATTTGCTCGATTGCGGGATGCGAATAGGAATAAACACTGTCGATCTCCGTTCGGTGATCGATATCGCTTATCAATTGGGACACAGTCACGCCGTTCAGATATTTTTCGGCGTCCCGATCTTCGATGAAGTCGGTATCAACGCGGAAATAAATCTGGATCGGACCCGCGCAGATGTTCAGGTCGATGTCGTTCCTCGATGCGATGTAGAAGACCATAGCTTCTTCTGGTGTCCACAGGCCCGCGTTCAGGAATTCCGATGGCTTTGTTCTGCTGTCGAACCCATCCATTGAAAGAGCAAATTGGTCGGTTATGCGCTCGGTCTTGCCGCGGATGGCATGCACATGTTCGATCTGAAACCAATTCAGATCGTAAGGCGGCTCGTTATCAAAGGAAGCTTCGAGCTGACCATATATCCAATAGACGGGAATCGTCTCGGCATACTTGGTGATCCAATCATCCGGCGCGCCGAACGCTTCGGCAATTTCGATCATTTTCATGCCGGGGATAACAGGCCCCAAAGTGCCGGTCACCAAAAAATCACGGAATGAAACGAGCTGTTTTTTCATTTGCCGACACGGCTTTCCGGTTTCACCTCGACCTATAACCGCTTTGCCGCCCAAAATAATCGGATTTCAGCGGCTTAGCCTTTCATTTTGCACAATCGTCAGGACAATGGCGCCCGACTTGGAGGATTCGGAATGCGCGTTAAACGGCTGTCCCTTGTTCTGATCTGCGCCTTGATGGCGCTGGCCATCGTGCCGGCGGCCAGGCACGCGCTGGCGGAGGAGAACAAGCCAGACCCCGGTTTGTCCGACGTGCTGACGGATCTATTGCATGGCGTCGAAGGCGAAAACGCCACTTCCGGCCCCGACAAGCGCGTGCCGTTCGGCCGCGAGGAGGTGCAACTGTCCTTCGCGCCGCTGGTCAAGCAGACAGCGCCGGCCGTGGTCAATGTCTACGCCTCGCAAACCGCCAAGGTGACGTCGCCCTTCGACGGCGATCCGTTCTTCGAGGAGTTCTTCGGCCGCTCGCAGCCGCGCGCGCAGTCTTCGCTCGGTTCGGGGGTGCTGGTCGATCCCACCGGCGTCGTGGTCACCAATTTCCACGTCGTCAAGAACGCCGACCAGGTCAAGGTAGCGACCGCCGACGGGCGCGAATTCGACAGCAAGGTGCTGCTCAAGGATGAGACGCTCGACCTCGCCGTGCTCAAGATTTCTTCTGACAAGCCGTTCCCGGTGATCGCTATCGGCGATTCCGACGCGCTCGAGGTCGGCGATCTGGTGCTGGCGATCGGCAATCCGTTCGGTGTCGGCCAGACCACCACCAGCGGCATCATTTCGGCCGTGGCGCGCAGCCATATCGGCGTCTCCGATTCCAGCTTCTTCATCCAGACCGACGCCGCCATCAACCCCGGCAATTCCGGTGGCGCGCTGGTCAACATGGGAGGGCAGCTGATCGGCATCAACACGGCGATCTATAGCCGTAGCGGCGGCTCGATCGGCATCGGCTTTGCCATCCCTTCGAACATGGTTCGCGCCTTCGCCGACGCGGCCAAGGCCGGGCTCGACTTCTTCGAGCGGCCGTATGCCGGTGCCGAGTTCGAGGCGGTGACGCCGCAGATTGCCGAATCGCTCGGCATGGACAAACCGACCGGTGCGCTGGTTTCTTCGGTCGAAGAGGCGGGACCCGCCGCCAAGGCAGGGCTCAAGCCGGGCGACGTAGTGCTGTCACTCAACGGCAAGCCGGTCGAGAGCGTCGGGGCGCTGGACTACCGGATGGCGACGCTGTCGATTGGTACGAATGCCAGCTTCGGCGTTCTGAGCAAGGGTCAGCAGGCGACGATGGACATCGCGCTGGAACGGCCGCCTGAGGGCGCCAAAGCTGCGGAACTCACATTGCGCGGCCGCAGCCCGTTCTCCGGTGCCAAGGTTGCTGAACTGTCGCCACGGCTTGCCCAACGGCTCGGTCTGCGCACCGATGTCAAAGGCGTCACCGTGGTCGACATCAACCGCGATTCGCCTGCTGCCGATTTTGGCTTCCAGCCAGGCGACATCGTGCGTGAGGTCAATGGCCTGACGATCGACAAGGCGGCGACCCTGGAACAGGTAGCCCAGCAGGATACGCGCTGGTGGCGCTTTACCGTCGAGCGCGGCGGGCAGATACTGCGCCAGGTGTTGCGTTACTGAGCCCGACCGTCAGCATGATCGGACTCCAGGCAGAAGAAGTTGCATGGCCGATCTGTTCAGTGTCGACGAACCGGAAAAGACGCCGCCCGGCAGGCCGCTGGCGGACCGTCTGCGCCCGAAGAACCTTGGCGAGGTCGTCGGCCAGGAGCATCTGACCGGACCCGACGGCGCGCTGACGCGGCTGATCGGTTCCGGCTCGCTCGGCTCGATGATTTTCTGGGGCCCGCCCGGCACTGGCAAGACCACGGTCGCACGGCTGCTTGCCGGCGAGACAAGCCTCGCCTTCGAACAGATATCGGCGGTGTTTTCCGGCGTTGCCGACCTGAAGAAAGTGTTCGAGGCAGCGAAGCTGCGCCGCTCGAACGGCCGCCAGACGCTGCTGTTCGTCGACGAGATCCATCGATTCAACCGCGCCCAGCAGGACAGTTTTCTGCCCGTGATGGAAGACGGCACCGTCGTGCTGGTCGGCGCCACCACGGAGAATCCGTCCTTCGAGCTTAACGCCGCGCTTTTGTCGCGCGCGCGTGTGCTGGTCTTTCACTCACTCGGCGAGGACAGTATTGCCAAGCTGCTGGCGCGGGCCGAACAGGCAGAGGGCAGGCCGCTGCCGCTCGATGAAGACGCGCAGGCGATGCTCATCCGCATGAGCGACGGCGACGGCCGCGCGGCATTGACGCTCGCCGAAGAGGTCTGGCGCGCAGCGAAATCAAAGGAGGTGTTCGGCGCCGAAGCCCTGCAGCGCATCGTCCAGCGCCGCGCGCCGATCTACGACAAGGGACAGGACGGCCACTACAATTTGATCTCCGCCTTGCACAAATCGGTGCGCGGCTCCGACCCCGACGCGGCACTCTACTATCTGGCCCGCATGTTCGACGCCGGCGAAGATCCGCTTTATCTCGGGCGCCGGTTGGTGCGCATGGCGATGGAGGATATCGGGCTGGCCGACCCGCAGGCGCTCGTCGTCGCTAACGCCGCCAAGGACGCCTATGACTATCTGGGCTCGCCCGAGGGCGAACTGGCCTTCGCCGAGGCGACCGTCTATCTCGCCACCGCGCCGAAATCCAATGCAGTCTATACCGCGTTCAAGGCCGCCACACAGGCGGCGAAGGAATTCGGTTCGCTGCTGCCGCCCAAGCACATTCTCAATGCTCCGACCAAGCTGATGAAACAGGAAGATTACGGCGCCGGCTATCGCTACGACCACGACGAGCCCGACGCTTTTTCCGGCCAGGACTATTTTCCGGAGAAGATGGGAAGGCAGACATTCTACGACCCGCCCGAGCGCGGCTTCGAGCGCGATATCAGGAAGCGGCTGGATTATTGGGCGAAGCTGCGCAGCGAGCGGGAAAAGTAGCTGCCAGTCGCACACTGGTGTGATCGCCGTTGTCTGGCGGGATAAAAAACCCTATCAAGGTGCGCCTTCGGCCGGCGGACAGGCCAGAAACGTACCGACGATATTCAGAACGGAATCGCGCCTGGCGCGTGGAAAAATGACAAAAAGAACTCGCAAGACCCTCCGGAAGTTCGCCATAGCGATCCCGCTGCTGGCGCTCGGCTTCTATTTCATTCCCATCCTGACGACAATTTTCATTGTCCTCGGCCTGATCGACGTGTTGCGCAACGACAACAAGAACTGGGCCCTGTTCAGTGGTTATTTCCTCGGCAACGGCATCTTCACCTGGCTGCTTTCGCCCTTCAATCTGCTGGTCGATCTGCTGTGCTACAGAAACCGCGGTGTCTGGAAACTGGACCAGTTTCCTCCGGACTATCAGCGTGAGGTCAACGAGGTTCTGGACGTCTTCAAAGCGCGCAAGGACGAGATCATCGCCGATATCGACGCCAATTTCGGCAGCGGCCGGCGCGGCATGTATGTCTACCAGTGGTATGGCAAGCACAAAATCGACAACGTTGCCGAATTCAACAAGGATTTCAAATACATCAAGACCATCGCCGTGTCGGTGTTCAGGGGCAGGGAATCGACCTCCTGGCATTTCGGACCGCTGCGGCTCAGCCTGCGCATTCTCTACAATCTTCTCCCGGTGAAGGCCGAGGTTTTCGTCGAGTGCAACAACGCCAGGAACTACTGGCACGACAATCCGCTCTATATTTTCGACGACACGCTGCTGCACCGATCGGTCAACGAATATGATGGGCGCCGCTACTGCGTGTTCATGGACATCATCCGGCCATCGCCATTTCCCGGCATGATCGCCGCTCTTCTCGCCATCGTTTCGGTCAGCGTCGAGCGCATCAATGCCATGTTCTACAAGAACTGGAAGATGATCGGCTCCAGCAAGCCGAAGAAGGCCGGAGCCGCCTGACACCATGGTGTGACCGGCGCGAGGGAGCACGATGTATCATCTGTTGCTTGTCTGCCTTGGTGGCGCGATCGGTGCAATGGCCCGCTTCTTCCTGTCCGGCTTCGTCGCCCGCCGGGTCGGCGAGACCTTTCCCTGGGGCACTATGGCCGTCAATGTCTCGGGAGCGTTTGCAATCGGCGTCGTTGCGCATGCGGTGGCGCGCGACGGCATGCCCGCCATCTGGGCCTTTACCGTTACCGGCGGCCTCGGCTGCTATACCACGGTTTCTTCCTTCAGCCTGCAGACGCTGGCGCTGGCGCGCGAGGGCGAATGGCGGCGCGCCGGCGGAAATGTGCTGCTTTCGGTTTTTCTAAGCCTCGGCGGCGTGACGCTGGGCTTTGCCGCCGGAAGTCTTCTGATTGGCAGCGGGGCGCGGTGAGCGGCCCGCGGAAGCTCCGCCACGACGGGACGGACGCTGCCGCGGCAGGGCAGGCGGCGCGCCTCATTGGCCGTCGCAGAACCAACGAAACGGTTCGGCTCTATGCGACCGTGGCCGCAGGCAGCATGATCGGCGGTGTGTTGCGGGCGCTTGCCTCATCGACGAGCACTGCCCTGTGGGGCGCTGGATTTCCCTTCGGCACGCTCCTCGTCAATATTGTTGGCTCGTTCCTCATCGGCTTCTACGCGACATTGACGGGACCGGATGGTCGCGTCTTCGCCGGTCCGCTGCAACGTCAATTCTTCATGGCCGGCTTCTGCGGCGGCCTGACGACCTTCTCCGCTTTCAGCCTTGAAACACTCATCCTCGCGCAAGGCGGGAGGTTTGTGGCGGCGGGACTCAATATCGCGATCTCCGTGGTGGCCTGGCTTGCCGCCGTCTGGCTTGGCCACATCTTTGCAGTTCGGCTCAACCGGCTGAGAGGGTCCAGGCAATGAAGATACCAACACAGGCACAATTGCTGCGCATCTTTATCGGCGAAAACGACAGGGCAGATGGCCGTCCGCTGTATGAGGTTATTGTGCTGAGGGCCCGCGAAATGCAGATAGCCGGCGCGACCGTCCTGCGCGGCGCGATGGGGTTCGGCCATTCCAGCCGGCTTCACACCACGAAGATCCTCCGCCTATCGGAGGATCTGCCACTCGTCATCGAGATCGTCGATGACGAGGAAAATTGGCCGCTTTCCTGCCCGTGCTTGAAACAATCATGACAAGTGGTTTGATTACGCTGGAGAAAGTTCAGGTTCTGCAATATGGAACCGACAACGAATAAGCGAGTGAGATTGCGGGTACCGGCGAATGCCGTTGCATGCCTGCAAAACGGCGATTGGAATCATGGCAGGCGTTGAACAGATCACAGTGGACGCCGGCGAGGCGGGCATGCGGCTCGATCGCTGGTTCAAGAGCCATTTCCCCGGTCTCGGTTTCGGTCATCTGCAGAAGCTGCTGCGTTCCGGCCAGATCCGCGTCGACGGCGGCAGGGTGAAGGCCGATACCCGCGTCGAAGCCGGCCAGACGGTGCGTGTGCCGCCGCTCGAAGTGGACAAGAAAGGCGAAAGCCCGCTCACCGGTCATTCGATCCGCAACCAGGGCGACGCCGACGTTTTGGCAAAGATGCTGATCCATGAGGACCCGAAGGTCTTCGTCTTCAACAAGCCGGCCGGCCTGGCAGTGCAGGGCGGCTCGGGCGTCACCCGCAATGTCGACGACATGCTGGAAGCCTGGCGCAACCAGAAGGGCGAGAAGCCGCGCCTGGTGCACCGGCTCGACCGCGATACGTCGGGCGTGCTGGTTGTCGCCCGTACAAGGCTCGCCGCCATGAAGCTCGCCGAAGCGTTCCGGGCGCGTGAGACGAAGAAAACCTACTGGGCGCTGGTCAAGGGCGTGCCGCCGAAGCGCGAGGACAAGATCTCGACCTGGTTGATCAAGGAACCGACGCCCGACGGCGATCGTGTGCGCATAGCCAAGCACGGCGAAAAGGGCGCCGATCACGCCGTGTCCTATTACCGCATAGTCGAGCAGGCGGCGCAGACGCTGTCCTGGCTGGAAATGGAACCCTACACCGGGCGCACCCACCAGCTTCGCGTCCATGCCGCCCATATCGGTTGCCCGATCATCGGCGACCCCAAATATTTCGAGGCCGACACCAATTGGGATTTTCCAGGCGGCATGCAGAACCGGCTGCATCTGCACGCGCGCCGCATCGTTATCCCGCATCCCGACAAGGGCTTTGTCGACGTCACCGCACCGATGCCGCCGCATATGCGCCAGAGCTGGAACCTGCTCGGTTTCGACGAGCAGAGTGCCGAGGACTAGCGCTGGTGGGCGTCGCCACAGAAACCCTCGACCGCCGTGACGCGGTCGATCTGGCGGCAGCCGCCATCATGGTTGGGCTGACTTTTTCCTGGGGGCTGAACTACGTCGCCGCCAAGATCTCCTATGCCGGCTACGATCCCGTTTTCCTGTCGATCGCCCGCTCGGTGATCGGCGGCTTGTGTGTTTTCGGCTGGTGCCGCTGGCGCGGCATTGCGCTGTTCACGCCCGACAAGACCCTCGTCGCCGGCATTCTGGCCGGCGCGCTTTTCGGTTTCGAGTTCCTGTTTCTCTATGTCGGGCTCGAGCACACCACTGTCGTGCGCAACACTTTGCTGGTCAACACCATGCCGTTCTGGATGCTGGTCGGCGGTCATTTCCTGCTGGGCGAAAGCATCACGGTACGCAAGCTCGTTGGTCTTCTGCTCGCTTTCGCCGGACTGATCGCGGTGTTTTCAGATAAACTGAGCGCCAATGGCGGCGCAACATTGGGCGGCGATTTGCTCAGTCTCGGTGCCGGCATTCTGTGGGCCGTGACCAATATCGTCATCAAGCGGTCGAAGCTGGTGACGGCCAGCGCCGAAAAGCTGCTGCTCTATCAGCTGGCCGGGGCCGCCGTCATCGGCATTTTGGTGATGCCTTTTGCCGGGCCGCCGGTCCGCAGCTTTGCCGTTCTGCCGACCTTGGCGCTGTTGTTCCAGGCCGTCTACGTCGTCGCCTTCACCTATGTGCTGTGGTTCTGGCTGCTGCGGCGCTACCCTGCATCTGGACTGTCGAGCTTCACTTTCCTGTCGCCGGTGTTTGGTGTGCTGTGCGGCGCCGTGTTCTTGAATGAGCCGCTGACCGTTCGTATCTTCCTGGCACTCGCCCTGATCGCGGCTGGTCTCATCATCGTCAACCGGCCGGTCCGAAAACAAAGTCCCGGATGAGCATGCGCGATATATTGAACGACCTCGAAGCTGGAAAGCAGCTCTCCGATCCGGACCCGGTGCGTCGCGCCCAGATCCAGATGAAGACGCCGCTGCCGAAGCGCTTCTACAAGACCGTCGCGGTAGCACCGGTCGAAGACGGTTTTGCCGTCCATCTCGATGGCAAGCCCGTCCGCACGCCGGCCAAGGCGCTGCTGGCGCTGCCGACCGAAAAGGCGGCTGCTCTGGTCGCCGAGGAATTCGCCGCACAGGAGGAGACCATCAACCCGGTGACGATGCCGGTGATGCGTCTGGTCAATACGGCAATCGATGGCGTCGCCAGTGATCCCCAGGCCGTGCTGGAGGACATCCTGCGCTTTGCCTCGTCCGATCTGCTCTGCTACCGCGCCGATGCGCCCCAAGGACTCGTCGACCGGCAGAACGAGCTTTGGGATCCGGTCATCGACTGGGTGCGCAGCGCTCTCGGCGCCCGGTTCCATCTTGCCGAAGGCGTGATCCATGTCGAACAGCCGCGCGAGAGTATCGCGCTGCTTGGCCAGCATCTTGCCCAACGTGCCGATCCGCTGCGCCTTGCCGCCATCCACGTCATGACGTCGCTGACCGGATCGGCGCTGCTGGCGCTGGCCGTCGACTTCGGCGAGCTCGACGGCGAGGCGGCCTGGGCTGCCGGTCATGTCGACGAGGACTGGCAGGCCGAGCAATGGGGCCATGATGCCGAGGCCGTCGCGCACCGCGCGGCCCGCAAGCGCGACATGATGGCGGCAGTCACGCTGCTCGAAGCTCTCAAAGGCTGACCGCACCGTCGTTTCTATTTCGCACTGCACATTAGACCAAAGTCATAATCCCAAAGACGGTCTGCCTCTGGACGGCGCTTTCTGTCATTTTTTGTACTGGTGGCTGCACTGAGTCTGCGTTCCGAGGAAACGCGGACGATGACGCGCAGCATCGAGGACTGACGGAATCACACGGGAGGATACGCTCATGGCAATGGCATCGACCGCCGGCAAAACAAGCCGCGGCATGACGCGCGAGGAGAAGAAGGTCATCTTCGCTTCCTCGCTCGGCACCGTTTTCGAATGGTACGATTTTTATCTCTACGGCTCGCTGGCAGTGTTCATTGGTTCGACTTTTTTCAGTCCAACCATTCCGGAAGCGACGCGCAATATTTTCGCGCTGCTGGCGTTTGCCGCTGGCTTCCTCGTGCGCCCGTTCGGCGCATTGCTGTTCGGCCGCATCGGCGACCTTGTCGGCCGTAAATACACTTTCCTTGTCACCATGACGATCATGGGCCTGTCGACCTTCCTGGTCGGCTTGCTGCCTGGCTATGCGACTTTGGGCATCGCCGCTCCCGTGATCCTGATCATCTTGCGCATGTTGCAAGGCCTGGCGCTCGGCGGCGAGTATGGCGGTGCCGCCACCTATGTCGCCGAGCATGCACCCGACGATCGCCGCGGCTACTACACATCGTGGATACAGACGACGGCAACGCTCGGCCTGTTCCTGTCGCTGATCGTCATCCTGATCGTCCAGGGGTCGATGACCAAGGAAACCTACGCCGCCTGGGGCTGGCGCATTCCGTTCATCGTTTCCTTCCTCCTCCTCGGCATTTCGATCTGGATCCGGCTGTCGCTTTCTGAATCGCCGACCTTCCAGCGCATGAAGGACGAAGGCAAAGGCTCCAAGGCGCCGCTGTCAGAAGCCTTCGGTCAGTGGAAGAACGCCAAGATCGCGCTGCTGGCGCTGCTCGGCCTCACAGCCGGTCAGGCCGTAGTTTGGTACAATGGCCAGTTCTACGCGCTGTTCTTCTTGCAGAACGTGCTCAAGGTCGATCCGCAATCGGTCAACATCATGATCGCGATTGCTCTGGCTGTTGGCTCGATCTTCTTCGTCGTGTTCGGCTGGCTCTCCGACAAGATCGGCCGCAAGCCGATTATCATGGCCGGCCTTGCACTGGCGATCGTCTGCACCTTCCCGTTGTTCAAGGCGCTGACCTGGGCAGCCAACCCGGCGCTCGCCACCGCGCAGCAGAACACCCGTGCGACGGTGACCGCGGCACCGGGAGACTGCAAGTTCCAGTTCAACCCGGTGGGCACGGCGAAGTTCACCACGTCCTGCGATATCGCCACCTCGTTTCTGACCAAGAACTCGGTGCCTTATGACGTAGTGGCCACGGCAGCGCCCGGCACTGCTGCGTCGGTCAAAATCGGCAACGAGACGGTTGAGTCGTATGACGCCACCGCAGCCGGCGATCAAGCCAAGGCCAAGGACGCTGTTTTCGCCAAGGCGGTAAACACGGCGCTTCAGGACGGCGGCTATCCGCTGAAACGGGCAGCGGCGAAGGTGCCGGATCAGAAGCTCGAAGCCTTCATCGCGGCCAATCCCGAACTGAAGCTCGATGCGGCCGCGATCCGCGCCGGCGAGAAGGCCATGGTTCCGACCGACCAGGCGATCAAGGACAAGCTGCTGACTGCCGATCAGGCTGCGGGAGCTCCCGAGGTCACCGTCTACACCGTACCGGGCGGCGGTCCCTTCGCCATGTTCGCCGACCCGGCGGCGGTCAACTGGCCGATGACGATCGGCATCCTGCTCATCCTCGTGATCTTCGTCACGATGGTCTACGGGCCGATCGCCGCGATCCTGGTCGAGATGTTCCCGACCCGCATCCGCTACACCGGCATGTCGCTGCCCTACCATATCGGCAATGGCTGGTTCGGCGGGCTGCTGCCGGCGACGGTGTTCGCGCTCAGCGCCTACAAGGGCGATATCTACTACGGACTCTGGTACCCGGTGGTGATCGCGGCGATGTCGCTGATCATCGGCATGATCTTTGTCAGGGATACGCTCGGAACGGACCTGCACACCAAACAGTAAGCCGGCCTGTCCGGTTCAAAGCAAAGCCCGGCGCGAGCGATCGCGCCGGGCTTTTTCAATTTATCGAGCGCAGGGCTTAGCTCTTCCGATCCTGGTTCGCTTCCTCGATCGCTGCCTCATGATACCAGGCACTTCCGAAATCCGTGCGGTTGCGCAACGAAGCAAGTTCTGCCGCGAACTTAGCCTTTCCGCTTAAATTTGAGGCAGAAGCGCGCGCTGCCACCGGGAACATCAGGATTTTGGCCGACTGACGAGTGGAAGTGATTTCCATTGTCGGTTTCCTTTCTTCGACAGAACCTTGCCGATTCAACCTTTCCCCAACATAGGTTCAGCAATCGAAATAGGCAATATGATTACGAAAAGATCAGTACTTGCATATTATTTGTGCAAAATGTGCTTGTGGATGATCCGAACGCAGCATGACAGCGGACCAGCGATTTTGGGCGGATACAACCTCACTTTTGCCGCATCCATCGCCGGCGAGAATGGCACACGAATTGCATTTTAGTAATCCGGCAGGTCGGCTGCTGGATAGGCCGGCTCGCCCCGGCGCCATCCAGGGTTCGGTGATCAAGCAACGAGAGGCTAGAATGACGAAATACAAGCTCGAGTACATTTGGCTCGATGGATACACCCCGGTTCCCAATCTTCGCGGAAAGACGCAGGTCAAGGACTACGCCGAGTTTCCGACGCTCGACCAGCTTCCGCTGTGGGGCTTCGACGGTTCTTCGACCATGCAGGCCGAGGGCCACAGCTCCGACTGCGTTTTGAAGCCGGTCGCCGTTTATCCGGATCCCGCCCGCACTAATGGCGCGCTCGTCATGTGCGAGGTCATGATGCCGGACGGCGTGACGCCGCATGCGTCCAACAAGCGCGCCACCATTCTCGACGACGAGGGCGCCTGGTTCGGCTTCGAGCAGGAATATTTCTTCTACAAGGACGGCCGTCCGCTCGGCTTCCCCGAGAGTGGCTATCCGGCGCCGCAAGGCCCGTACTACACCGGCGTCGGCTACAGCAATGTCGGCTCCGTCGCTAGGCAGATCGTCGAGGAGCATCTTGACCTTTGCCTTGCCGCCGGCATCAACCATGAAGGCATCAACGCCGAGGTGGCCAAAGGCCAGTGGGAATTCCAGATCTTCGGCAAGGGCTCCAAGAAGGCCGCCGACCAGATGTGGATGGCACGCTATTTGATGCAGCGCCTGACCGAGAAATACGGCGTCGACATCGAATACCACTGCAAGCCGCTCGGCGACACCGACTGGAACGGGTCCGGCATGCATGCCAACTTCTCGACAGCCTATATGCGCGAAGTCGGCGGCAAGGCCTATTTCGAAGCGCTGATGGCGGCCTTCGACAAGAACCTGATGGATCACATCGCCGTCTACGGGCCGGACAACGACAAGCGTTTGACCGGCAAGCACGAGACTGCGCCGTGGAACAGGTTCAGCTACGGCATCGCCGATCGCGGCGCCTCGATCCGCGTGCCGCACTCCTTCATCAACAACGGCTACAAGGGCTATCTCGAGGATCGCCGGCCGAACTCGCAGGGCGACCCCTACCAGATCGCCTCGCAGATATTGAAGACGATCGCCTCCGTCCCGACCAGCGCCGAGGTTTCGGCCGCGGCTTGAGCATTCGTCACGGCGTGGACCTCAGGTCTGCGCTGTGACTTTCTCTCCAATCGCATCACAATAAAAAACCCCGGCGTCTCTGCCGGGGTTTTTTCTATTGGCTGCAACAATCCAGATCACACGGAATAATACATATCGTATTCGACCGGATGCGGGGTCATTTCGAAGCGCATCACCTCGGCCATCTTGAGCTCGATGTAGCTGTCGATCTGGTCGTCGTCGAAGACGCCGCCGGCCTTCAGGAAGCCGCGGTCCTTGTCGAGGCTCTGCAGGGCTTCGCGCAGCGAGCCGCAGACGGTCGGGATTTTCTTCAATTCCTTCGGCGGCAGATCGTAGAGATCCTTGTCCATCGGCTGTCCCGGGTGGATCTTGTTCTTGATGCCGTCGAGGCCGGCCATCAGCATGGCGGCGAAGGCGAGATAGGGGTTCGCGCCCGGATCGGGAAAGCGGACCTCGACGCGCTTGGATTTCGGCGATGAGCCGAATGGAATGCGGCAGGAGGCCGAGCGGTTGCGTGCCGAATAGGCGAGCAGCACCGGCGCCTCATAGCCCGGCACCAGGCGCTTGTAGGAGTTGGTCAGCGGGTTGGTGAAGGCGTTGATCGCCTTGGCATGCTTGATGATGCCGCCGATATAGAACAGGCAGCTTTCCGACAGGCCGGCATATTCGTTGCCGGCGAAGGTCGGCTTGCCTTCCTTCCAGATCGACTGGTGGACATGCATGCCCGAGCCATTGTCGCCGAACACCGGCTTCGGCATGAAAGTGGCCGTCTTCCCATAGGCGTTGGCGACCTGGTGCACGACATATTTATAGATCAGCATCTTGTCGGCGTTGCGGACCAGCGTGTCGAACTTGATGCCGAGCTCGTGCTGGGCGGCGGCCACTTCGTGATGGTGCTTTTCAACGCGCACGCCCATCTCGGCGAGCACGGTGAGCATTTCCGAGCGCATGTCCTGTGCCGAATCGACCGGCGGCACCGGGAAATAACCGCCCTTGATGCGCGGCCGGTGACCGAGGTTGCCGGTCTCGTAGTCGGTATCGTCATTGGACGGCAGTTCGGTGGAATCCAGCCTGAAGCCGGTGTTGTAGGGGTCGGCCTTATACTTGACATCGTCGAAGACGAAGAACTCGGCTTCCGGGCCGACGAAGATCTGGTCGCCGATGCCTTCGGCCTTCATGTAGGCCTCGGCTTTTTTAGCGGTGCCGCGCGGGTCGCGATTGTAGGACTCCCCGGAGATCGGATCGAGGATGTCGCACAGGATGACCATGGTCGACTGCGCGAAGAACGGGTCCATATGCACCGTATCGGAATCCGGCATCAGCACCATGTCGGACTCGTTGATCGCCTTCCAGCCGGCGATCGAGGAACCGTCGAACATGACGCCATCGGCAAACATGTCTTCCTCGACCTCGACGACATCCATCGTAACGTGCTGCAGTTTGCCCTTCGGATCGGTGAAGCGCAGATCGACGAACTTAACGTCGCTGTCCTTGATCTGCTTCATGATGTCTTTGGCTGTCGTCATGTCCCTGCTTCCCTATGTGATGACGTTTGAACATGGCCTTTTAACGGGAAAATTCAGACGGCGTCCATGCCGGTTTCGCCGGTGCGGATGCGCACCACTTCCTCGATATTGGAGACGAAGATCTTGCCATCGCCGATGCGGCCAGTCTGGGCCGCCTTGCGGATGGCTTCGATCGCTGCTTCGACCGCATCGTCGCCGAGCACGACTTCGATTTTCACCTTCGGCAGGAAGTCGACGACATATTCGGCGCCGCGATAAAGCTCGGTATGGCCCTTCTGGCGGCCAAACCCTTTGGCCTCGGTAACGGTGATACCTTGCAGGCCGGCCTCCTGAAGCGCTTCCTTCACTTCGTCTAGCTTGAACGGCTTGATGATCGCTTCGATCTTTTTCATGTAAAAAGTGGCCTCCACTGCCAAAAAAGACGGGTTGTGAGCCCCGCTTGCGCCTCAATCAAGCACGAACTGTGCCAATTGATGGGGCGCCGAACGGCCTCACATGATTTGGATACCATGCCACGCGGGAATGTACATTCGCGTCATTCGCAGCGTTGGATGCGCCATGAATGCCGCGAGCCTACACACCGCCGGTCCTGCCGTCCGCACAAAAATTGGGCAGATCGGGTATTTCATGGGCAGCTGCGCGCCGTCCCGAACGATGTACGCCGCCAAATTGCTTGGGGACCTTCGTGGTTTGCGTCGGATCAAAAACTGGACAATGCTTGGGGAAATGATGTGCATGTCGCCCGCATGAGCAATGAACTTCTGTCTCCGTCCGAAATGGCTGAGGCCGACCGGCTGGCGATTGCCGCTGGTCCATTCGACGGCATCGGCCTGATGCGCAATGCCGGTGCTGCGGTTGCTGCCGTAGTACTCAAGCGCTACCCGAACGCAACGCGCGTCCATGTGCTTTGCGGCCCCGGCAACAATGGCGGCGACGGCTATGTCGTGGCGCGCATCCTTCGGGAGAGCGCCGTCGACGTCTCGGTATGGGCGTCCGGATCGCCTAAAGGCGGCAGCGATGCGGCAGTCGCTGCCTCGGAGTGCCCGGTTGAAGCTCGGCCGCTGTCGGATTTCGTTGCCGAGACGGGCTCGATCGTGGTCGATGCGCTTTACGGGGCGGGGCTGTCCAAGCCGCTATCCGGCGACCCCGCCAAGGCGATCGATAATGTGGCGGAGTTGAATTCGCCGGTCGTCGCGGTCGACCTGCCGTCGGGCGTCTCCGGTGAGAGCGGCAATGTCCTCGGTCAGGCTTTCCACGCCCGAATCACCGTGACCTTTGCGCGAAAAAAGCCAGGCCATCTTTTGTTACCGGGGCGCGAGCTGTGCGGCGAAATCGTGCTCGCTGATATCGGCATAAGCGACAGTGTTGTTGCGCAGCTTGAACCACGAACATTCGAGAACATTCCGGCGCTCTGGCTTGGCCGCTTTCCGGTTCCGGCCGTCGACGCCCATAAGTATAAACGCGGCCATGTCGGCGTCTTTTCCGGCGGGCCGTCGGCGACGGGTGCTGCGCGGCTGTCGGCGCTTGCCGCGGCCAGGAGCGGGGCAGGGGCCGTCACCTTGCTGTCGCCGGCGAACGCCATCCATGTGAACGCGGCGCATCTGACCTCGATCATGCTGCGCAAGCTAGACACTGTCGCGGATGTGGACGAATTCGTCGGCAGCCGCCGGCCATCGGCCTTCGTGCTCGGCCCGGGATTTGGCATTGGTGAGAAGACGCGCGAATTCGCCCTGGCCGTGCTGAATGGCGCCCATGGGCAGGGCGGCGGGATTGAGGCCTTGGTGCTCGACGCCGACGGCGTCACCTCGTTTCGCGACGCGCCGGATGCCCTGTTCGAAGCCGCCAGCCGGCCGAGCGCGCCGGCTCTGGTGATGACGCCGCATGACGGCGAATTCGCCAGGCTTTTTTCAGATATCGCCGAGGACAAGGACCTGTCCAAACTCGCCAAGGCACGCGCCGCAGCCGAACGGGCCAACGCCACTCTCGTCTACAAGGGTGCCGACACTGTGATTGCGGCCCCCGATGGCCGGGCAGCGATCAACGGCAATGGCGCGCCTTGGTTGGCCACCGCCGGTTCGGGCGACGTGCTGTCGGGTATCATCGCCGCGCTGCTGGCGCAGGGCATGCCGGCCTTTGAAGCGGCCTGTGCGGCAGTCTGGATCCATGCCGAGGCCGGCAGCCGTTTCGGACCGGGGCTGATCGCCGAGGACCTGCCGCTGGCGCTGGTGCCGGTCCTGCGCGAGCTTATCGAAAGTCGCGGGATAGCTGCCGAATGAACCGCATGTTCGCGCTGCTCGTTGCGATCGTCGGCGCCGTATTCATGGCGCAGGCTGCGAACGCCGAAACTCCGCTGACGATCGTCGACGACCCGGCCGTTCTCGCCGCTCTCGACAGCAACGGTTACGGGTTCGCCGGCATTTTCGGCGTCGATGGCAACGGCGATTTGAAGACGCTTTATGATAAGGCGCCCGCTTACCACGCGATCGTCGAAACGATTGCAAGCGACGTCGCGGCATTGCGGGCCGAGATGAAGGCCGGCGGCCGGCCGCTTTACGAGGTGACCGACGGCAATGTTGGCCGCGTCATGGACATGCGCTGGCTGAGGACCGAGGCCGCACGCTTCCGCCTTGTCGGCGTGGTCAACCGGCTCGACCGGCGCGACTTCGCCGCCTTGCAAGGCGACACGAGTTGCGGCGAAGTGCGCTTCATCTATCGCCTCGCCTACGGCTTCAAGAAGAACGGCAAGGTTCTGGCCTCGCGCCTGCCGTTCAATTTCAGTGCCGTCTACGATGCCGCGCCGGATGCCGACGGCGGTTGTGTCGGCGTCGCCGGACGCTGGGCACCACAACTCGACGAGAGCGTCGATGCCGGCTGGCTGACCGGTGGGCCGCTGGAAAGGACGGCGCTCACCTTCAAGCAGCTCGAGCTCAATGCGCAAGTGGTGCGCTTCCCCTCCGGCCAGGAGACCGAATTCGGCGGGCAGGCTGCCTATCTCATGCGTATCTTCGGCATCGACGGAGCGGCTGTCAGCGAAAAGCCGCTGGAAAACACGCCCGACACGGCACGTCTCGCCGAAGACGCTGCGCTGAAAGCAAGACTTGCCAACTATGTCCGCCCCAATGTCGCGGCGGTCGATCTCGGCGTCTACCAAATCCCCGATGAATTCTTGGCAAGGAAGGTCATTTCGTGGTCGACCTTCGGCAGTGCAAGGCAGGCCAACCACCCGTTCACGCCACTGTTCCAGCCCGCGGATTTCGCTGGTGTCGATTTCTCCGCGCTGAAGCTGGTGCGCACGCCGGAGGCACTGGCCGAGCGGCTGGACAACGGCGCCTGCCAGGGCTGCCATCAGGCGGGCTCGACCGCCGGCTTCCATTTTATCGGACTTGACGACAAGACAACCTCGCCGCTCAACCGCATCGAGGTCGGCATCTCGCCGCATCTCCACGCCGACATCCCGCGCCGCGTCGCCTGGCTGCACGCGACTGCCGACGGCAAGGAACCGAACCGCTTCCGCCCGCTGTCCTTCGCGCCGCCGGCGACATGGAACGATGCCGGCGAAATTGCCTATTCGCCGGCCGAAATGGCGATGCCGTGCTTCATGCCGGAAGATGCGGCCCGCTTCGGCGCGACATGGCAATGCGGTGGCGGCACCGTCTGCACGCCGTTGACCACCGCGTCCGGCGTGCGCACCAAGCTGGCGCAATGCCTGTTGCCCAAGGACAGCGAAGACATGTTTTCCGGCCACCCTTGTTTAACGGGATCCATCGCCAGCAACCCGGCACGGCCTTTCAATGACCGGTATACCATCACCGGTCAGTTCGCCGCGTTCGCGCCAGGCATTTCGCGCGTCGCCTACACCTGCCGACCGCCGAAGATCGGTGTGCCGGCGGGTATCGCCTATCGCGGCTGCGATGACCGGGATCGCAGCTTTGCCGCCTTCAAGACGGGCAAGCCGATGCCGAACGAGATTTGCGGGCTGGTTGGCGGCAAGAAATTCGACACCTGCGTGGCGACCAATAATTTCGACCAGTGCCTGGGCGGCGCCGTCAATCGCGGCAATCGTCCTGCCTGCTCGGCCGACCATTTCTGCCGAGAGGATTACATGTGTCAGTCGCTGCCGCCGGATACACCCGGTATCGGCAAAGTGAAGGGCATCGGCTTCTGCTCGCCGACTTATTTTATCTTCCAGATGCGCATCGACAATCACGCCACGCCATGGTCGGGCGCTGTCCGCGCGACGAGGGGGGGCGGGTTCGGAGCGGCGGAAGCGGAATAGCCTGCGCCGACTGGGCATTAGCCGCTATAGTTTCAGGTGGATAGCTATCGATCGAGATAGTCGGCGATCTTCGATGTCCATTCGCCGTCGAAATGGCGGACATGTTCGGCGACGATCTCATCGCTCAGCAGGCTCGACAAGGCGGAAACCAGAATTGGTTCTATCTCTGGAGCCGAGCTAAATCCAAGAGCAGTCAAACGTTCGGACCAGGGCGGATGATCCGCGCTTTCGTTATCTGGCGCGTCCCAGGCCTTTTGCGCATATTCTTGCAGGATGGGAAGCCTCGACAGGTGACTGGCGGCCGCCAGAATTCTTTCGAGTGGTGGACGAGGCGGTACCATGGTGCCAAGCAGTTCACGTTTAAGCGGAATATACACTTGGTCATCGAAGAACGCACTGGCGGCACCGACCAGCAGCAGGGCGCGGGCCGCTTCATATGCATCGCCGGACATCGCTGCATGACGATCCGCGTCAATTTCCGCCCGCCGCGACAACCGTATTTCTTCGCGCTCCAGCGTGCGCGACAGCGGGCCAAGCATCCAGTAGAACAGGCTGCCCGAAACTGTTTTTCCCGGTGGGGCGAAGTCAAAGATTAGATCGAAGCTCTTTTCGAGTTCGGCCAGGTTGAGCCCGCCATTTGTATCTTTATTTTTCAGATGGGCGTCCTCATGGGCCAAGATCGCCGCAAACCCCTTTTGGTCGGTCACTGCGAGCAGCGGCAGGCCCACGGTGAGAATTGCCCTGCGACCAAGCAGGCCCACAAACGGCCGCTCTTCACCGATGCTAGCGTTGAGATCGGGGCTCAGCACGATGGTAGTCCGGCTGGCGCGGTGTTTGCCGGCAATACTCTCCCAGATGGCCCATAATTTCGGGGCTGATTCCCGAGTGATCCCGTCCACCTTGCTGGGTCGAAAACCGGCGAACAATGTCCCGATCAACAGAACCATGCCCAGCATCGCAGCTGGGATCGCAACAACGCCAGCCGCGATGACGGCGAGCGGATGCCGGTCGAGAAACCAGAACCATAAGACTGTTGGGCAGAACAGCGGCAGAGCGAAAAGCAGGACGGCAAACCTGCCGAAGCGCGCTCCCATGTAGAAGACCAGGCGCGACATCAACCCCTCACAGCGGAATGTTGTCGTGCTTCTTCCAGGGGTTTTGCATATCCTTGTTGCGCAGCATCCTGAGCGCGCGGGCGATGCGGCGGCGGGTTGAATGCGGCATGATCACCTCGTCGACATAGCCACGCTCGGCGGCAACGAAGGGGGACAGGAAGCGATCCTCGTAAGCTTTTGTGTGCGCTGCAATTTTCTCCGCGTCGCCGATATCCTTGCGATAGATGATCTCGACTGCGCCCCTGGCGCCCATCACCGCAATCTGCGCCGTTGGCCACGCATAGTTCATGTCACCGCGCAAATGCTTTGACGCCATGACGTCATAGGCACCGCCATAGGCCTTTCTGGTGATGACGGTGATCTTTGGCACGGTCGCTTCGGCATAGGCGAACAGAAGCTTGGCGCCGTGCTTGATCAACCCGCCATATTCCTGCGCGGTGCCGGGCAGGAAGCCCGGCACGTCGACGAAGGTGACGATCGGGATCGAGAAGCAGTCGCAGAAGCGCACGAAACGAGCCGCCTTGCGGCTGGCATCCGAATCGAGCACGCCGGCCAGCACCATCGGCTGGTTGGCGACGAAGCCGACGGTGCGGCCCTCGATACGGCCGAAGCCGGTGACGATGTTTTTCGCAAAATTCTGCTGGATCTCGAAGAAGTCACCCTCGTCGGCAACTTTAAGGATCAACTCTTTGATGTCGTAGGGTTTGTTGGCATTGTCGGGGATCAGCCTGTCGAGCGACAGATCGTGATCGGTGACCGACTGGTAGCATTCGATCTCGGGAATTTCCGCCGTGTTGGAAGCGGGCAGCAGATCGACCAGCCGGCGCATCTGCAGCAGCGCCTCGACGTCATTGTCGTAGGCTCCGTCGGCGATCGAGGACTTCGTCGTGTGGATAGAAGCGCCGCCGAGGCTTTCGGCGGTGACCGTCTCGTTGGTTACGGTCTTCACCACATCCGGCCCGGTGACGAACATGTAGGAGGTTTCGCGAACCATGAAGATGAAGTCAGTCATCGCCGGCGAATAGACATCGCCGCCGGCGCAGGGGCCCATGATCAGTGAAATCTGCGGGATGACGCCGGAGGCCAGTACATTGCGCTGGAAGATCTCGGCATAGCCGCCGAGCGCCGCCACGCCTTCCTGGATGCGGGCGCCGCCGGCGTCGTAAAGGCCGATGATCGGCGCGCGATTGCGCAGCGCCATCTCCTGGACCTTGACCACCTTTTCGGCATGGGCCTCGGACAGCGAGCCGCCGAACACGGTGAAATCCTTGGCGAAAAGATAGACCGGGCGACCGTTGACGGTGCCCCAGCCGGTAACGACGCCGTCGCCGGCGATCTTGGTTTTCTCCATGCCGAAATCGGTCGAGCGGTGCTCGACATACATGTCGAACTCCTCGAACGAGCCCTCGTCGAGAAAGACGTCTATGCGTTCGCGGGCGGTCAGCTTGCCCTTCTTGTGCTGGGCGTCGATGCGGGCCTGGCCGCCGCCCATGCGGGCGATCTCGCGGCGGCGCTCGAGTTCCTTCAGCACGTCCTTCATGACCGGTCCCCGAAACGGAAAGCTGCATTGTGGTAATCATGCCCGCGAGAGAGCGCAAGCGCCGCTTCCTCATGGCTTTTGCTGCGCTGCAACATCAGGCCCCTTGCATTTCGATGCGAACTGGGCCATATGCGGCGGCATAGGCGCTTGGGCCGGGATAGTCCGGCCTTCTCGATGAATGAGACTGGTTGCGTCTGTTTTCCCTCTTCCCGACATATCGGCAAGGTGGCGAAAAAGCCCCGTGGCATGAAGCCTGCGGGCACGACAGCGCAGCCGTGCGGACGATGACGTCCGCCCGCCTTGTCGTTTCATGACAATTTTCGACGGCAGGTTGCGCCCTGCCGCCATCGATGTTTGCGGCCAGGAGCCGCATGAAAGAAGAATATTTTGACCAATGAAAACACTTTGACCGGTAAGGACACTGCGGAACCGAACGGTTTCGCCGCACTTGGAATCACCGGCGCACTGCTCAAGGCCACCAATGCCGCCGGTTTTACCGATCCGAAGCCGATCCAGGCCCAGGCGATCCCGCCGCAGCTCGAAGGCCGCGACATTTTCGGCATCGCCCAGACCGGCTCGGGCAAGACGGCGGCGTTCGCGCTGCCGATCCTGTCGAAGATCATCGCACTTGGTACCAAGCGCCGGCCGAAGACGGCCCGAGCGCTGATCCTGGCGCCGACACGTGAACTTGCGGTGCAGATCGAGGAGATGATCAAGCTGCTCGCCAAGGGCGCGCATGTATCGACCGCGCTCGTGCTGGGCGGCGTCTCGCGCTTCAGCCAGGTGAAGAAGGTCGCGCCCGGCGTCGACATCCTGATCGCAACGCCCGGTCGGCTGACCGACCTTGTGCGTGAAGGCGACCTGATGCTTGCCGACACCAAATGGCTGGTGCTCGATGAAGGCGACCGCATGCTCGACATGGGCTTCATCAACGACGTGAAGCGCATCGCCAAGGCGACGGCGCCGGACCGTCAGACGGTGCTGTTCTCGGCGACCATGCCGGCCGAGATCGCCGAACTGGCGAAAGGCCTGCTGAAGAACCCGATCCGCGTCGAAGTCGCTCCTCACAGCACCGCGGCAGCCGAGATCGTGCAGGGTGTCGTCTTTGCCCGCACCAAGCAGAAGCGCCAGGTGCTGGCCAACATGCTTGCCGGTGAGGCGATGAAGTCCGTCATCATCTTCTCGCGCACCAAGCATGGCGCCGACAGGGTGACCAAGGATCTCGAGCGCGACGGCTTCAAGGCCGCCGTCATCCACGGCAACAAGTCGCAGAATGCCCGTCAGAAGGCACTCAACGATTTCCGTGAGGGTTCGGTGCGCATTCTCGTGGCGACCGACATTGCGGCACGCGGCATCGACGTGCCCGGCATCAGCCATGTGGTGAATTTCGACCTGCCGGACGAGGCGGAGAGCTATGTCCACCGGATCGGCCGCACCGGCCGCAACGGCATGGACGGCATCGCCATCACACTCTGCGACCCGTCTGAAAACAGCAAGCTGCGTCAGGTCGAGCGCATCATCCGCACCAAGCTGCCGATCATTGCCGACCATCTCGGCAGCCCCGATCCGCAGCGCAATCCCGCCGAGAAGAATGAGCGCAGCTTCGAACCGGCCAATGATCGCAACGACCACAATGGCCGTCGCGACGGCAGGCGGCCCAGCGGCGCAAACAACGGCTTCGGCAAGAAGCGGTTCGGCGACAAGCCGGCCTTTGCGGGCGAGCGCAAGCCGGAAGGCGCCAAGCCCTTCAAGGGCAATAACAAACGCCGCTTCGGCGGCAAGCGGCCAGCAGCGCGGGCCGCATAATCTGACCGTGTTGCGGTCAGCCAAGCCTGGCTTGGTCGAATACGATTGAAGAGGGCGACCGGAGCGATGCTTCGGTCGCCCTCTTGCTTGGGGCTTTGGTTCACTTACCACCGCCTCGACCCACACGACGATCCGCTGCGCGAGGAAAGCCGTGGTCGATGGCGACAGCGCGTCGCCGGCAATGACGTGGTTGTCCGGGTCGCCGGTATCGTCGACCGGCACCAATTCATGTGCGACGCCCCAGCGACCCGCAAGCACGATCGCTCGCCATCACCGATCCTACTCGACTGGCGGCTTGCGGTCGAAATTCAGCGGCCGCGCGTTCCAGCGGGTGACCGTGCTGATCACCCATCGGCAGAACGGCCTCGGCAGCATCCTGAGCAGTTTCAGCGTCCAACTCAGGCGGCGTGGGAAAGTGACTTCGAAGCCGCCGTATTCGATGCCTTGCGCGATGCGGCGCGAGGCCAGATTGACCGGCATCAAGCCCGGCATCGGCAGGAAGTTCTTTTCGGTCAGCCGCGTGTCGACAAAGCCCGGATTAATCACCTGGATGCGGACGTTCATCTTGTCGAAATCGTATTTCAGCGACTCGGCCAGGATATTGACCGCCGCCTTGGTGCCGCCATAGGCGGCGGTGGTGGGCCAGCCGAAATAGGCGGTGACCGAACCGATCAGCACGACATGGCCGCGCGAGCGCACGCGCATGCGTTCGATGACCGGCAGCAGGCCATTGATGATGCCAAAATAATTGACTTCGAAAGACCGACGGAAATTGCGCGCCACAAGATCCTCGCCCGGCGTTGCGATATAGCTTCCAGCGTTGAACACTGCCAACACGATCGGACCGAGATCTTTCTCGATCGCTGCAACCGTCTTCGCCATGCGTTTTTCGTCGGTCACGTCGCAAGGATAGGCTGCGACACGGCCCGCCATCTGCGCCGTTTCGACGATGAGCGTATCGATCGGATGGTCATCTGGCGCAGTCACCGCGACGACATAGCCCCGAGCGGCAAGATCCTTGGCCAGCGAACGGCCGATACCGCTGCTGCCGCCCGTAATCCAGGCGACGCCATGCTTCGGATTGGCCCGATAGAGTGTCATGTTGCGCCCCGCCGGCTCTTCTTAGCCTGTGCTCTACCGGTGAAGAAATCGAATGAAAAGAGTGCTTTTCGGTACATGGTTGAAATGAATACCGGTCGGGCGCTCCTGGCTGCAGGAATTGCAGTGTGCGAAATGCGACTGGACCAGGCAAATTCTTGCCTTGAAACCGAAGCTTCGGGTTTCTAGGGTTTCGCCGCACCCACAAAGGAATCTCCATGCCCCGTTCTGTGATCGACGTGATCGGCAACACGCCCCTGATCCGCCTCAACAAGGCCTCGGAAGCAACCGGCTGCGAGATCCTAGGCAAGGCCGAATTCATGAATCCCGGGCAGTCGGTAAAGGACCGCGCCGGCCTGTTTATCATCCGCGATGCGGAACAGCGCGGGCTGCTGCGGCCCGGCGGCGTCATCGTCGAGGGGACGGCTGGCAACACCGGCATCGGATTGACACTGGTTGCCAAGGCGCTCGGCTACCGCACGGTGATCGTCATTCCCGACACCCAGAGCCAGGAGAAGAAGGATACGATCAAACTGCTCGGCGCCGAGTTGATCGAAGTGCCCGCCGTGCCTTACAAGAACCCGAACAACTACGTGAAGCTGTCGGGCCGGCTGGCCGAGCAGATGGCCAAGAGCGAGCCGAACGGCGCGATCTGGGCCAACCAGTTCGACAATGTCGCCAACCGTGACGGCCATATCCGCACCACGGCCGAAGAAATCTGGAACCAGACCGACGGCAAGGTGGATGGTTTCGTGTCGGCGGTCGGTTCCGGCGGCACTCTGGCAGGCGTCGGTTTCGGGCTGAAGGCCAAAAACAACCAGGTCAAGATCGCGCTGGCCGATCCGCTGGGGGCAGCGCTCTATTCCTTCTACACCAGCGGCGAGCTGAAATCCGAGGGCAGTTCGATCACCGAAGGCATCGGGCAGGGGCGGATCACCGCCAACCTCCAAGGCTTTACACCCGATTTTGCCTTCCAGATCCCCGACGAGGACGCGCTGCCGATCGTATTCGACCTGATCCAGGAGGAGGGGCTTTGCGTTGGCGGTTCGACGGGCATCAACATTGCCGGCGCCATTCGCCTGGCGCGCGAGCTAGGCCCCGGCCACACTATCGTGACCATGCTTTGCGACTACGGCACGCGCTACCAGTCGAAGCTGTTCAATCCTGAATTCCTGCGCGAAAAGAAGCTGCCGGTGCCGGGGTGGATGGAGCAACAGAGCACGATTTCAGTACCGTTCGAAAGGGTTGCGTGATGGCGCACAAGACCGAAGCGCTGTTTCGTGACGACGCCTATCTGGGGACGGCCGACGCCACCGTCGTCGCAGTCAATGATCGCGGCGGCATCATTCTGGACCGGACGGTGTTTTACGCCACATCGGGCGGGCAGCCGGGCGACACCGGCAGCCTCGAACGCGCCGACGGCACCGGCATAGCGATTGCCGCTACGATCACCGGCGAAACCAAGGACGAGATCATCCATGTGCCGGCGCCGGAGCAGGCAGTTCCAAAGGTGGGCGAGCGCATGAGGCTCGCCATCGACTGGCCGCGGCGGCAGTTGCTGATGCGCATGCATTCTGCCTGCCACCTGCTTACCGTCGTCTGTCCGTTCCCGATCACCGGCGCCGCGGTTTCCGAGGACGACAGCCGTATCGATTTCGACATCCCGGATGCCGGCTTTACCAAGGAAGACGTGACGGCCAGACTGATGGAACTGGTGCGAGCCGACCACCCGATCTTCACCCGGCTCATTTCCGACGAGGAACTGGCATCCAATCCGGGCTTGGTGAAATCCAAGAATGTGCGGCCCCCGGCCGGCACGGGAAGGATCCGATTGGTCTGCATCGGCGAGAACGCTTCGATCGACAGCCAGCCTTGCGGCGGCACCCATGTAAAGAGCACCAGCGAAATCGGCGAGATCCATATCGGCAAGATCGAGAAGAAGGGCCGCGAGAACCGGCGCTTCCGCATTCGCTTTGGTCCTATGCCGCCAGCCTGATATAGGACTGCGACGGGCGGGACAGGAGAGAAAAGATGGCCGACGACAGTCCTTTCACCATCGATGCCGATTGGTTACAGAAGCGGCTCGGCGAACCCGGCCTGACGATTGTCGACGCGTCCTGGTATCTGCCGGCGCAAAAGCGTGACGCGCGCGCCGAGTACGACGTAGCGCATATTCCAGGCGCCCGCTTCCTCGACCAGGATGCGGTTTCGGACCCCGACGCGGCTCTGCCGCACACGCTGCCGTCGCCGCAGCATTTCGCGCAATATGTCGGCGCGATGGGTATTTCGGCCGATGACACGATTGTTGTCTATGACGGGCCAGGGTTCTTTTCTGCACCGCGCGCCTGGTGGTTGTTTCGCGTCATGGGCGTGTTCCAGGTCTATATACTCGACGGCGGGTTCGATCGTTGGAAAGCCGCCGGACGGCCGGTGACGGCGGAGCCGACGAAGATCGCGCCTTGCGTGTTTTATGCCAACTTCGATGCCGCCCGCGTCGCCAGCCTTGCCGACATGCGCCGGATCGTCGAGACGGGGGAGAGCCAGATCGCCGACGCGCGCTCGCCTGGCCGTTTTGCCGGCACCGAGCCGGAGCCGCGCCCCGGCATCCGCTCCGGCCATATGCCGGGCGCGCACAACGTGCCATTTTCGGCGCTTTCGGAAAACGGCGAATTGTTGCCGAAGGACAGGCTGCGCAAAGTGATCGAAGGAGCCGGCATCGACCTGTCGAAGCCGGTCGTCACCTCCTGCGGGTCGGGCGTCACCGCGGCAGCTGTCACGCTGGCTTTGGAGACGCTTGGCCATGCCGACAACAGGCTTTATGACGGTTCATGGACCGAATGGGGCGGGCTTTCCGACACGCCCGTCGTGACGGGCAAGGACTGACGGGGATGGAAGACGGATCGCTGGAAGACATCGACGTCACCGTGACGTTTCTCGAAATGCATGTGCCGCCTGCGTATTCGCCGCCGCTGCCGTACAACCGCCAGATCGCGCTGCTCAAGACCAAAGACATTCCGCTGCATTTCTACCGCTATTTGATGGATCGGGTGGGCCGCAAATGGCACTGGGTCAATGTGCTGAGGCTGAGCGACGAGGAGCTTGCGGCGGGCATCCACCGCGAGGACCGCGACATCAGGGTGCTTTATCTGGATGGTGCGCCGGCCGGCTTCTTCGACCTCAAGCCGCATTTGCCGGAGGAAGTGGAACTCGCTTATTTCGGAATGATGGAGCACGCGACCGGGCAAGGCATCGGCCGCTGGTTCCTTGGTGCGGCAATCGCCGCGGCATGGTCGCACGGGCCAAAGCGGGTGACGGTGCAGACCTGCACCCTCGATCACCCAGCAGCACTGCCGCTCTATCAAAAACTCGGCTTTACGCCAGTGGCGCAAAAAAAGGAGGTCGTACATCCGATGTCTTTTGCCGAGCGCGCGGCCAGCGTCATGCGGCCCTGATTTTCAGGCCCGTTCATCCGAGCTTCAGCTTGTCTTGCAATGTCCCAGAGTCTCTGGATCAACACTCAAAGGCGAGCCCGACTTGAATGAGCTTGGCTCTTTCCATATCGCTATCGTCTAAAAACCGATGGGTGATGGAGGATCGCACGATGGCAATACGCGTGGTAATGGCCGGCGCGACCGGCTGGGTCGGCAAAGCGCTGGTTCCGGCGATCGGGGCGCAGGGCGACATGGCGCTGGCCGGGGCTGTATCACGCAGCGGCGCGGGGCAGGATTCCGGTCTGCTGGTTGGTATGCCGGCTAATGGTATTGCCGTTTCGGCCTCGCTGGCCGAGGCGCTGGAGGCGCCGTCGGACGTGCTGGTCGACTTCACCAAGCCGCTTGTCGTGAAAGACCATGTGCTGCTCGCCATCGACAACGGACGGCATACGGTGATCGGCACGTCGGGACTGGGAGCTGCCGATTATGCCGAGATCGACGCCGCGGCGCGCGCTAATGGCGTCGGCGTCGTTGCCGCCGGCAACTTTTCCATCACCGCCACGCTGATGAAGCGGTTTGCACTTATGGCGGCAAAATACGTGCCGGATGTCGAGGTCATCGATTATGCTAGTGCAAAGAAGCCCGACGCGCCCTCCGGAACCGCACGAGAGCTTGCTGAAGCGCTGGCCGACATCCGCAAGGCCTCAACGGCAAAGCCGGTCTCCGAGGTCTCCGGCGTGCCGGCCACACGCGGTGGTGCGGTCGGCGCAGGCGAGGGGGTGCAAGTGCACGCGCTTCGCCTGCCGTCCTACATCCTGTCCTGCGAGGCGCTGTTCGGTCTGCCAGACGAGCGGCTGACCATACGCCACGACGCCGGCTCGTCCGCGGCGCCTTACGTGGCGGGCACGCTGCTCGCCATCAGACGGGTACAGCAGATCAAAGGTCTGGTTCGTGGTCTCGACGCGCTGATGGATTGATCCATTTCGGCAGGAATCGGGTGGGAAACGCTGTCTTGCGAGCATAATTTCCGGTCGACGACACCGGAGATTTTGCCATGACGCTAAAATTCAAAGCCTTGCCAACCAATGCTGTCCGGGCACTTCAGCGCGGCGGGCCGGATGCTTATGGCTTGAAGCCAGAGCGGCAAATTTCGGATGGCGACGGCGTGCCTTGCCGTCATTGCTTGAAAAATATTGCTTTGGGAGAAGCCTATCTTGTTTTGGCCTATCGACCTTTTCCGGAGCTGCAGCCTTATGCCGAAACGGGGCCGATCTTTCTGCATGCGAAAGAATGCGAACGCGCCGCCGAGGGGAAAATGCTTCCCGAAATGCTCGAAAGCAGCGATTACATTGTGCGCGGTTATGGCAAGGACGACCGCATCGTTTACGGCAGCGGCGGCGTCATTCCGACCGACGCCATTGCCGCACGGGCAGAGACGTTGTTCGAACGCGACGACATCGCTTACGTCCACATCCGCTCGGCGCGCAACAATTGCTATCAGTGCCGGATCGACCGCGCGTAACCGGACAGGCTGCACCGGCTTGGCTGTCGTACTCCCGTCGCATACCAGCGGTAGAAAGAGACTGTCGATCGATTTGCCGACCGCGGATGAACCGGCGGGAATTTTCGACAACCGAGGAAGCGGGGCTTTGGCTCCGCTTTTTTGTTGTCCGGTTATTCCGCGCGCCCGACACTTTTCAGTTTTTCGACATAAGAAAAACCCGTCGGACGAATCCGACGGGCACTGGAGAGGCAGATTCGGAAGCTCAGGCGGCGAGAACGGCCTTCGGCTCGACCAGCTCGTAACCGAGCGCTTCGGCCACCGCGCGATTCGTGATCTTGCCCTTGTGGACGTTCAGCCCGTTGCGCAGATGGTGGTCGTCTACCAGCGCCTTGAGGCCCTTGTCGGCGAGCTGCAGGCCATAATGCAGCGTCGCATTATTGAGCGCGTGGGCCGAGGTGACCGGCACCGCACCCGGCATGTTGGCGACGCAATAGTGGATGACGCCGTCGACCTCATAGGTCGGCTCGGCATGGGTGGTGGCGTGCGAGGTCTCGAAGCAGCCGCCCTGGTCGATGGCGACGTCGACCAGCACGGCGCCTTTCTTCATGCCCGACAGCATCTCGCGCGTCACCAGCTTGGGCGCTGCTGCCCCCGGGATCAGCACGGCGCCGACGACGATGTCAGCCGAAAAACATTCTTCTTCCAGCGCCTCGACGGTCGAGTAGCGGGTGTGGACGCGGCCGCCAAAGATGTCGTCGAGCTGACGCAGGCGCGGGATCGAGCGGTCAATGATGGTGACGTCGGCGCCAAGGCCGGCGGCCATCCGTGCAGCATGCAGGCCGACGACGCCGCCGCCGAGCACGGTTACCTTGCCCGGGAGCACGCCGGGCACGCCGCCAAGCAGCACCCCGCGGCCGCCATTGGCCTTTTGCAGCGCCGTTGCACCCGCCTGGATCGACAGGCGGCCGGCAACTTCCGACATCGGCGCCAAGAGCGGCAGACCGCCGCGCTCGTCGGTGACGGTCTCGTAGGCTATCGCGGTCACGCCGGAGGCCAGCAGGCCCTTGGTCTGCTCCGGATCCGGGGCAAGATGCAGATAGGTATAGAGGATCTGGCCGTCGCGGAGCTGAACCCATTCGTTGGGCTGCGGCTCCTTGACCTTCACGATCATGTCGGACTTGGCAAAAACGTCGGCTGCCGTCTTGGCGATCGTGGCGCCGGCGGCACGATACGCGTTGTCGTCGGCGCCGATGCCGGCGCCGGCGCCGGTCTCGATCAGCACTTCATGGCCATGCGCGACATATTCGCGGACCGAACCCGGCGTCAGGCCGACGCGATATTCGTGATTCTTGATTTCCCGGGGGCAGCCGATGCGCATCGTTCTTCTCCTGATCCGGCCCTTTGGGGCTCGTTCCCTGTCTAGAGATAGTGAACCACGAATCGTTCGGTAAGTGTTTGCGAATGCGCTTGCCTGAGAAGCCACTGTTCGATAATCGTTGCGCGAAACATTAGAATTGTCGCAGGAACCCGCAAAAATGCCGCTCGACAGGATTGATATCGCCATTCTCGAGACGTTGCAGAAGGATGGGCGGATACCCAACGCAGCGCTCGCCGAGAAGGTCGGCCTGTCCCAGTCGGCCTGCTCGCGGCGGCTGGACAATCTGGAGAAATCCGGAACCATCCGCGGCTATCACGCCCGGCTGTCCAACGCTGCACTTGGGCACCAGATGACGGCGATCGTGCATATATCGCTGTCCGGGCAATTCGAGAAGACGTTGTCGGATTTCGAGGCAGCGATAAAGCGCTGCCCGAACGTCTTGTCCTGCCATTTGATGTCGGGCGAATATGACTACATCCTGCGCATAGCGGCAAAGGATCTCGTCGACTACGAACGTATCCACAAGGAGTGGCTGTCGGCAATGCCGCATGTGACGAAGATCAATTCGTCCTTTGCCTTGCGCGAAATCGTCGATCGCACAGCCGTGGGAATGAAGCCTGAACTCGCCTAGGCCCCGAACTCGCCTAGGCCTTGGATGCCTCAGTCACCACACGGTCCATCGGAATATCGTGCGGCTGCGGGTAGATGGTGGTGATGCGCTGCAACTCGTAGCCGACGCCGATGACCAGCGGCTTGAACGGCATCGCGGCAAGCGTGCGATCGAAGAAGCCGCCGCCATAACCCAAGCGGAACTGCCCGGGATCGATGCCGACGATCGGCGAAATGACGACGTCGGGCAACACCGGATCACCGTCAGCCGGTATCGGGATATTCCAGACGCCCTTCTCCAGCCGGTCTCCGTGGGCATAGGCGCGAAAGACAAGCGGCCGGTCTTTCTCGACGACGACGGGCAACGCCGTGCGCCCGCCTCGCGCGTTAACGGTTTCCATCCAAGGGCGCAGGTCCGGCTCGCCGCGAAACGGCCAGTAGAGGCTGACCAAACGGCCGGCGATGTCGCCGATCACCGCGTCGAGCCCTTCGGCAATACGCTGCGACATAGCTGCGCGCGTGTCGGCTGAAACGGCAAGGCGGGATGCGATCAACCGCTCGCGCTCGGCCTTGCGCCAGCGCCTTACGTCGGTCCAGTCGGATAGCGGCGCTTGGAACTCCGGATCGAGCTCGTGCATAAAACAAGGCGGCGAGGCGTACTGCGCTGAGCCTTCGTCTTCATCGCTAGCCATGCTTCACCTGCAATATACAGTTCCAACCAAGTAGTATCCTGGACGCAGGCTATATCCGGGAACGAGTCCGCAGCATGCGTATTCACGACATCAAGCGACGACTCCCAGGTAGTTGCAGCGCAGGCATTGCTGCACTGCACAACGATACTTACATCAGCCTTGGCGAGAGGGATGAGCGAGATGAACACAGCCAACCATCACGTCGTCGTCGTAGGTGCCGGTTTCGGCGGCCTCGAGTTCACCCGCGCACTAGCCGGCTCGCCGGTGCGTATCACGATGATCGACAGGCGCAATCATCACCTTTTTCAGCCGCTGCTCTACCAGGTGGCGACGACGGCGCTGGCCACCTCCGAAGTCGCCTGGCCGATCCGCCATCTTCTGCGCAGGCGCAAGGACGTGACGACGCTGCTCGCCACCGTTACCGGCATCGACCGCACCGGCAAGCGCGTGCTGCTGCAGGACGGCGGCACGGTCGCTTACGACACGCTGGTGCTGGCCACCGGCGCGCGGCACGCCTATTTCGGCCATGACGAATGGGAACCGTTCGCCCCTGGCCTGAAGACGCTGGAGGACGCCACCACCATTCGACGGCGTATTCTTTTGGCTTTCGAGCAGGCCGAGCGGGAAACCGATCCCGCCCAGCGCCAGGCATTGCTGACCCTGGCGATCGTCGGCGGCGGGCCGACCGGCGTGGAACTGGCCGGCACCATTGCCGAGCTGGCGCACGACACGCTGCGCGGCGAGTTCCGCAACATCGACACGCGGCAGACGCGTGTGGTGCTGATTGAGGCCGGTGACCGCATCCTCACCAATTTCGCTCCCGAACTCTCCGATTATGCAACGAAGGCGCTCGAACGGCTCGGCGTGACCGTCGAACTCGGCCGGGCGGTTACGCGCTGCGATGCCGAGGGTGTCGTCTTCGGCGACACACATTTGCCGGCCAGGACAATCCTGTGGGCGGCGGGCGTCGCCGCTTCGCCGGCCGCCGAATGGCTCGGCGCAGCAGCGGACCGCGCGGGCAGGGTGCTTGTCGAGCCCGACTTGAGTGTGCCGGGAAACCCGGAGATTTTCGTCATCGGTGACGCAGCGCACGTCCTGCGGCCGGATGGCCGGCTGGTGCCGGGCGTCGCGCCCGCCGCCAAGCAGCAGGGACGGCATGTCGCCGCGACGATCAAGGCAAGGCTTACCGGTGACACGACACCGCGTCCTTTCAGCTACAGGCATGACGGCGACCTGGCGACGATCGGCAAGCGCGCCGCGGCCATCGATTTCGGCTGGATCAAGCTTACCGGCCGGCTTGCCTGGTGGCTATGGGGCTTGGCGCATATCTACTTCCTGATCGGCTTTCGTAACCGGCTTGCGGTTTCCCTGAGTTGGCTATGGATCTACTTCACCGGTCAGCGCAGCGCGCGGCTGATCACGCAGGGCGACGACGACAAGGGCTGATTGTTCGCTGCCGGACATTCATCGGCGCGTCACCTCCTCTTGATGGAATCGGCTTCTGGACTCGACTGGATTTCGGCGCGAAGCTTTGCTTCGGGCAGGACTTGTCACGTCGTGGAAGAAAGAGAAAACGAATGTCCCAATTGCGCCACCTCGTCTCACGCCGCGATTTCCTCGCCGGCGTCGCCGCCAGCGGAGCGCTGATCATGCTGCACCCGTTCTCCGCCCGGGCTCAAGCCAATCAGGCGCATCTGAGGATTATGGAGACGACCGACATCCACGTGAATGTGCTGCCTTACGACTACTACGCCGACAAAGCTAACGACACGATGGGGCTGTCGCGAACGGCATCGTTGATTGAAGCCGTGCGCAAGGAAGCAACCAACGCGATGCTGATCGATAATGGCGACCTTCTGCAAGGCAACCCGATGGGCGACTACATCGCCTACGAGAGGGGGATGAAGGATGGCGATCTGCATCCGGTCATGAAGGGCATGAACCTGCTCGGCTACGAATGCTCGACCCTCGGCAACCACGAGTTCAACTACGGCCTGTCGTTCATGGACAAGGTGCTGGCCGGTGCCAATTTCCCATTTGTCTGCGCGAATTTGATCCGCGGCACGGAGCTCGCCGCGAACCCGCGCGACGACAGGCTTTATCTCAAGCCTTACGTCATCCTCGACAGGAAGATCAAAGACGGGTCGGGGGCCGAGCAACCGATCAGGATCGGCATCATCGGCTTCGTGCCGCCGCAGATCATGGTCTGGGACCTGAAAAATCTCGAGGGCAGCGTCAAAACACGCGACATCGTCGAGGCGGCCAAGGCGTGGGTGCCGCAAATGAAGGAAGAAGGCGCCGACATCGTCATTGCGCTCTCCCATTCCGGCATCGACGTGAAGCAAAGTGACACGATGGAGAACGCCTCCTTCTTCGTTGCCGGTGTCGAAGGTATCGATGCGGTGTTCACCGGTCACCAGCATCTGGTCTTCCCCGGCAAGAAGGACTTTCAGTCGCTGGAAGCCGTCGATACGGCGAAAGGCACGTTGCAAGGCAAGCCCGCCGTCATGGCCGGCTTCTGGGGCTCGCACATGGGGCTGATCGATCTGTTGCTGGAGCGCGACGGATCGACGTGGAAAATCGTCTCGGCGACCTCTGAGGCCAGGCCGATCTTTGAGCGGGTCGACAAAACGAACAAGCCGACCGTCGCGGACGACCAGCGCATCATCGACGCGCTCAAACCGGACCACGAGGCGACGCTTGCCTATGTGCGCCGGCCGGTCGGCAAAACCTCGGCGCCGCTCTATTCCTATTTTGCGCTGGTCGCCGATGATCCATCGGTGCAGATCGTCAGCCAGGCGCAGAACTGGTACTTGAAGGACATCCTGAAGAACACAGAGTGGAAGGATATGCCGCTGTTGTCGGCGGCGGCACCGTTCAAGGCGGGCGGGCGCAACGGCGCCGACTATTACACCGACGTGGCGGTGGGCGATATCGCCATCAAGAACGTCGCCGACCTCTACCTCTATCCAAACACGGTGCGCGCCGTTGAAATCACCGGGGCAGAGGTGAAAGAATGGCTGGAAATGTCGGCCGGCATCTTCAACCGGATCGAACCGGGCAAAGCCGACCAGGCGCTCATCAACACTGACTTCCCATCGTATAATTTCGACGTGATCGACGGCGTCACATACAAGATCGATCTGTCGCAGCCACCGAAATATGATTCGAAGGGCGGGCTGGTGAATGCTGGCTCGACCCGCATCATTGACTTGATGTTCGACGGCAAACCGATTGATCCCAAGCGGAAATTCGTCGTCGCCACCAACAACTACCGAGCCGGCGGCGGGGGCAATTTCCCGGAGATCAATGCCTCGAAGATCATCTACGAAGCGCCCGATACCAACCGCGATGTGATCGTGCGCTATATCGTCAGCAAAGGCATCATCAACCCGTCGGCGGACGCCAACTGGTCGTTTGCGCCACTGCCGGGAACCAGCGTCGTATTCGAGACCGGCGCCAAGGCGAAGGAGTTTATTGCGCAAGTGACGTCGCTGAAGATCGAGCCGGCGGGCGAGGGCGAAGCGGGCTTTGCAAAATACCGCATCACTCTTTGAGGCGAGGATTTGAACGTCGGCTCGAAACTGTCTCAGCGTTAAGATACTGCCCCGATGAGGCCAATCCGTTTGAGACAGGGGGCCTCTTCAAGCAGGTGGTGCGAAACGCCGCTTGACGGCGGCATGACCAGATCCAGCGCGTCCGTCGAAATCCCGCCGGAATAATCGTGTGGCAGTCGGTCGATCGAGGCGGGGAGCGGTCGTCGAAGCCGAGCGGGTTATCTTTCCAAGGCGCCCTGTGGCGGTAGCGCCATTCTGGCCAGCAAGCATCGCAGCAGACAGACCACAAAGGCCATTAAAATTCGGGAAGGGTCCCCAGCAGCGTTGGAATCGCTATGGTTGCAACCGTCCATATGCGCTAGTTTTAGTCATGCGTTATGTCATCGTCATCACGACCGTCACCTTTTTCCTGATCTGGGACGGCATTTACAACCAAGGCCGCTACCTCGATAGGACGGTCAGGGAGGTGACCCGCATCGTGCACTATGTAACGAGCATGGTGTAGTTTCTCTTCGCAGCTATGGTTCGCAGACGCGACAAACCTGCCGATTGACGGCACGCTGCCGCTGACACAAAAGAACGCCGGTCCAACGGTCGAGGAGGCTGGGTTGATCCGGCATATCGTTTTCTTCAGCGCACGGCATAAAGCGGATGTCGAGGCAGTGCGCACGGGCCTCCTGGCGCTTGGCAAGATACCTCATTCGCGTCATTTCGAGGTAACGCTCAACACCAAGGTCGACCCGCTCTCGGATGAGATCGATGTGGTCGTCTACGCCGAGTTCGAGGACGAAGCGGCGCTCGCCGCCTACAAGGCGCATCCGCTCTATGCAGAGACGACCAGCCGGGTCAAACCTCTGCGCGAATTACGCTATTCGGCCGACATCGTTGCAAGTTGACCGCCTCCCAAGGCAGATTTGACGTCGCGGAGGGGCTCCGCGCCGTAGCCCGCTTCACTCCGTCTGAGCCGCGGAGGTTTCGGTCGGATCGACGCCCGGCCGCTTTGGCGCGTTCCAGATCAGCACGGCGATAACTGCTATCGCAATAACGGCTAGGGCGATGAAAAGGTCTCTTCCCATGGCAATGAGCTAGGATGATTTTTGCGGGCGGCAAGTCGGCTCCTCGCGGCCGAGGCCTGCGATCGCCGCTGAGGCACCGGCTAAGCCCTTGAACCATTTTCAGGAATGAGGCACATCGCGCGGGACATGACCGAAAACACCCCCGCAAGGCCTCATCCGCTCGATCACCTGGTGCTGCCGACAGCAAGCCTCGATGTTGCGCGGGCGCGCTTGGCCCTGCTCGGCTTTACCGTTGCGCCGACAGGTATCCACCCTTTCGGAACGCAAAACTGCTGTGTCTTTCTCACCGACGGCACCTATCTCGAGCCGCTCGCGGTCGCTGACCGGCAGGCCGTGGCAACGGCGATCGCGAACCGCAATGTCTTTGTCGTGCGTGATCGCACGTATCGCGAAGAAAACGGCGATGAAGGATTTTCTGCCGTGGCGCTGGGCACCGAAAGCGCCGCCGCGGACCACGCGCGCTACATGGAAGCCGGTCTGTCGGCGGGAGACGCGCTAAGCTTTTCGCGCGCCTTCACCGATGCGGCGGGAAAGAGCGATACCGCATCGTTCAAACTGGCCTTCGCGGCTACAGGCAAGACAGCGGACGCTTTTCTCTTCGCCTGCGAGCGGATCAATGCGCCGAACGTCGACCGCACTGCGTTGCAGGCCCACGCTAATGGCGCAACCGGCATTGTCGAAGTCGTGGCAGTCACTGGCGAACCTTTCGAACAAGGCCGTTTGATTTCGATCGCAGCCGGAATCGAGGCGCAGGGCGGCGGCACTGTCTATGAGCTGCCGAATGCCGTCGTGACCGTTCTGGATCCTGCAGCCTATTCGGCACGCTTCGGCATTCCTGCCGGCGCACCATCTGAACTCCGCTTTGCTGGGATCGTCTTTTCGATTAGGCACGGCGATGCCGTCGCCAAGCTGCTTGCAGCCAATTCTGTGGAACACCACATGCGCGGCGGTGATACCATCGTGCCGCGCCAGGGCAGGGCGCAGCCTTCATTTTCCGGGAGATCGCATGAACAAGCTCAATCCACTGATGCCGAACTCTTCCGTTGCGGTCGGCAAAGTCATTTTCGGCAACAGCGCGCCCCTATCGCTGATCACTGGTCCATGCCAGCTGGAATCGCGGCAGCACGCTTTCGACATGGCCGGTGCGCTAAAGGAATTGACCGACAGGCTCGGCATTGGGCTCGTCTACAAGACCAGCTACGACAAGGCCAATCGCACCTCGCTTGGCGGCACGCGCGGCGCGGGACTTGAAGCGGCAATGCCGATCTTCGACGACTTGCGCAAGAATTTTGCCTTGCCGATCCTGACCGACGTCCACACTGAGGAACAATGCGCGATCGTCGCGCTTCATGCCGATATCCTGCAGATTCCTGCCTTCCTCAGCCGCCAGACCGATTTGCTGATTGCTGCGGCAAAAACCGGCAAGGTGGTCAATGTGAAGAAGGGGCAATTCCTCGCGCCGTGGGACATGAAGAACGTCGTCGCCAAAATCATTGGCTCCGGCAATGCCAATGTCTTGGTCACCGAGCGCGGCGCATCCTTTGGTTACAATACCCTGGTGTCTGACATGCGGGCGCTGCCGATCATGGCCGAGATCGGCGCGCCGGTGATTTTCGATGCCACCCATTCCGTGCAGCAGCCGGGTGGGCAGGGCGGTTCGTCTGGAGGCGACCGGCGCTTTGTCGAGACGCTGGCGCGCGCGGCCGTCGCGGTTGGCGTCGCCGGCGTCTTCATCGAGACGCACCAGGACCCCGACAACGCGCCTTCCGACGGTCCCAACATGGTGCCGCTAAAGGATCTTCCCGCATTGCTTGAACGGCTGATGGCGTTCGATCGCATTGCCAAAAGCGTGGGTTGAACCAGCAGTTGCGCCACAGCAGCGCCGCCAGGAAAACTTTGAAGAATTTCGAACCTGCCTGGAACCTTAGCCCGCGGCCATCATTGTCAAAATCTAATGTCAACGACGACGAGGAGCACACCATGACGACCCAGACGGGACACACCGAAGCCATCGCCGCTTCGCGGGTTATCGGCACATCGGTCTACAATACGGAAGGCACGCATATCGGCGACATCGAGGACGTCATGCTCGACAAACTGTCGAACGGAATCATGTTTGCCGTGATCGGTTTTGGTGGATTTCTCGGCATCGGCGAGAAATACCACGCCATTCCGTGGGCGAGCCTTGACTATGACGAGAACAAGGGCGGCTATGTCGTGCCGTTCACCAAAGACCAGCTGATGGCCGCTCCTTCCTATTCGATCAACGAGTTGACCGGCGCCGACGGCGAGGCCGCGCGTGATGCCTCATACAACTACTACAAGGTCGAGCCTTACTGGCACTGACCTTACTGGCACTGACTAAGTCTCCTGGAATCAAAAAGGCCCCCGGGAAATCGGGGGCCTTTCGATGTGGCGGGATGCTACTGCGCAATCTGCAGGGCCGGCAAAGGCGACGATCCCTGCGGGGGTTGCTGATTGTCGCACGACGTCAGGAACGCAGCCGCGATCAGGAACAAACTCACAATACCGCTCAACTGGGACATGGCGAAACTCCTCCTGTTTCGCCCCGCGCGACAACAGCCATAAACCAGAAACCGGCATGCCGCGTATGACAAATGATGACAGCGCTTCGTGCTTCGTGAATCCGTAGCGCACGGGCAATATTTGCAAGTGCCCCGATTGCGTTTTGCGGCGCTTTGGCTAAGAGGTGCGCGACGCTTCAATCGATCAATCGGGGACATCGCAATGACGGCCATCATCGACATTGTCGGGCGTGAAATCCTGGACAGCCGCGGAAATCCGACCGTCGAGGTCGACGTCGTGCTCGAAGACGGCTCGATGGGTCGCGCCGCGGTGCCGTCCGGCGCCTCGACCGGCGCGCATGAGGCGGTCGAACTGCGCGATGGCGGCCCCCGCTATCTCGGCAAGGGCGTGCTCACTGCGGTCGAGGCGGTGAACGGCGAGCTGTTCGAGGCGATCGGCGGCATGGAGGCAGAGAATCAGATTCATATCGACCAGACCATGATCGAGCTCGATGGTACGCCCAATAAGAGCCGGCTCGGCGCCAATGCCATCCTCGGCGTGTCGCTGGCTGTGGCCAAGGCTGCGGCCGAAGCCGCCGACCTGCCGCTCTATCGTTATGTCGGCGGCACCAAGGCCCATGTGCTGCCGGTGCCTATGATGAACATCATCAATGGCGGCGCGCATGCCGACAACCCGATCGATTTCCAGGAATTCATGATCCTGCCGATCGGCGCGCCGACGCTGCGCGACGGCGTGCGCTGGGGCTCGGAGATCTTTCATACGCTGCGAAAGAAGCTGAAGGACGCCGGCCATAACACCAATGTCGGCGACGAGGGCGGCTTTGCCCCCAACCTGAAGAGCGCGCCGGCCGCGCTCGACTTCATCATGGAATCGATCGAGCAGGCTGGCTTCAAGCCCGGCCAAGAGGTTGCGCTGGGCCTCGACTGCGCGGCGACCGAATTCTTCAAGGGTGGCAACTACGTCTATGAAGGCGAGAGGAAAACCCGCGACCCGAAGGTGCAGGCCAGATATCTGGCCAAACTTGCTGCCGACTACCCGATCATCACCATTGAGGACGGCCTGGCGGAGGATGACTGGGACGGTTGGAAAATACTGACCGATCTCATCGGCAAGCAAACGCAGCTGGTTGGCGACGATCTGTTCGTCACCAACACGGCGCGGCTGCGCGACGGCATCCGCATGGGTGTCGCCAATTCGATCCTGGTCAAGGTCAACCAGATCGGCTCGCTTACCGAAACGCTCGACGCCGTCGAGACCGCGCACAAGGCCGGCTATACCGCGGTGATGTCGCACCGCTCGGGCGAGACCGAGGATTCGACCATCGCCGACCTCGCCGTTGCCACCAATTGCGGGCAGATCAAGACGGGCTCGCTGTCACGCTCGGATCGCATGGCCAAGTACAACCAGCTCATCCGCATTGAGGAGGAGCTCGGCAAGCAGGCGCGATATGCCGGCAAGTCGATCGTGAAAAGCTGATTTCGAGAGAAAATCCGTGGCGGCGAGGGCGGGGACATTCCCGCCCTTTTTTGCTTCCTGGCTCTGAATCCAACAGGCTGTAACCGTCCATTAAGCACAATCGGGCGACAAAGGCGGCGTAGAGGATTCGGACCATGTGGACACGCCAGCACAAGCAAAGAAACACCGGCCGGCTGATCATCCCCTCGCTCTGCGTGGTGTTCCTGACTTATTTCGGCTTCCATGCCTATCATGGCGAGTTCGGCATCTATTCCAAGTATCAGCTCGAAGCTGAGACTGCCGAATTGCAGGGCAGGCTCGATGCCGTCAGGGCGCGCCGGATCGATCTCGAGCGCCGCGTTCAGCTGATGCATGAGGGCACCCTGGAGAAGGACATGCTGGACGAGCAGGCGCGCAAGGCGCTTAATCTGTCCCACGCGGACGAGATCACCATCATGCTGCCGGTTGCAAGATAACCGAATTTCAGTTAATCGGTGATATTTGCAATGATTTTAATTGCTTAGATGCATGACAGCCATGCGTTTTCGGCATGGCGAAAGCCTTCCCTGCATGTTAGCCTGCCTCAAATCGGTGGGAGAACTGATCTCCCTCGCTGTCCGCCAAGAGACGCCAACAGGGAGTGATGCATGGCCACCGCCGCCAGAAAAGCGCCTGCCAAATCCAAATCAGACGGCAAGATGCCGGGCCTTTCCACCCCGAAGCCTGTTGAATTCACCAAAGACCAGGAGCTTGCCGCCTACCGGCACATGCTGCTCATCCGCCGCTTCGAGGAAAAGGCCGGCCAGCTTTACGGCATGGGCTTCATCGGCGGTTTCTGCCACCTCTACATCGGCCAGGAAGCGGTCGTTACCGGCATGAAGATGGCGCTGATCGACGGCGACCAGATGATCACCGCCTATCGCGACCATGGTCATATGCTGGCCATGGAGTTGTCACCGCGCGGCGTCATGGCCGAACTGACCGGGCGCCGTAGCGGCCTGTCGAGAGGCAAGGGCGGCTCCATGCACATGTTCTCCAAGGAGAAGCATTTTTACGGCGGCCACGGCATCGTCGGCGCGCAAGTGTCGCTCGGCACCGGCATTGCCTTTGCCAATCGCTATCGCGGCAACAACAATGTGACGCTGACCTATTTCGGCGATGGCGCGGCGAACCAGGGCCAGGTCTACGAAAGCTTCAACATGGCCTCGCTGTGGAAGCTTCCGGTGATCTACATCATCGAGAACAACCGCTACGCCATGGGCACCTCGGTTTCGCGCTCGTCGGCCGAGACGGATTTCTCGCACCGTGGCGCGTCCTTCAAGATTCCAGGCATCCAGGTCGACGGCATGGATGTGCGCGCTGTAAAGGCAGCCGGCGACCTCGCCGCCGAATGGTGCCGCGCCGGCAACGGGCCGCTCATTCTCGAAATGCAGACCTATCGTTACCGCGGCCATTCGATGTCGGATCCGGCAAAATACCGCTCCAAGGAAGAAGTGCAGAAAATGCGTTCCGAACGTGACCCGATCGAGCAGGTCAAGGCGCGGCTGCTCGATAAGAAATGGGCAAGCGAGGACGAACTCAAGGCCATCGACAAGGAAGTTCGCGACGTTGTCGCCGACGCCGCAGAATTTGCCCAGAACGACGCGGAGCCAGATCCGTCCGAGCTCTGGACCGACATCGTACTTTAACGAGAGGGCAAGGACATGCCGATCGAAATTCTCATGCCCGCCCTCTCGCCGACCATGGAAGAGGGTAATGTTTCGAAGTGGTTGAAGAAAGAAGGCGACAAGGTCGCGGCCGGTGACGCCATTGCCGAAATCGAGACCGACAAGGCAACGATGGAAGTCGAAGCCGTCGACGACGGCACGCTTGCCAAGATCGTGGTTCCTGCCGGCACCGAAGGCGTCAAGGTCAACACACTGATCGCTGTGCTGGCCGTCGATGGCGAAGACATCGACGAGGCGGGCGAAGGCATTGGCGAGGAGGCTGTCGTGTCGCAAGCGGCAGCGCCCGCGGCTGCTCCGCCCCCCGTTGCTGCTCCGGCCAAGAGCGAAGCGGCAGCACCTGTTGCCGCCGCACCCAGGCTGGAAATTGCCGCCGATCCGGACATCCCGGCCGGCACCGAAATGGTCTCGACCACGGTGCGTGAAGCGTTGCGCGACGCAATGGCTGAGGAAATGCGCCGCGACGGCGACGTCTTCGTCATGGGCGAGGAAGTCGCCGAGTACCAGGGCGCCTACAAGATCACACAAGGCCTGTTGCAGGAATTCGGTCCGCGGCGCGTAGTCGACACGCCGATCACCGAGCACGGCTTTGCCGGCGTTGGTGTTGGCGCGGCGATGGCCGGCCTGAAGCCGATCGTCGAATTCATGACCTTCAACTTCGCCATGCAGGCGATCGACCAGATCATCAATTCAGCCGCCAAGACGCTCTACATGTCCGGCGGCCAGATGGGCGCCCCGATCGTCTTTCGCGGCCCGAACGGCGCGGCTGCCCGCGTCGCCGCGCAGCATTCGCAATGCTATGCCGCCTGGTACAGCCATGTTCCCGGGTTGAAGGTGGTGATGCCCTATACCGCCGCCGACGCCAAGGGTCTGCTCAAGGCGGCGATCCGTGACCCGAACCCGGTCATCTTCCTCGAGAACGAAATCCTTTACGGCCACTCCTTCGACGTGCCGAAGATGGACGATTTCGTGCTGCCGATCGGCAAGGCGCGCATTCACAAATCCGGCAAGGACGTGACCATCGTCTCGTTCGGCATCGGCATGACCTACGTGATCAAGGCCGAGGCGGAGTTGCGCGGCATGGGCATCGATGCCGAGATAATCGACTTGCGCACAATCCGCCCGCTCGACTTCGACACGATCATCGCCTCGGTCAAAAAGACCAATCGCCTCGTGGTGGTCGAGGAAGGCTTTCCGCAGAACTCGGTCGGCGACCATGTCGCCAATCAGGTCTCGCAGCGCGCCTTCGATTTCCTAGATGCACCGGTCATTACAATTGCCGGCAAGGACGTGCCGATGCCCTATGCGGCGAACCTCGAAAAGCTGGCGCTGCCCAATGTCGGCGAGGTCGTCGAGGCGGTCAAAGCCGTCACGTATCGCTGAGCAGGGCGGGAGGACAAAATGCCGATCAACATCACCATGCCGGCGCTGTCGCCCACAATGGAAGAGGGCAATCTTTCCAAGTGGCTGGTCAAGGAAGGCGATAAGGTTTCGCCCGGCGACGTGATTGCCGAGATCGAGACCGACAAGGCGACGATGGAAGTCGAGGCCGTCGACGAGGGCACGGTCGCCAAGCTGGTGGTTCCGGCCGGCACAGAAGGCGTCAAGGTCAATGCGCTGATCGCGGTGCTGGCTGCCGAGGGCGAGGATGCTGCTTCTGCCGCCAAAAGCGGTGATGGCGCTGCGCCGGCCAAGGCTGAGGCTCCGAAAGCGGAAGCCCCCAAAGCTGAAACATCAAAGCCCGAAGCGTCGAAGCAGGAGCCTGCCGCACCTGCGCCTAAGGCGGAAGCGGTGCCGGTCGCCAACGGCCACGCAAGCGGTGAGCGCATCTTCGTGTCGCCGCTGGCCCGGCGCATCGCCAGGGAAGCCGGTGTCGATGTGTCGGCGGTGACGGGCTCCGGCCCGCATGGTCGCGTGGTCAAGGCCGATGTCGAGGTCGCAATTTCCAGTGGCGGCGCCAAGGCAGCGCCAGCAGCAAAAGCAGCGCCCGCCGGCGCTCCGGCACCTGCGGCCGCAGCACCCAAGGCGATGTCGGACGAGCAGGTGCTCAAACTGTTTGCCGAAGGCTCCTACGAACTGATCCCGCACGACAATATGCGCAAGACCATTGCGAGGCGGCTGGTCGAAGCCAAGACCACCATCCCGCATTTCTATCTGACGCTTGACTGCGAGCTCGACGCACTTCTGGCCCTGCGCACGCAGATCAATGCGGCCGCGCCGGTGAAGAAGACCGAGAAGGGCGAAACGCCGGCGTACAAGCTGTCGGTCAACGACATGGTCATCAAGGCTCTTGCCATGGCGCTGATGGCGGTTCCGGATGCCAATGCGTCGTGGACAGAAAACGCCATGATCAAGCACAAGCACGCCGATGTCGGCGTTGCCGTATCGATCCCCGGCGGCCTGATCACCCCGATCATCCGGCGTGCTGACGAAAAGACGCTGTCCGTCATCTCCAACGAGATGAAGGATCTTGCCGGCCGCGCCCGCAGCCGCAAGCTGAAGCCGGAAGAATATCAGGGCGGCACCACGGCGGTGTCCAATCTCGGCATGTTCGGCATCAAGGATTTTTCTGCCGTCATCAACCCGCCGCATGCGACGATCCTTGCGGTCGGCGCCGGCGAGCAACGCGCAGTGGTCAAGAACGGCGAGATCAAGATCGCCACGATCATGTCGGTGACGCTGTCGACCGATCACCGCGCAGTCGACGGTGCGCTCGGCGCCGAGCTGCTCGTCGCCTTCAAACGCATGGTCGAAAACCCGATGGGCATGCTGGTTTAAGAGAGGGGAACAGGGCGGTGCGGAAATTCTTCACCAGCCTTTTTGCCTTCTTTCTTTCCGGTTTGGCCGGCGGATTGGTGGTGCAGTGGCTCGCCGTCGCCACCAATGCCGACGTGGAGTACATCCTTGTATCCATGATCTCGGCTCTCGTCACCATCCTCGTGACGGTCGCGTTCTTCATCGCACAATTCATGTCGGACCCACGACGGGCAACAAAGCTGACGGCGACCATAGGGGTAGCGTTTTTTGTGCTCGTTGGAGTTTCCCTGATCGGCTGGACTTTCTCCCAGCCCCCAGGCAAGAGCCAGTGGTCGGGCGATCTTCCCGTAGTCGCCGGTCTCGTCCTGCCGGGCATCGCTACGGTGCTGGTCCAGTGGCTGTTCGTGCGCTGGCGACTAGCGCGCTCGCAACCAGGTTTCGCCGGGACAGGCACATGAAGACGGTCCTCTGCTACGGCGATTCGCTTACCTGGGGCTATGACGCGGCAAACCTCGGCCGGCATCCGCTGGAAGATCGCTGGCCGAGCGTGCTGCAGGCAGCATTGGGCAGCGGCGTCGAGGTCATCGCCGAAGGCCTGAATGGCCGAACCACCGCCTTCGACGATCACTTGGCCGGGGCGGACCGCAATGGCGCAAGGCTGTTGCCAACAATCCTGACGACGCACGCACCGATCAACTTGATCGTCATCATGCTCGGCGCCAACGATATGAAGCCGTGGATTCATGGTAATCCGGTCGCGGCCAAGCAAGGCATGCAACGCCTGATCGATATCGTGCGCGGTCACGATTACCCGTTCGATTGGCCGGCTCCGCAGATCCTGATCGTCGCGCCGCCCGTAGTCAGCCGCACGGAAAACGCCGAGTTCAAGGAAATGTTCGCCGGCGGCGATGACGCGTCAAAGCGGCTGGCGCCGCAATATTCCGCCCTTGCCGACGAGGCCGGCTGCGGCTTCTTCGATGCCGGCACGGTAGCCAAAACCACGCCGCTCGACGGCGTCCACCTCGACGCAGAAAACACGCGGAACGTCGGGCAAGCGCTGGCGCCGCTCGTGCGCCTCATGTTGGAATTGTGAAGGAGAAAGCCGTGGCTGAGAACTACGACGTCATCATCATCGGCTCCGGCCCCGGCGGTTATGTCACTGCAGTGCGTTCGGCCCAGCTTGGCTTCAAGACGGCGATCGTCGAGCGCGAGCACTTGGGCGGCATCTGCCTCAACTGGGGCTGCATTCCGACCAAAGCGCTGCTGCGCTCCGCCGAGATCATGCACTATTCGGATCATCTGAAGGACTACGGCCTGAAGATCGATGGCAAGGTCAGCGTCGACACAGCCGCCGTCGTCGATCGCTCGCGAAAGGTCTCGCTGCGGCTCAACGGCGGCGTCGGCTTCCTGATGAAGAAGAACAAGGTCGACGTCATCTGGGGCGAAGCCAAGCTGACCAAACCTGGCGAGATCGTCGTGTCGAAATCGTCGAAGAAGCCGATGGAGCCGCAGCCGCCGGCGCCCAAAGGCGTCAAGGGCGAGGGCACCTATAGCGCCAAGCACATCATTCTGGCGACCGGAGCCAGGCCGCGCGCATTGCCCGGCATCGAGCCGGACGGCAAGTTGATCTGGACCTATTTCGAGGCGATGGTGCCGAAAGAGATGCCGAAATCGCTGCTGGTGATGGGCTCGGGCGCCATCGGCATCGAGTTCGCCTCGTTCTACCGCACCATGGGCGCCGAGGTGACGGTGGTCGAACTGCTGCCGGCTGTGATGCCGGTCGAGGACGCCGAGGTCTCGAAATTCGCGCAGAAGCAGTTCGAGAAGCAGGGCATGAAGATCATTCTAGAAGCCAAGGTGACCAAGGTCGAGCAGGGCACTAACTCGGTCACGGCGCATGTCGAGATGAAGGACGGCAAGGTCGAGAATATCACCGCCGATCGTATGATCTCGGCCGTCGGCGTACAGGGTAACATCGAAAACCTCGGCCTCGAGACGCTCGGCGTGAAGACGGACCGCGGTTGCGTCGTCGTCGACGGCTACGGCAAGACAAATGTGCCGGGCGTCTACGCCATCGGCGACGTTGCCGGACCGCCGATGCTCGCCCACAAGGCCGAGCATGAGGGCGTGGTCTGTGTGGAAAAGATCGCCAATTTCCCCGGCGTGCATGCCATCGACAAGCTGAAGATCCCGGGCTGCACCTATTGCAATCCGCAAGTCGCCTCGGTCGGACTGACGGAAGCCAAAGCGAAAGCCGATGGCAAGGACATCCGCGTCGGCCGCTTCCAGTTCGCCGCAAACGGCAAGGCGATTGCGCTGGGCGAAGACCAAGGTTTCGTCAAGACCATTTTCGACAAGAAGACCGGCCAGTTGCTGGGTGCCCACATGGTCGGCGCAGAAGTAACCGAACTGATCCAGGGCTTCGTCGTGGCGATGAATCTGGAGACCACCGAGGAAGAGCTGATGCACACGATCTTCCCGCACCCGACGCTGTCGGAGATGATGAAGGAGAGTGTACTCGACGCCTATGGCCGCGCACTGAATGCATGATAAATTAGTTGGGGCGAGTCTCACACGGAAGACACAGAGAAACTCGACGGCAGAGCAATTCGTTTCGCAGGCATCATCCATCATACAAGGAGAGGGCATATGGAAATGAACGGCGTGGGCTGGGTTGCAGCCATCATCATCGGTGGCCTGGCGGGGTGGCTGGCCGAGATGGTCATGAAGAGCAATACCGGCATCCTCATGAACATCATTCTCGGCATTGTCGGCGCAATCGTGTTGAACGCCATCTTGCAGGCCCTGAACATCGGCATCTTCGGCGTCGGCTGGATAGCCTATCTGATCACCGGCTTCATCGGTGCCTGCATTCTGATTGCGGTCGGACGACTGGTGCGCCGCTAACCTCTGTCGGCACTTGCTATGCGAAAAAGGTCACCGCGGCATGCGTGATCGCGGCCTTTTTCTTTTCGCCGAAAAGTCCTAGATGACGTGGGTAGAGCGAGCGCTGGACAAGCGCTTGCCAATGAGCCGGGTTCACATGGTCACCGTCCTCGACACGATTGCCAATGCGCCGCGCCTGCGGCATCCCGAAAAGGCGCACAAGCCGGATCAGGACGTACTGCGCAAGCCTGACTGGATCCGCGTCAAGGCGCCGATGTCGAAAGGCTATGCCGAGACGCGCGAAATCGTGAAGTCTCACAAACTGGTGACGGTTTGCGAAGAGGCGGGCTGCCCCAATATCGGCGAGTGCTGGGAGAAGAAGCACGCCACCTTCATGATCATGGGCGAGATCTGCACGCGGGCCTGCGCCTTTTGCAATGTCGCCACCGGCATCCCGACCGCACTCGATCCCGACGAGCCGGCGCGCGTCGCGCATGCGGTCAAGCAAATGGGCTTGAGCCATGTCGTCATCACCTCCGTCGATCGCGACGATCTGGCCGACGGCGGGGCCCAGCATTTTGCTGATGTCATCCGTGCGATCAGGGCAGCAACCCCGTCGACGACGATCGAAATCCTGACGCCCGATTTCCTGCGCAAGGACGGTGCGCTGGAGATCGTGGTGGCGGCCAGGCCGGATGTTTTCAACCATAATCTCGAGACCGTGCCGTCTAACTATCTGACGGTTCGGCCGGGCGCGCGCTATTTCCACTCGATCAGGCTCTTGCAGCGGGTCAAGGAGCTTGACCCCTCGATCTTCACCAAGTCCGGCATCATGGTCGGCCTTGGCGAGGAGCGGAACGAAATTCTGCAGCTGATGGACGATTTGCGTTCGGCCAATGTCGACTTCATGACCATCGGCCAATATCTGCAGCCGTCGAAGAAGCACCATCCGGTGATCCGCTTCGTCACGCCGGAGGAATTCAAGTCCTTTGAGACGATCGGCAGGACCAAGGGCTTCCTGCTGGTGGCGTCGAGCCCGCTGACGCGCTCGTCGCACCACGCCGGGGACGACTTTGCCAGGTTGCGCGCGGCGCGCGAAGCGTTTCTCAGGAAGTCCGCCTAACCCACTGGTTTCATGCCACAATTCGAAGCCCATCGCCGCGTTGCGCATACGCCGGAACAGATGTTCGCTCTGGTTGCCGATATCGAATCCTATCCGCAATTCCTGCCGCTTTGCGAGGCACTTACGGTTCGTTCGCGCAAGGAACGCAACGGACGCACCCTGCTCATCGCCGACATGAGCATCGGCTACAAGGCGATCCGCGAGACTTTCACCACGCAGGTGCTGCTGAAGCCTGACGAGAACGCCATCGACGTCAAATATATCGACGGCCCGTTCAAATATCTCAGCAATGTCTGGCGCTTCGACCCGGCGGACGGCGGCGGTTGCAACGTCTGTTTCTTTATCGACTACGAGTTCAAGAGCCGCATTCTGGGTGCGCTCATGGGAACCATGTTCGACCGCGCCTTCCGCATGTTCTCCGAGGCGTTCGAGAAACGTGCCGAAATCATCTACGGCGCGCCATCGGCAGCCTGATCCGCGGCGAGCGCGCGCAGACCCAGTTCAAGCGCATGTCGGACCGTCTCCCTGCGGATGAAATCACGGCCCTTGTCGGCGAACAGCTGGCATTCGCTGACTACCGGCCGGCCAGCCACGGCAACGCCGAACCAGACCAGGCCGACAGGTTTATCCGCAGAGCCGCCGTCCGGACCGGCGATGCCAGTCACCGCCAGGGCGAGCCCGGCCGGCGAATGGGCCAAGGCTCCGGCTGTCATCTCCACCGCAGTCTCGCGCGAGACCGCGCCGTGCGCCTCGAGCGTAGCGGCCGAGACGCCGAGCATCTCGGTCTTGGCCTGGTTGGAATAGGTGATGAAGCCGCGATCGACCACCGCGGAAGAGCCGGCGATGTCGGTCAGCGCGGCGATGATCATGCCGCCGGTGCAGCTCTCCGCCGTCGCCAGCATCATGCCGCGCTGCTGGCAGGCCTTAAGCAGGGCATCTGCGAGACCGCTATTGCTCATTCAGGGACATCCCCTGGAAACACAACGCTGGCAGTCGCGATGGCCGCTATGCCTTCCTCACGGCCGACGAAGCCGAGCTTCTCATTGGTTGTCGCCTTGATCGAGATGCGATCGCGCGAAATTCGCAGCATTGCCGAAAGCGCTTCGGTCATCGCCTCGCGATGTGGGCCGACGCGCGGCGCCTCGCAGATCAGGGTGATGTCGGCGTTGGCGATGCGCCCGCCGCGCGCGCGCACCAGCTTCACCGCGTGTTCGACGAAGATGCGTGAAGCGGCCCCCTTCCACTGCGGGTCGGAGGGCGGGAAATGCGTGCCGATGTCACCGGCGCCGCAGGTGGCCAGCAGGGCGTCGGTCAAGGCATGGAGACCGACATCGGCATCCGAATGGCCGGATAACTTCCTGTCGTGTGGAATGGCGACGCCGCACAGGGTGACATGGTCGCCGGGCTCGAACGCATGCACGTCATAGCCATTGCCGGTTCGGATGTCGGGAAAACGTGGGGCGCTGGAAAGCCGCTGATCCGCCATTGCAATATCCCGTGCCCAGGTCAGTTTGACATTATCCGGCGAGCCGGGAACGATCTTCACCGGAATATGCGCCCATTCGGCGATTGCCGCATCGTCGGTGAAATCCGCTTTGCCCAGATGATGAGCCTTTTCGTGCGCAGCCAGGATCGGCCAGAACGGAAAGCCTTGCGGTGTCTGTGCGGCATGAAGCCCGGCCCTGGACACGGTTTCGCCGATCATGCCTTCGGCCGTTTCGCGCTTGAGCGTATCGGCAACGGGCAAGGCAGGCAGTGCTCCCTGGCGCTCGCCAATGGCGGCGATCGTGCGGTCTATCAGTTCCGCGTCGACAAACGGCCGAGCCGCATCATGGATCAGCACCCGGCCCGGCGCATGGCTTCTCAACGCCAGCAGTCCAAGGCGGACGGACTCCTGCCGTGACGTACCGCCAGTCACCGCGACGACACGGTCGGCGTTCGCGCCGGCGGCGCGGCGGAAAAGCGCGTCGTCTTCGGCATGTATAGCAACGACGACAGCTCCAATTTTCGGATGCGTCAGAAAGGCGTCGAGCGTGCGTGCGATAACGGCGCCGCCGCCAATCTGCTGGTACTGCTTCGGCCCATTGGCCTGTCCGGCGCGCGCGCCGCGGCCGGCGGCAACGATGACCACCGCGACCTTGTCGTCCGCAGCTTGCTTTTCGCTCACATCTCTCATGCCGAGACGCTTAGCGCATGATCCCGAAAAGTGGTATCGCTTTCGGAAGACCTAGGATTGATGCTATCCGGCGATCCTTTTTTTCCCAAATGCGCCTTAATGTCACGACATTGCGCGTTGCACATTGCCGCCGTTCTGGCTAGAGAATGTGCAGCAACCGAAGGTGCTTGGTTTTTGTGCATGCCTGATGTGACCAAATTGGCTTCGCCGCTGGATGTGGGTGGCGTGAGAATCCGCAATCGCGTATTTCTCGCGCCCATGTCGGGCATCACCGACGAACCGTTCCGGCAACGCGCCCATGCGCATGGCGCCGGGCTGGTCGTATCGGAAATGGTGGCGAGCGGCGAGCTTGCAAAGGGCAGGGCTGGTTCCGGCCTGCGCATCCGTCATTCCGGGCTGCCTATCCACATGGTCCAGCTTGCCGGCCGTGAGGCGGCGCACATGGCCGAGGGCGCGCGAATCGCAGCCGGCGAAGGCGCCGACATCATCGACATCAACATGGGCTGTCCGGCCAAGAAGGTGACGGGCGGCTATGCCGGTTCGGCACTTATGCGAGACCTCGACCACGCGCTGTCGCTGATCGAAGCGGTAGTCGGCGCGGTCGACGTGCCGGTCACGGTCAAAATGCGGCTCGGCTGGGACGAAGGCGCGCTCAACGCGCCAATGCTGGCGCGACGCGCCGAGCAGGCCGGGGTAATGATGGTGACGGTACACGGCCGCACGCGTTGCCAGTTCTATCAGGGCAGGGCCGACTGGCGTGCCATCGCACGCGTCAAGCAGGCCGTCTCGATCCCTGTGGTTGCCAATGGCGATGTCGGATCGCCGGCGGAGGCAGCGTCGATCCTCGAGCAGTCTGGCGCCGACGCGGTGATGGTCGGCCGCGCGCACTATGGCGCGCCTTGGACGGCCGGCAGCATTGTAGCGGCCGCGCTGGCCGAGCCGGTATCCGGCATGCCGGAAAGCCCGCAAGCGCTGTCCGACTACGTCATTGCCCATTACGAAGACATGCTGGCGCTTTATGGCGAGGAAAGCGGAGTGCGCCAGGCGCGCAAGCATCTCGGCTGGTATCTCGACCGCCACGCCGCCACAAGCGACGACCGGCGCAAGGCCATACTCACGTCTTTCGAGCCTGGGCGCGTCATAGCCTTGCTGCGCGACGTATTTTCGAGCGCTCCCGAAGCGGCGAACCTGCGGAGTGCGGCATGAACGCCACCGTCACACAGAGCACGGATATGGCGGACGCCGCGCATATTGTGCTCAACACCATTCGTCGGCCGGTGATCATGGTCGATCCGCAAGGCTTCATCACCTTCGCCAATGCCGATGCCGAGGATTTTTTCCGTTCGAGCGCCACGATGCTCGCCCGCAACACGCTGCACAAGCTCATTCCTTTCGGCAGCCCGCTGCTGACGCTTGTTGACCAGGTGCGCGAGCGCCGGGCGCCAGTCAACGAATACCGGGTGGACGTGTCGTCGCCGCGGCTCGGCATCGAGAAGGTGGTCGATCTCTACGTCGCGCCTGTGACGGAATTTCCAGGCTCCGTCGTGGTAATGTTCCAGGAACGCTCAATGGCCGACAAGATCGACCGGCAGATGACGCATCGCGGTGCGGCGCGCTCGGTTACCGGCCTTGCCGCGATGCTTGCCCATGAGATCAAGAACCCGCTGTCCGGCATTCGTGGTGCCGCGCAGCTGCTTGAACTGTCGGCGTCCGACGAGGATCGCGCACTGACCAGGCTGATCACCGACGAGACCGACCGCATTGTCTCGCTGGTCGACCGCATGGAGGTGTTTTCGGACGAGCGGCCGATCGACCGCTACCCCGTCAACATCCATGTCGTGCTCGACCATGTCAAGGCAATCGCCAAGAACGGTTTTGCCAAGAGAATCAAGATATTAGAGGATTATGATCCATCATTGCCTCCGGTCTTCGCCAATCGCGACCAGCTCATCCAAGTATTCCTCAATCTGGTAAAAAATGCCGCCGAGGCGATCGGCAGCGATCCGCAGGGCGAGATCATGCTGTCGACCGCCTTCCGTCCGGGCATCCGTGTTTCCGTACCCGGGACTCAGGACCGCGTATCGCTGCCATTGGAATTCTGCGTGCGTGACAACGGTTCGGGTGTTTCCGAGGATATCCTGCCGATCCTGTTCGATCCCTTTATCACCACTAAGCCGAACGGCTCCGGTCTCGGTCTGGCGCTGGTCGCAAAGATTGTCGGCGAGCATGGCGGCATCATTGAATGCGAATCGACGCCGCGCGGCACCACTTTCCGCATCCTGATGCCGGCGTGGAAAGAAACCCAGTTTGGCACCGACGACGACGGTGAAGGAGACCGCAAATGACCGTTCGCGGCAATATTCTCGTCGCCGACGACGATGCGGCCATCCGCACAGTCCTCAACCAGGCGCTTTCGCGCGTCGGTCACGACGTGCGCGTCACCTCCAATGCCTCGACGCTGTGGCGCTGGGTGGCGGCGGGCGAGGGCGATCTGGTCATCACCGACGTTGTCATGCCCGACGAGAACGCCTTCGACATGCTGCCGCGCATCAAGAAGGCGCGACCGGAACTGCCGGTCATCGTCATGAGTGCGCAGAACACGTTCATGACCGCGATCCGGGCCTCCGAAACCGGAGCCTATGAATATCTGCCGAAACCGTTCGACCTGACCGAGCTGCTCAACATCGTCAACCGCGCGCTTTCCGAACCGCGGCGGCCGAAGATCGATACGCGTGCCGACGAGCCGCCTGAAACGATGCCGCTGGTCGGCCGCTCGGCGGCCATGCAGGACATCTACCGCATGCTGGCGCGCATGATGCAGACCGACCTGACGGTGATGATCTCGGGCGAATCGGGTACCGGCAAGGAACTGGTGGCGCGCGCGCTGCATGAATATGGCCGCCGCCGAGGCGGTCCCTTCGTTGCCATCAACATGGCGGCGATCCCACGCGACCTGATCGAATCGGAACTATTCGGGCACGAGAAGGGCGCCTTTACCGGCGCACAGAACCGCTCCACTGGCCGTTTCGAGCAGGCCGAAGGCGGCACGCTGTTCCTCGACGAGATCGGCGACATGCCGATGGAAGCGCAGACGCGGCTGCTGCGTGTGCTGCAGCAGGGCGAATACACCACGGTCGGCGGCCGCACGCCGATCAAGACCGACGTGCGCATCGTCGCTGCCACCAACAAGGACCTGCGCACGCTGATCAATCAGGGGCTTTTCCGCGAGGACCTGTTCTACCGCTTGAACGTTGTGCCGCTCAGGCTGCCGGCGCTGCGCGAGCGATCGGAGGACATTCCGGACCTCGTCCGGCACTTCTTCAAGCTCGGCGCCAGTGAAGGCCTGCAGACCAAGCGCATTTCCACCGGCGGCATCGAGCTGATGAAGCGCTACCCATGGCCGGGCAACGTGCGCGAACTCGAAAACCTCATCCGCAGGCTGGCCGCACTGTATTCGCAGGACGAGATTTCCGCCGAGATCATCGAGGCGGAGTTGAAGACCGGTGAAAGGCCTGTCGTTCCAGGTGGCGGCAACCTCATTCCCGACGACCTTTCCATCGGCCAGGCGGTGGAGCATTTCCTGCAACGCTATTTTGCCTCGTTTGCCGGCGACTTGCCCCCGGCCGGGCTCTATCAGCGAATCCTCTCCGAGGTCGAATACCCGCTGGTCCTCGCCTCGATGACCGCAACGCGCGGTAACCAGATCAAGGCTGCGGAATTGCTGGGGCTCAACCGCAACACGCTGCGCAAAAAGATTCGCGAACTCGGCGTCAACGTCTACAAATCGTCCAGGCAGGTCTAGACGAATCCCTTTACGAGCGCTTTCCAGGGGATCGATTGCCGAAAGATTTCCGTCTCGGCCACACTTGTTGCATAATCGCCACAATGCGTTGCATACATCCGACGCAATCACTGGCTCTAGACGGCGACATGGCCCTGCACGCACCGACACTGAGCAAATCGCTTTTCAGCAATACGGGCGCGCGAGACGGTCGCCGGCTGCTTGCGCTGCCGGGCGTGGTCGCCATTGCCGGCGCGCTGGTGACGGCGGCGATCTCCTTCGCCATTCTCGTTGGCGCCACGCCGATCACGCCCGACGCAAGGACGACGCTGGCGCTGATTGCGCTTAATGCGGCGTTCGTGCTGTTTCTGATCTTGCTGGTCGGCCGCGAGGTGCATCGCATCCTGATGGCACGACGGCATGGCAAGGCTGCGTCGCGCCTGCATGTGCGCATAGTGGCGATGTTTGCGCTAGTCGCGGCCATCCCCGCGATCATGGTGGCGATCATCGCGTCGATCACGCTCGACATCGGCCTCGACCGCTGGTTCGAGATCCGCACCAAGACGATCGTCAATTCGTCGTTGTCTATCGCTGACGCCTATGTGCAGGAAAACGCGCGAAATCTTCAGGGCACGACGTTGTCGATGGCTTACGACCTCGACGCTTCGCGCACGCTTTACGGCCTCGATCGTACCGGTTTTCTCGACCTCATGAACAAGGAGGCGGTGGGACGCTCGCTGGCGCACGCCGCACTCATCAAGCCCGATGGTTCCTTCGTTATGAGCGCCAAGACCGACGCGGACTTTGCCATGCCGGAGCCGCCTGAGGGCGCCGTGGCAAGCGCTGCCGACGGCAAGCCGGTGCTGATAGAACCGCGCACCCGCAACATCATGGGTGCCATCGTCAAGCTGCGCGAGATCGACGGCCTCTATCTCTACACCATCCGCCTCGTCGATCCCGAGGTGATCAAGGCGCGGCAGATCGTCAAATCCAACACCGCCGAATATCGCGGTCTCGAAGACAATCGCCGCACCTCGCAAGTGGCTTTCGCGCTTCCCTATCTGTCGCTGACGCTGATCATCATCCTGTCCGCCATCTGGACCGGCATTGCGGTGGCCGACCGCCTGGTGCGGCCGATTCGTCAGCTCATCGGCGCGGCCGATGAGGTCGCTACCGGCAATCTCGACGTAGCCGTGCCTGTCCGCCCCTCCGACGGTGACGTCGCCTCGCTCGGCGACACCTTCAACAAGATGCTGATGGAGCTGAAATCGCAGCGCAACGAGATCCTGTCGGCCAAGGATTTGATCGACGAGCGGCGGCGCTTTTCGGAGGCGGTGCTTGCCGGCGTCACCGCCGGGGTCATCGGCGTCGATCCATATGGCATCGTCACCATCGTCAACCGTTCGGCCGAAACGATGCTGGCCATATCCGCCACGGCAGCGCTTGGGCAGAACCTTTCCGCCGTGCTGCCGCATGTCGGCCGAGTCTTCGAGATCGGCCGCAAATCGGGCAAGCCGGTCTATCGCGAACAGGTCACCTTCTATCGTGCCGGCACCGAACGGACCTTCAACGTGCAGATCACGATTGAAGCCGGCGACGACGGTTCGGAGGATAAATCCTACGTCGTGACAGTCGACGACATTACCGATCTGGTCCAGGCACAGCGTTCCTCTGCATGGGCCGACGTGGCGCGGCGCATCGCCCACGAGATCAAGAACCCGTTGACGCCGATCCAGCTTTCGGCCGAGCGCATCAAGCGCCGTTACGGCAAGGTCATCACCGAGGACCGTGAGGTTTTCGATCAATGCACCGACACCATCATCCGGCAAGTGGAGGACATCGGCCGCATGGTCGACGAGTTCTCGGCGTTCGCCCGCATGCCGAAACCGGAAATGAAGGCAATCGATCTGCGCGATTCGTTGCGCGAGGCCTCGTTCCTGGTCGAAGTGAGCCGCGCCGACATCACCTTCGAGCGCGTCTTCGGCAATGAGCCGCTCAAAGGCACGTTCGACAGCCGGCTGATGGCGCAGGCTTTCGGCAACGTCATCAAGAATGCTGCCGAAGCCATCGACGGACTTGATGCAGAGGATCGTCCGCACGGCATAATCCGGATTCAAGCCGGGCGTCAGAATGGCGCGATTCGAATCGACGTCATCGACAACGGCAGGGGCTTGCCGCGCGAAAACCGGCAGCGCTTGCTCGAGCCTTATATGACGACACGCGAGAAAGGCACCGGGCTTGGCCTCGCTATCGTCAAGAAGATCGTGGAGGACCATGGCGGGCGACTCGAATTGCACGATGCACCAGCGGACTTCCACGATGGGCGGGGCGCAATGATCAGCATCATCCTGCCGGTTGCCGCCACCGTTCCGATGCGCGGCGAGGGCAAGACGGAACACGAAAAAGAAACTGAAAAGGTCGGTAATGGCGTCTGATATTCTCATCGTCGATGACGAGGAAGACATCCGCGAACTCGTCGCCGGTATCCTGAGCGACGAAGGTCACGAAACACGCACGGCGTTTGACGCCGACAGCGCGCTGGCGGCAGTTGCCGACCGGGCACCCAGGCTGATCTTCCTCGACATTTGGCTGCAGGGCTCGCGGCTCGATGGCCTGGCTTTGCTGGACGAGATCAAGACGATGCACCCGAACCTGCCGGTCGTGATGATCTCGGGCCACGGCAATATCGAAACGGCGGTCTCGGCCATCCGCCGCGGCGCCTATGATTTTATCGAAAAGCCATTCAAGGCCGACAGGCTGATCCTCATTGCCGAACGGGCGCTCGAAACCTCCAAATTGAGACGCGAGGTTTCGGATCTCAAGCTGCGCAGCGGCGAGACTTTCGACCTCATCGGCATGTCGTCGGCAATGAGCCAATTGCGCCAGACCATCGAGCGCGTCGCGCCGACCAACAGCCGCGTCATGATTATCGGCCCCTCCGGCTCGGGCAAGGAACTGGCGGCGCGCGCCATCCACGCACTGTCGGCGCGCAAGAGTGCACCGTTTGTGACGCTGAGCGCCGCCAACATCACGCCTGAGCGTATGGAGATCGAGTTGTTCGGCACCGAATCGAACGGCGTCGAACGCAAGGTCGGCGCGCTGGAGGAAGCCCATCGCGGCATTCTCTACATCGATGAAGTGGCCGACATGCCGCGTGAGACGCAAAACAAGATCCTGCGCGTGCTGGTCGAACAGCAGTTCGAGCGGGTAGGGGGCACCAAGCGGGTCAAGGTCGACGTGCGCATCGTCTCGTCGACCTCGCAGAACCTGGAAGCCATGATCGCCGACGGCCGTTTCCGTGAGGACCTTTATCATCGCCTGGCCGTGGTTCCGGTCATGGTGCCGGGACTGGCCGAGCGTCGCGAGGACATTCCTTATCTGGTCGACAATTTCATGAAGCAGATCGCTCGCCAGGCCGGCATCAAGCCGCGCCGCATCGGCGACGACGCGCTGGCGGTGCTGCAGGCGCATAACTGGCCGGGCAACGTTCGCCAGTTGCGCAACAATGTCGAGCGGCTGATGATCCTGGCGCGCGGCGACGATGTCGATGCGCCGATCACCGCCGATCTCCTGCCTGCCGAGATCGGCGACGTCATGCCGCGCACTCCAAACAAATCCGATCAGCACATAATGGCGCTGCCGCTGCGGGAAGCGCGCGAACAATTCGAGAAGGACTATCTGATCGCCCAGATCAACCGTTTTGGCGGCAATATCTCGAAGACGGCAGAGTTTATCGGCATGGAACGCTCTGCATTGCACCGCAAGCTGAAGTCGCTGGGCGTCTGACAGCCAAACCAGTCGTGGCCCACGCAATTATCGGTTACGGCGGTCTTGGAATCGCATAAGAAAGCTCGACTTCTTTCAGGGGTTAGCCATGCCGCGCATTGCGTATGTGAACGGGCGCTACGTCGCTCACGCCGAAGCTTCCGTGCATATCGAGGACCGTGGCTATCAATTCGCCGACGGCGTCTACGAGGTCTGCGAGGTGGCACGAGGCTTCATCGTCGACATGCCCCGCCATCTCGCCCGATTGAACCGCTCACTTGCCGAACTCTCGATCGATTGGCCGATCACGCGCGGCGTGCTGCCGCTCGTCATGCGCGAGGTGGTGCGCCGCAACCATGTCGTCGACGGCCTGGTCTATGTCCAGGTGACACGCGGCGTCGCCAGCCGCGAGTTTTTCTTCCCGCCGGCGGAGACGAAGCCGTCGCTGGTGGTGACTGCCAAAAAAGCCGATCCTGCAGCTGCCGCGAAGCGGGCCGAGAGCGGGATCCGGGTTATCACAGTGCCGGAGAACCGGTGGGATCGGGTCGATATCAAGTCGGTCGGCCTGCTGCCGAACGTGCTGGCCAAGCAGAAAGCCAAGGAAGCCGGCGCTCAGGAGGCCTGGTTCGTCGATGTCGACGGCACCGTCAAGGAAGGTGGATCGTCGAACGCCTGGATCATCACCGGGGATGGCGTGCTGGTGACGCGGCCGGCCGAGCACGGCATCCTGCGCGGCATCACCCGTACGACGCTGTTCGACGTGGCCGCCAAGCTCGGCCTGAAGATCGAGGAGCGCGGTTTTTCGGTGGCCGAAGCCAAGGCCGCGCGCGAGGTTTTCATCAGCTCCGCGACCACGATTGCCATGCCGGTGGTGGCGATCGATGGCGCTCCCGTCGCCAACGGCCACCCGGGCTCGATAACAGTTTCATTACGGCAGGCCTTTTTTGACGTTGCGGAAAAAAGTCCAGCCTGATAACCGCACAGATGGAATGAACATCAATATATCTCGTTCTGCTTGTCGTTACTGACGGCAAGATGGTGTTTGCGTGCTTGACATGTGCCGGCTAATTTGGCGCATTGGCCTGCAAACCGAAGGGGATCGGCGAAAGACAAGAACAATGGCGGAACGATCGCAAAATCTTCAGGACCTGTTCCTGAATTCAGTTCGCAAGAGCAAAAATCCACTCACCATCTTTCTCATCAACGGCGTGAAGCTGACCGGCGTGGTCACTTCGTTCGACAATTTCTGCGTTCTGCTGCGTCGCGACGGCCATTCCCAGCTTGTCTACAAGCACGCTATTTCCACGATCATGCCGAGCCAGCCGGTTCAGATGTTCGATGGTGAGGAAAGCCAGGGCGCCTGATTGGCACGTGAGAAAGACGCGGACCGCCGCGTTCGCGGAAAACCAGCACATCAGACCGGGAAAGAGGCCAACGGCCCGACCCGGGCGGTGGTAATCGTGCCGGTGCTTACCCGGCAGCCGCGTGGCGACGACGACACCAACCGCCCCCGCCTGACCCGTTCCGCCGAGGCTCGTCGCGACGAGGCCGTCGGCCTCGCCAGCGCCATCGACCTCGACCTGGTCCACACGGCGGTGGTGACCGTCAACGATCCACGCCCGGCGACCTTGCTCGGCAGCGGCAAGGTGGCGGAGTTCGCTGAGATCGTCAAAGAGGGCCACGCGGAAGTGGTCATTGTCGATCATCCGCTGACCCCGGTACAGCAGCGCAACCTCGAAAAAGAGTTGAACGCCAAGGTGCTCGACCGCACCGGGCTGATCCTGGAGATTTTCGGCGAGCGCGCCCGCACCAAGGAAGGCACGCTGCAGGTCGATCTTGCCCATCTCAACTACCAGAAAGGCCGCCTTGTGCGGAGCTGGACCCACCTCGAGCGCCAGCGTGGCGGCGCCGGCTTTCTCGGCGGCCCTGGCGAGACCCAGATCGAGTCGGATCGGCGTGTGCTGCAGGACAAGATCACCAAGCTGAAGCACGAGCTCGAAACTGTGCGCCGCACCCGCGACCTGCACCGCGCCAAGCGCAAGAAGGTGCCATTTCCGGTAGTGGCGATCGTCGGCTACACCAATGCCGGCAAGTCGACTCTGTTCAACCGGCTGACCGGAGCAGGGGTGCTGGCCGAAGACATGCTGTTTGCCACGCTCGACCCGACGCTGCGCCGCGTGCGTCTGCCGCACGGCACGCCGATCATCCTTTCCGATACGGTCGGCTTCATTTCCGACCTGCCAACGCATCTGGTCGCGGCCTTCAGGGCGACGCTGGAGGAAGTGGTCGAGGCAGACCTCGTCATTCATCTGCGCGACATCTCCGATCCCGATACGGCCGCGCAGGCCGAAGATGTCGAGCGCATCCTTGCCGATCTCGGCGTCGATGCCCGCGATAGCAAGCGCGTCATCGAAGTATGGAACAAGATCGACCGGCTCGACGAGGGCAACCGGGCGCGGCTGCTTGCCGATGGTGCTGACGGCAAGAAGGCACCGCCGATCGCCATATCGGCGGTAACCGGCGAGGGCATCGATGCGCTGAAGGCGATCATCGAGACGATGATGTCGGGCGAACTGGAGACCTTCACCGTCACACTCAAGCCCGACCAACTCGGCGTCGTCGACTGGCTTTACCGCAACGGCGACATCATCTCGCGCGACGACAATGAGGATGGCAGCGTAACCGTCGCGCTCAAGGCTACACACAGCGCTCGGCAGGAGATCGAAAGCCGATTGCGCCGTCAAAACAACGGGTAGAGGCGGTTACTTCGCGCTTTTTGCCTGCTGCCAGAGCGCTTCCATCTCGTCCAGTGTCGCCTCTTCCAGGCTGTTTCCCGACGCTTGCAGCGTCCGCTCGACATAGTGGAAGCGCGACCGGAATTTTTCGTTGGTGCCGCTGAGTGCCGCTTCGGAATCAATTTTGAGGTGCCGGCCGAGATTGACGACCGCAAACAGCATGTCGCCGAACTCGTCCTTGATCGGCGCAGTGTCGCCTTTGGCCAGCGCCTCGCGTAATTCGCCGATCTCCTCCTCGATCTTGTCGAGGATCGGCGCCGCCTCGCTCCAGTCGAAGCCGACGCGGGCGGCCTTTTCCTGCAGCTTGAGCGCCCGGGTCAGCGCGGGCAGGGCGACCGGCACGCTGTCGAGAAAGCCCTTGCCATGGTCTTCCGGGTCGAGCCCACGGGCGAGGCGCGCACTGCGCTTCTCCGCCTTTTCCTCTGCCTTGATCTTTTCCCACATGCCCTTGGCCATGCCGGCGCTGCGCGCCTTGTCGTCGCCGAAGACATGGGGGTGGCGGCGGATCATTTTTGTGGTGATGGCCAGGACCACATCGCCGAATGAAAATTCGCCGGCCTCCTCGGCCATTTGCGCGTGGTAGACCACTTGCAGCAGGAGATCGCCGAGTTCATCCCGCAGATCGTCCAGATCGCCACGCGCAATGGCGTCCGCCACTTCGTAGGCTTCCTCGATCGTGTACCGCGCGATTGTCGAAAAGTCCTGCTCAATATCCCACGGGCAGCCGGTTTCCGGCGCCCGCAGCGCTGCCATGATCTCGATCAGTCGGGAAATGTCTTTCGAGGGTTTCATCTGGGAAACGCTATCCTGTACACGGCTGTGCGGCCAACGGCTTCAGCCGGTGAGGGCGCCTTGTCCACAGACGGGCCGCCAGACCATGATACGAAAGTGGAAGCCGGTTTCCGGAAGATCCTAGTTAGCAAAAGCATCAGTCGAGCACGGAGACTATCGCCTTGGCGAGCGCATCCATGCCGTCCTCGGGCAGGCCGGCAACGTTGATGCGGCTGTCGCCGACCATATAGATGGCATGCTCGGCGCGCAGCCGCTCGACTTGCGCTTCCGACAGGCCAAGCCGGGAAAACATGCCGCGATGGCTGGCGACGAAATCGAAACGGTCGGAGTTGGACTGCCGCCGCAGCGCCTCGGCGAACTGGACGCGCAGCCGCAGCATGCGCAGCCGCATCTCTTCAAGCTCTGCCTCCCAGTCGGAACGCAATGCGGGGTCTTCAAGCACGATGCGCACCGCCGCCGCGCCGTGGTCCGGCGGCATCGAATACATGGCGCGCGCCGCCGACAGCATCTGGCCCATCGCCAAATCCGCCTGCGCGCCACCTTTCGCCATGATCAGCGCTGCACCGACTCGGTCGCGATAGACGGCAAAGTTCTTCGAGCAGCTGGAGGCAACGACCATTTCCGGAACTTTTGCCGCCAGAAGGCGCAAGCCGGCGGCATCCGCATCAAGTCCCTCGCCAAAGCCCTGATAGGCGATGTCGACAAAGGGCAGCAGGCCGCGCTCAACGACAAGATCGGCAATGGCAGCCCATTGCGAGATGTCTAGATTGGCGCCTGTCGGGTTATGGCAGCAGCCATGCAACAATACGACGTCGCCAGGATTCGCGGTTCTCAATGCATTCAGCATGTCGTCGAAGCGAACCGCACCAGAAGCAGCGTCGAAATAGGGATATTCGCGTGTCTGCAGGCCAGCGGCGCGCATCACCGGCATGTGGTTCGGCCAGGTCGGATCCGACAGCCAGACCATCGCGTCGGTGCGGGTCCTTTTCAGCAGCTCTGCTACCAGCCGCAGCGCGCCGGAGCCGCCTGGCGCCTGCGCCGCACGAATGCGCGTCATGTCGGCGGCTGGGCCGAACACCAGCCTGGCCATCGCCGCGTTGAAGGCGGTATCGCCGGCAAGGCCGAGATAGGTCTTGGTATCCTGGCCCTGCAGCAGCCGCTTTTCGGCTTCGCGCACCGCGCGCATCACCGGCGTCTTGCCGTCGCGATCCTTATAGACGCCGACCCCAAGATCGACCTTGTCGGGACGCGGGTCGGCGCGATAGAGGCCGATCAAGGCCAGGATCTTGTCGGCAGGCGCGGGCTGGAGATTTTCGAACATCGATAAGGTTCCGTTGGCGGCGGAGTGATACGCAAACCGGCCGTGCTTTGCCAGCAGTTTCATATGCGCCAACTCGGCGCCGGTTTGCCTCGAAGGCGGCCGATACTATCTGGCGGGCGAGAGCGGGCCCGATATCTCCCAGGACGAGAACGCGGCGAGCCGTAAGAAAATTTCGGGGAGAGCGGGATTAACATCCCGACCTGCTCCGTAAACAGGACATGAAACGGCCGATGCCACGCTTCGATATTCTGGGACAGCTCGGTTCGCTGCGCCGCTATGCACGCTCGCTGACGCGCGACAGCGCCGATGCAGAGGATCTGGTGCATGATGCGCTGGTGCGTGCCTATGAGCGACGCGGCAGCTTCCGCTCCGGCGGAAACCTTCGCGTATGGCTGCTGTCGATCGTCCATAATGCATTCATCGACGGTCTGCGGTCCCGCAAATCCGAAGCAATGCGCATCGAACAGGCCGGCTATCTCGCCGAGGCGAATGTCCCGGCGCCGCAGGAACATTCGGTCCGTCTGGCGCAGGTGCGCGAAGCGTTTTTCGAATTGCCGGAGGAGCAGCGTTCGGCGTTGCATCTCGTCGCCATCGAGGGGCTTAGCTACAGCCTGGCCGCTGAGGTGAGTGGCGTGCCGCTTGGCACGCTGATGTCGCGCATCGGCAGGGCGCGTGCGGCCCTGCGCGAGATGGAGGACGCGGTGCCGGCACGCGCGAAACGCCATCTGAAGATCGTCGGAGGTGGATCATGAACCAACTGCGCGATCCCGTGACCGACGCCGATCTCGACGCCTATGTCGACGATCAGCTGGACGTGGCTCGTCGCATCGAGGTCGAGGCGTTCCTTTCGGCCCGCCCGGACGCGGCCGCGCGGGTGATGTCCGACTTACGGATGCGTGACGAACTGCGCGTGGCGCTTGCCGGATCGAAAGGCATGGCGCGGCCCGGGACGGCCGATGCTGCACGGCGGCTGGGGCGGGGATTGGCGCGCGGCCGCGTCCTTGGTGCTTTGCAGCGAGCTGCGGCAGTCGCTGCCTTCGTCGCTGCCGGCTGGCTTGCGAACGGGCTCATCGGACCGATATCTGTGACGGAAGTCGTCGCTTCGACCCATCCGCCCGCCTATGTGGAGGACGCAGTCCGGGCGCACCGCACGACGCTCGTGCGCGAGGCGATGTCGTCGCAACCCGAAGCACCCGGTTACAATGCCGACGAAATCCGCGCCGCGACGGCGATCGTGATGCCATCGCTGCCAGCGGACTGGACGGTCCGTGACGTGCAGATCTATCCATCGCAATTCGGACCGAGCGTCGAGATGGCTGTCGAGACGAAAGAGATGGGGCTGGTCTCGTTGTTCGCGATCAGGCCCGGAACATTCGACGTCGTCAAGCCGACCGTCGTTCCCTCGGGCGACGTTTCCTCGGCTTATTTCCAGATCGGCGAGGTTGCCTACGCGGTCGTCGGACGCAGCGATGTCGGCGGTCTCGATCGCACGGCCGAAGCGCTCGCCAAAACGCTTTACTGATCGACCTGCAAGAAGGAGAACCACATGAACAATCTCGGATATATCGGGGCCGGAGCCCGAGCCGGAGCCGTCTACGATGAAGGCCTGCGCCGGCACATGCTGCGCGTCTATAACTATATGGGCCTTGGCCTCGTCGTTACGGGCGTGATCGCGTTCGTGGTGGCTTCCACGCCCGCCCTTTACGTGCCGATCTTCTCCACACCGCTGAAATGGGTGGTGATGCTGGCCCCGCTGGCCTTTGTGCTCTTGTTCTCGTTTCGGATGCAGGCGATGTCGGCAGCCGGCGCCCAGGCGATGTTCTGGGCATTCTGCGCGGTCATGGGCCTGTCGCTGGCTTCCGTGTTCCTGGTCTTTACCGGCACCAGCATCGCACGCACCTTCTTCATCGCCGCCACCATGTTCGGCGCGACCAGCGTTTACGGGTACACGACCAAACGCGACCTGACGCAGTTTTCGTCGTTCCTGATCATGGGCCTGATCGGCGTGGTGATCGCCAGCATCGTCAATATCTTCCTGGGCTCGACCGCGCTCCAATTCGCGATCTCTGTGATCGGCATCGCCGTCTTCATAGGCCTCACCGCCTGGGATACCCAGACGATCAAAGAGCAGTATGCGGAAAACTTCGGCGCGGAATCACAGCAGAAACTCGCTGTCTTCGGTGCATTCTCGCTCTATCTGAACTTCATCAACATCTTCCAACTGCTGTTGAACTTCACCGGCGAGCGCGAATAGCCGGCGTTGAACCAAGACCGGAGTTGGACATCATGGACAGAAACGATCAGCAAGCGATCGGACAGCTCTTCGAGAAGTTGGCAAGCGCCGAGCGCCAGGCGCCCCCGCGCGATGCCGAAGCAGAGCGCTTCATCCAGGACCAGATCACCCAGCAGCCTGGGGCGCCATATTACATGGCCCAGACGATCGTGGTGCAGGAGCAGGCCCTGAACGCAGCTCAGGCGCGCATAGAAGAACTGGAGGAGCAGGCGCGGCAGCCGGCCGGCGGTGGACCGCTCAGCGGCTTCTTCGGCCGCAGCGGCGGCAGGCGCTCAGGCTCGGTGCCGCGGGTAGGGCGCACCGCCTCCGTTGCAACTGAAGGGCCGCAGGACACGCCACAGCGGGCAGGCGGTGGTTTTCTTGCCGGCGCTGCGCAGACCGCGATGGGCGTGGCCGGCGGCGTGCTGCTCGGCAACGCGATCGCAGGCATGTTTGGCGGCAGCGAAGCGAAGACAGCTGAACAGCCGACGCCGCAGCCTGACGAAGCCGATCAGGCAGGCGATGCCAGCTCCGACAATGGCGGTGACTTCGGTGATATGGAGTTCTGACGAGCGACCCAGACTGTGCCTGTACCGGCGCTGGGGACGATTGCGGGTCAGCATAGGCGAGATGGCGAGGGCAACATCCGGGAAGCGAGCCCTCGCCGGCGGCTAATAGCCCAGGCGCTTCAGTTCAGCCTTGACCGCCGCGATCGTCTTGAAGCGGAAGCGCTTCGTTGTGCCGTCGCGCCAATGGCAATCGCATGTGGCATCGAACTTCCGGCTCGCTTTCAATTGAGTCAGCGCCTTCTGGCCTGGCTTGGGGCCATGGAAGATGCGAACCTCGTAGAGCGTCCCTTCGACATCGTAGTGCATCTGAGCCCAGGAAAGTATCACGATCAGTTCCTTTGCCGGGTCGTGGTCGGCGTTGGCGAGGCCGAGCGCGATGTCCGGTGTGTCGCCCTCTTGTTCACCGATCGTGACCTGGATTGCGCGATATCTGTTGTCAGCTAGCCGTTGCAGCGCGACGAGCGGGCGTTCCGGATATTCCTCGGCGGTCTGATAATCGACGAAGAGTGTCTGGAGGCCGTTCCAGCTCACGGCTGTGGTGTGCGGATCAGCATTGTCGGCGAACCCAACAACACGTTTGGCGAAAGCCAGGTCGTTCTCGCCTGGCGCACGACTGACATCCTGAGCTCGCGCGTCGGTGATCGCGCAGGCGAGGGTGAGGGCAAGACCTGCAAGCAGCGGAAGCGTCTTCATGATTCGCAATCCTAGCATGCCCGTTGCCTCCACAGCGCTGTTGCGAATGTCTAAGAGTGAACGGTCTAATCTCGCCGCCAACGGATGCTATAGCCTTTAGTCGCATAACATAGATTATGGAACTGGCGTAGCCGATTGGATGTGCGTGAAGATAGCACTCCGCGAGATCCAAACCCGGGAACCCAGCCGTAAAAACCTCGCCCTTCACGCTGATTCGTAAGGGATTTCGATCGTCATGCCGTCATAAGCAGGCTCGACGTTGGCCGGCGTCTCGGCCATTACCGTGGCGTAGTCGAGCGGAACATGCATATGCGTCAGCACCGCGTTCTTCGGCGCCAGTCCTTCGATCCAGCCAAGCGCCTGGCCAAGCGACAGATGGCTCGGATGGACGGTGTATTGCAGCGCGTCGATGACCAGCATGTCCAGCCCGCGCAAACGCTTGGCGGTCGCCTCCGGAAAGTCGCTGACGTCAGGGCAATAAGCCAGCCCGCCGATGCGGAAACCCAGCGAGGTGATGTCGCCATGGAGCTGCAGCAGCGGTTCGAGGGTGAGGGCGCCGCCCTCGCCTTCGATCACCACCGGCCTGTGGTGGTCGATGATATGGGCGTTGACGATCGGCGGATACGAACTGCCTTTCGGTGTTTCGAAACAGTAGCGGAACGCCTCGCGTAGGCGCAGCATGGTAGCCTGATCCGCATGGATGTCGATCCGGTGGCGCTGCTCGAGCACGAAGCCGCGCAAATCGTCGATGCCGTGGATATGGTCGGCATGCGGATGTGTATAGACCACCGCATCGATGCGCTTGACCGATGCCAGCAGCATCTGCTCGCGGAAATCCGGGCCGGTGTCGATGACGACCGTGGTCCGGGCGCCACTCGCCGCGATCCGCTCGACGAGCGCTGCGGTGCGCGTGCGCCGGTTCCGGGGGTTCGCGGGATCGCAATTGCCCCAGTCGCCTGTGATGCGTGGCGTGCCCGGCGATGAGCCGCAGCCGAGGACGGTAAGACGTAACCGGTCGCTCATGCGTCAGGCGCCCGGCGCGCTCGGGCGCGGCATTTTCCTGAACAGCCGGAAGAAATTATCCGTGGTGATGTCAGCGATCTCGGCATCGCTGACGCCGATCGTCTCGGCCAGCACCTTGGCTGTATGCGCGACATAGGCGGGCTCATTGCGCTTGCCGCGAAACGGGATCGGCGCCAGGTATGGCGCGTCGGTTTCGACCAGCAGACGGTCGCGCGGCACATCGGCGGCGACGGCGCGCAGCTCGGCGGAGTTCTTGAAGGTCAGGATGCCGGAAAACGAGACGTAGCCGCCGAGCGCCACGCCGATTTCGGCCAGCCGACGCCCCGACGAAAAACAGTGCAGGATGAAGGGGAAGGCGCCCTTCCCTGTCTCTTCTTCGAGGATATCAGCCATGTCATCGTCGGCGTCGCGCGAATGGATGACCAGCGGCAGACCGGTCACGCGCGCCGCGGCGATGTGGGTGCGAAAGCCCCGCGCCTGTGCGTCGCGCGGCGCATGGTCGTAGAAATAGTCGAGCCCGGCCTCGCCGATCGCCACCACTTTGCGATGAGCAGAGAGCCGCACCAGATCATCGACAGTGACGTCAAGCTCTTCGGCCGCATTATGCGGATGGGTGCCGACCGAGCAATAGACATCATCGAAAGTCTCTGCAATCTCAAGCACTTGGTTAAATCGCTTCACCCTCGTCGAGATCGTCACCATTCGGCCGATGCCGGCCGCTAGGGCGCGGGCGACGATGGCCGCCCGCTCTTCGGCGAAATCCGGAAAGTCGAGATGGCAGTGACTGTCGACCAGCATCAGGCGCTTGTACCCGTTTGCTCGACATAGCGTGGAAATACCGGTTCCGGCGCCGGCAGCGGCGTACCGGATACCAGCGAATGGCCTTCCGCGACATGCTCGAAATTACGGCTGCCGGCCGGCACCGCCAAAAGGTCTAGCAGCTTTGCCGCCGACTGCGGAATGAAGGGCTGGCACAGCAACCCGACACGCCGGATCACCTCAGCGGTCGTCCACAGTACCGTTTCCATGCGCGCCGGATCGGTCTTCTTCAGTGCCCATGGCTCCTGCCCGGCGAAATAGCGGTTGGCTTCGGCCACCACGCCAAAGATCGCCGCCAGAGCAAAGTGGATGCCCTGGTCGGCCATCGTCCTGCGCGCCGTGACAAGGGCGGTATCTGCCTGATCGAGGATCGCTTTGTCGGCATTGCTCAATTCGCCGCGCTTAGGCACCACGCCGCCGCAGTTCTTGGCGATCATGGACAGCGAGCGCTGCGCCAGATTGCCGAGATCGTTGGCGAGGTCGGCATTGGTGCGGTTGACGATTGCATCATGGCTGTAGCTGCCGTCCTGGCCGAACGGCACTTCGCGCATGAAGAAATAGCGCACTTGGTCGAGGCCGTAGTGCTCGATCATCGCGAACGGGTCGACGACATTGCCGACCGACTTCGACATCTTCTCGCCACGGTTGAACAGAAAACCATGCGCAAACACGCGCTTCGGCAATTCGATGCCGGCCGACATCAGGAATGCCGGCCAGTAGACCGCGTGGAAGCGGATGATATCCTTGCCGATGACGTGGACGTTCGCCGGCCAGAAAGACCATCTCTCATTGGTCGGATCCGGATAACCGGCGGCGGTGATGTAATTGGTTAGGGCATCGACCCAGACATACATCACATGCTTCTCATCGCCGGGCACCGGCACGCCCCATTTGAATGTGGTGCGCGAGATCGACAGATCCTTCAGGCCGGATTTGACAAAGCTGATGATTTCATTGCGCCGCTCCGCCGGTCCGACGAACTCGGGGCTGTTCTCATAGAGCGCGAGCAGTCTGTCCTGATAGGCGGAAAGGCGGAAGAAATAGCTCTCTTCCTCGGTCCATTCGACAGGCGAGCCGAGCGGTTCGCGGCGCACGCCGTCGTCACCGACCTTGGTTTCGGCCTCGTCGAAATAGGCTTCCTGCCGCACCGAATACCAGCCACTGTAGCGGTCGAGGTAGATGTCGCCATTCTCAGCCATGCGCGTCCAGATCGCCTGGCAGGCCTTGTAATGACGCTCTTCGGTGGTGCGGATGAAAACGTCGTTCGAGCAACCGGTCGCTTCGAGCATCGAGCGGAAGATCGCCGAGTTGCGATCGGCAAGCGCTTTCGGCGTCAGGCCTTCGGCGTCCGCCGTCTGCTGCATCTTCAAACCGTGCTCGTCGGTTCCCGAGACGAAGAAGACGTCCTTGCCATCGAGCCGCTGGAAGCGGGCCAGCGTGTCGCTGGCGATGACATTGTAGGCATGGCCGATATGCGGCTTGCCGTTCGGATAGAAAATCGGCGTCGTGACGTAGTATTTTTCGCGTGCCATGGATGAGCCGTCATGAATGTCTGAATGAAAGATGTCGCGGTGAGATATCGCATCGAAACGACAATTGCCATCCGACGCCAATGTGGTCGGTTTCGAAGTTCCTGCGATTGATTGGGATCAACACTCAGGGGCTTCAAAGCCACGCCAGCGGCCGTCACATTCGCATTGCAGAATTCAGGCGGTCGATCATGGTCAGGGCGTGCTGCTTTTTGTCGAGATTGTAGGTCTCGGTTTCAGATATAGCGTTCAAAGCCTCGTGCCAAGTATCCGACAGCGTTTTGGCCCGCGCGAGATCGCCGGCGAGCGCGGCCTGGCTGGCGCCGGCCGACAGCAGATCAAGCGCACGGCGATTGAATATCTCGAACGGGATTGCCTGGTCGCGGCCGGCGACCGCCTCGGCAAGACGGTAGGCGCCAGCGACATCTATCTTCTTGGACATTACCAGGGCGTCGAGGGTGGCGGCGATTTCGAGCCCTCCATACTGCGTCAACAGGATCGCATTGCGCGCGCTGCCCCCTGCCCGCTCCGCCAGCGCCGCGCGCGCCCCAGGATCCTCCGGCGGCGGCGGCTCGATGCCTTCCAGAACCGTCATCAAGCTCTCGGCATCGAGCGGCGCCAACCGCACCATCTGGCAGCGCGACCGGATCGTCGGCAGCAGACTGCCCGGCGCATGGACGATGAGGATGAACAAGGTGCGCGCGGGTGGCTCTTCAAGATTCTTCAGCAAGGCATTGGCAGCATTGGTGTTCATGTCGTCGGCGGGATCGACGATAACCACCCGGTAGCTGCCGTCGTGCGAGGTCAGCGACAGAAAACGGCTGACCTTGCGGATTTCGTCGACCGTGACCACTGTCTTGAAGCTCTTGGTCTTGTCGTTCACCGGGCGTGTAAGATGCAGCACCGAAGGATGCGCGCCGGTGGCGATCTGTCGAAACAGCGACGAAGCCGGATCTGGAACGGCAAGGCTTTCCGGCGCCTGCTCGAAGGCCGGGTGCTTCAACAGATGATGCGCCAGGTGAAAGGCCAGCGTCGCCTTGCCGATGCCAACCGGTCCGGCAAAGATCAGTGCGTGCGGCAGCTTTCCCGAGCGGTAAGCGGTGGCGAGCATGTTGGCCGCCTGCAGGTGACCGACAAGACGCGGCGTCTCGGATGGCTCGGGCACCCCGTCCAGCGTGTCGTGCTGTTCGGGCGCGATGCGTTCGAAAATCATGCTGGCGCCGCCTGCTTTCTTTGCGCCGGCATCATCCTCTCGAGAGCCGCGAAGACCGCGGCGGTAACGACATCCTCCACCGCATCTAGGTCGGCTGAGGCATCGACGACAACGCAGCGTTCGGGTTCAGCTGAGGCGATCGCGAGAAACGCCTCGCGCCGGCGTTGGTGGATGGCCAATGTTTCTTTCTCGAAGCGGTCCGGTCCGTCACTGCTGCCCCGCCGGGCGGTAGCGCGCCTTAGGCCCTCGGCGGGGTCGATGTCGAAGATCAGTGTCATGTCCGGCACCATGCCGTTGATGGCGACCTTCTCCAATGCGTCCATGAATGCCGGGTCGAGGCCGCCGGTGACGCCCTGGTAGACGCGCGAGGAATCCATGAAACGATCGCAAAGTACGACCGAACCGCGCTCGACTGCGGGCCGGATGACCTGTTCGACATGGTCGGAACGCGCAGCGGCGAAAAGCAGAGCTTCCATCTTGGGGCCGAACGGCTCGGCTGCGCCTGAAAGCAGGACATGCCTGACCGCCTCCGCGCCCGGCGAGCCACCCGGCTCACGTGTCACCAGCACATCGTATTTCTTGGCGCGCATCTTCTTTGCCAGCCGCTCGATCTGCGTCGACTTGCCTGCTCCTTCGCCGCCTTCAAAAGTGATGAAAAATCCGCGCGCCAAAGCCTTTGTCCATACTTCGGGGACCGTATAGTCCCGGCGGGAAAAAAGGTCCACCGCGACGGTGCTAACGCAGCCAGCCGACGGCCAGTTCCTTGGCGGCGTCGAGCGCGCGCTGCGGCAGCGAACCGACACCGATCGACTCGGCGGCAAACAGCGGCGTCTCCTGGCTCAGCGTATCGCCGATCCAGACGCGCAGCGTACCCACCGGCTGCCCCTCCTCCACCGGCGCTGCCACCGGTCCGTCATAGACGATCCTGGCGGTGAGCTTGTCGCGGTTGGTGATCGGCCGGAAGATCTGCACCGGTCCTTTTGCCTTTAACGCGACACCGGACTTGGCGCCGCCAAAGACCTGGGCTTCGCCAACCACTTCGTCCTTGGCGAATACTTCAGTCTTCTCGAAGGAGCGAACGCCCCAGTCGAGCAGCTTTCGCGCTTCCTCAGCCCGCTCACGGTCGTTTGCCAGACCGCTCATCGCCGCGATCACCCTTGTGCCGTTGTGGCTGACCGAGCCGACAATGCCGAACCCGGATTGCTCGCTGGCACCGACCGCGAGCCCGTCGGCGCCTATGTCCATGGCCAGTAGCGGATTGCGGTTCCTCTGGGAAATCTTGTTCCAGGTAAAATCCTTCTGGCCGTAATAGCGGTAGAGATCCGGGTAGTTGCGCCAGATATGCAGCGCCAGAAGCGCGAGTTCGCGAACGCTCGTTTGCTGCCCATCGGCCGGCAGACCGGTGGAATTGACGAAAGTCGATTTCTGCAAGCCGATCTGGCGGGCACGCCCGGTCATCTGCGCCGCGAAGTTTGCTTCGGACCCGGCCATCCCTTCAGCGATGACGATACAGCCGTCATTGGCCGCCTGCACGGTCACGCCCTGGATCAGGTCTTCCAGCCGGATCGTCGACTTGAGCTTGGCGAACATGGTCGATGTCCCCGAAGGAGCGCCGCCTTTGCGCCAGGCGTTCTCGCTCACCACGAAGGTGTCATCGAGCGTCATGCGCCCTGATTTGATGGCGTCGAAAACCACTTCCATCGTCATCAGCTTGCCCAGCGAGGCCGGCGGGATCAACCTGTCGGCGTCCTTGGAAAACAGCACGGTTCCGGTTTCGGCATCGATCATGAAGGCCTGCGCGGCCTTGGTCTCGAAAAGCTGAGCTGAGGCCTGCGCAAGCGAGAGCAGCAGCAGGCCGAGCGCCATAATCCCGGTGAAAGGGTGAAAAGATTTCATCAGGTTCGACCAGTGAGCCGGCGCTTTTTGCAAGTTGGCAGAAGCTATCAGGCTTTTGCCTGGCGGATCAATCGCGCGCGAAAAAACCAGGCAGCCCCAAGCTCAGTTGCGTACAGCAAGCGCATCCGGCGCACCATGCGACCACGCTGCCTGGAGCATCTCGTCCAGGCTGCCACGACCGTCGGCAAAGAGGTTGACCGTGTACCAGTCCTTGCCTTCAAGTTCCGAGCGCTGGATTTCGGTCTTGCCGAAGCTGGAAAGCTGGGCAGCCACACGCTCCGCTTCGGCGGCATTCTCGAATGAACCCGCCGCGACATAGGCGGTGGGCGACCCGGCTGGAGGGGCTTGCCGCTTCCACGATTGAAGAAGCTCGGCGGACGACATGCCGGTGCCATCCAGCCCGGCAAACGCGTTGGAGGCGCGCTGCACGCGCTCGTCGGCGTAAGACAGCGACGCCATCGTGAACGGCGATTGCGCCGGCAGGTTGATCTCCGGACGCTCCGGCACGATCGGGCCGAAATCGGGCAGTACAATGTCTCCCGAAGCAGATGCTTGCACCGCCATGACAGGCCGTGCATCGGATCCCTGCCCGGAATTCGTCAGCTGACCGGGGAACGGCACGGCAGCAGCGCTCACCGGCAGGCTTGGCGACGGCCCATTCATCGCGACCATGACGCCGCTGGGCAGACCGTCCGACGGATCCGGCGCCCTGTTGCCTGGACGATACGAAGCCACCAGATACTGCCCGTCATTGCCTTCGAGCGGCGCACGGCCGACATATTCAACCTTCACCTCGGCCGTACCGACATTGGCATAATCGAGCATTTCAGCAGCGCGCTTCGACACATCGATGATGCGTCCATCGTGATAGGGCCCGCGGTCGTTGACGCGCACGATCACCGAGCTGCCGGTCTTCATGTTGGTGACCCGCGCATAGCTCGGCAGCGGCATGGTCGGATGCGCCGCCGTCAGATCTGCCATGTCGTAGACTTCGCCGTTGGCGGTCAACCGGCCGTGGAAAGCCTCACCGTACCAGGATGCGAGGCCAACCTTGGCGTATCGTTTGTCTTCCTTCGGATAATACCACTTGCCGCGCACCTGATAGGGCTTGCCGAGCTGGTCGCGTCCGCGAGACGTCTTGAACATGACGCGCGGGCTGGCTTTCACGCCGTATTCGGCTTCGGAAAAATATTCCTTGGAGCGAGCTTTCTTGTTGACCATCGCCCTTTGCTGCGGCCCGGCACATGCTGCAAGAAAGGCTGCCGACAAGGCCAACAGCGCGAAAGCGGAAGCGCGACGAAGACGCGGGCGCGCCGTGGTCTGCATATTTTGATTGTCCCCTATAGCATCGACGAAGGCACCGCAGCATGAACGTCAGCGATGCCAAAGCACCCACTCCAGAAACGCCGGCGACGCCCTACCCCGATCCTTTTTGTGCGCAGGAATTGTTTATCACCGTATTAACCGATTGTGGTCGGAACCGGGCGAGATTGTGGCATGGACCGCCTCGCTGATCGGCATGAAAATCATCGCTTATCGATCAGAAACGCTCGTTGGTGGCGCACTTTGCCCCTGGCTTGGCGTATCTGCGAGCGCAGATTCAGGGACCGAAGATCACAAGTTCGGTGAACGTCAGATCTCCAGGTGCGGGTGGTCTGGGACCTTTGAAGTATTTCAGCCCCTTGTTGGGGCGGTACCATCCCACCAAGCCTGGAATCGGCTCCTTGGCGTCGACAAAGCAAACCAGGATTCCGCTTCGCAAGAGAAAGCGCCCCATCGCGCCGGCGCAGCGGCTCAAATCCGCAAGCGAGCGGCAATAGATGACTTGGTGGCATCGGATAACACCGTGCAACATTCGGCGCGGCATCAACACCAGGGGGAACGCTGCTCCGTCGCAAATGCAGATCAACGACAGGCAGCCCAGCGCGGCGTGTTCCGACAGTATGTATCTCTCACTCTCGGGCAGCATCGCCAATTCCGGGAGATCGGGACGCACTTCGACCACGCGACATGACCGCTGCGCCGAACTTAAAGCCGGCAAGAAGGTAAATTGTCCGCTGGAGAAGAGCCGAAAGCCGAGCGCCCGGTTGGCTTTCAATGTCGCTTGTGCAGGCGAAATGTTCGTGTAGGTCACGTCCTTCCGCTTGAGAACCGCCGCAACCAACATGGCGCCATAGGGACGGAAATCTGCATCGACTGACCAGCTTGAAAGATTGCAGCGAATTTCCTCGCTCTCCGACCCGTGGTAGCGAGCATAAAGGGTGAGCACGACGCCGACGATCCGACCGGCATGCTCCAAAGCAAAGCCATATTGTGGGAACTCGGCAACCACAGGCCGCTGCGACAAGCGGGTCAGAGCGTGTATCCAGTAACTCCGATTACGCGCCGGAAAGCCCCTGCACAGGCAATCAACCACTCCCTCCCAGTCGGTTTCGCGGACTGGTCTACAGCGAAGACCGGGCGGGAGAGCGCCAAGTACGGCCAAAATCAACTCCAGAATATGATTTACTTACATGTGCCTAATGCGCTCCACATATCAGCGCTCAACGATTAATAGTCCGTGCGGGTTTTAAAAACGATTTTCCACACTCAGCACAAACACAGCTCGCCATGACGCTGCTCACCGCCCTGGATCGCGCCGAAAGGTGCGGCCGCCACGGTTGACTTGGCGCTGAATGCGGCTTTACAGGAATGGAGCGCGAACCGGTCGGGGAACGTCCTGGTGCCTATCCGGTACCGACAGCTCGAACCCGCTCCTCTCGCGATATCCTAAGTGATTGAAAAATCACCTTGGAGGGATGGCCGAGCGGTTTAAGGCACCGGTCTTGAAAACCGGCGTGGGTGCAAGCCCACCGTGGGTTCGAATCCCACTCCCTCCGCCATATCCGTCTTTTGTCCAACCCGGAGACATGGGTAACAGATTGTACTTAAGACATGGGTGACAACCTCGTGCCGAACGGGTTGTCGATGGTCTGCAAGGTCCTCTGTTCCAAGT
>NZ_JAMYLZ010000027.1:0-87062 GCF_040318315.1 Mesorhizobium sp. M1227
CGCCCGCGGGGCGGGGCGCCGGCAACCAAACGCCGCCCCCCGCGGCGGTGGGGGCCCGGGCCCTGGCCGCGCGTGGCCATGGCCCGCCGGTCTGGGTCCATGGCGACGTCGCCTCGGGCAATCTGCTCGTCGAAGATGGCAAGCTCTACGCGGTCGTCGATTTCGGTAGTTCGGCTATCGGCGATCCTGCCTGTGATCTGGTGATCGCGTGGACGGAATTTTACGGCGAGAGCCGTCAGGCGTTCCGCGACGCCATTGCCCTTGACGAGCACAGCTGGGCGCGCGCACGGGGCTGGGCGTTGTGGAAGGCGCTGATCGTCGCTTCGGGACATGACGGCAACCAGCGCGAGGCGGAAAAATCGTGGCGGGTCATCGATGAGGTGCTGGCGGATCACACAAAACAGTCGAAGCGGGAAGGCTAATTCAGTCTGAACGCGTCCCGCTCTAATAACGAAAGCATTACTGCCCGCCCATCTCCTTCCTGAACGTATCGAAATCGACCTGCATGCCGTTGAAGATGGTGCTCCAATGGCGGGTCAGCGCTGAAACGGCGACCGCCTCCTGGATCTCCTCGTCGGTGGCGCCGGCGCGCTTGGCGTTCTGCGTGTCCGACCAGATACAGTAGTTGCACGGGATTTGCGCCGCTACTGCCAGCGAGATCAGCGACTTGACCTTCGGCGGCAGCGCCGTCTTGTCGCTGAGCTGGATGGCCTTGACCTCGGCCCATGCACCAGGCAGACCGACTTTCGGGAACTGCATTACGAAACTCGGTACGCCGCCCATGGTCGACTGGATGTCCTTGACGGTCGCGTCATACTCATCGGCATAAGAAGGAGCTGCAGCCAGGGTCAGCACACAGGTGGCGGCGAGCAGGCAGGCGCGGCGGATGGAAGAATGCGTTGATGAAAGAGTACGATAGGCAGACATGACATTCTCCTCTGGCGTTTGTTGGCCTTACGGTGTAAGGTAACGTCGAAAATGAACCTTACAGCGTAAGTTGTCAAGCGGCACCATGGACACATCGATCAAAAAAAAGCGACCGCGCGGCCGGCTGTCTCGCGAGATGATCGAGGATGCCGCTTTGAAGGTGATCGAGAGCGAGGGCCTCGCCGGGTTTTCGATGCGCAAGCTGGCGGCAGAACTCGGCTGCGAAGCCATGAGCATCTATCACCACTTTCCTTCGGTGGCGCATCTCTTCGAAGCCTTGGTGGATCGGCTGATCGGCTCCCTCGAAATGCCCGACGCGGACCTCCCTTGGCGACAAAGGTTACGCATTGCCGTGCAGGATTTCCGCCGCGTCGCGCGTGAGCACCCGGCCTTTGCCACGTTCCTTGTAACCTACCGGATGAATTCGCCGACCTGTCTCACTTGGCTGAACGGCATCCTTGGCCTGTTCGAGGCCGGCGGCTTCGGACCGCAACTGGGTGCGCGGCTGTTCCGCACCACCGGCTATTATCTGATGGGTGCCATCCTCGACGAGACTGCCGGCTATGCAAAGGGGCCTTCGGCCGTGACCATCGTCAGCGACGAGCAACTGGCGCAGGATTTTCCAAAAGTAGCTGCGGCCGGGCGTTATTTCGGCACCGCCGAATTCGACCGGACGTTTGATCTCGGCCTTGACATGCTCCTGGACGAAATGGAGCGCGCCCGCGACGGCACCATCGCGCCGAATACCGGGACTTGACCTCATGCGCTCCCTGTTCGCCCTGATACTGCTCATCGGTACCGGCATCGGCGTCGTCTATCCCTGGGCGATGACCAATTTCTCCGGCCGTGAGATCGGCACCTGGCGGGTTTACGACCAGGGCCGGTTCAAGCCGGTGACCGTGCCCCTGAGCGCACGCGACGGGCCGCTACGCGTGCTGGTCGACCTTACGGCGAGAGCCGAGCGCATCGTCTCGCAACAGCGCACTGTGCTGACCCTGACTGCCGCCGCCAGCGGCAGGACGGTGCTCGCCTCGACGCTGCAGTTCAACCACTCCGACAATCCGCGCCAGGTCAGCCCGCAACTGCCGGACAGGATCTTTCGCGACGAGGCCGGCCTGATCCCGACCATTACCCCTGGTTCCTACATCTTCACCGTCGGTCCGGGCGACGCCGAAGGCATTCCGATGCGGGCCGTCGATCTCGTCCTGCGCTCGGGTGCCGGCGAGGTCGACCGCCGGGCCCACCCGGTCGGTTTTTCCCTGATGGCGGCCGGCCTGGTCGGGCTGGTGCTGGCATTCCGTTTCGGCGGCCGTCGGCCGGAAAATCCGAACTCGCAGCCGCCACCGCCGCGCTGGGGCAGGGGCTCCAATTGAACTATCGCCATGCCTACCATGCCGGGAACTTCGCCGACGTCGTCAAGCATGTCGTGCTCAGCCGGCTGATTGAATATCTGAAACAGAAGGACAAGGCGTTTCGGGTCATCGACACCCATGCCGGGATCGGCCGTTACGATCTGTCCTCGACCGAAGCGCAAAAGACCGGCGAATGGCAAGGCGGCATCGGCCGGCTCGTCGATGCGGCCCTCGATGCGCCGGCGGCAGCACTGCTGGCGCCGTATCTTGAAGCCGTCCGCTCGCTCAATCCGGACGGCGGCGTGAAAAAATACCCGGGTTCGCCGCTGATCGCCCGGCACCTGATGCGCAAGCAGGACCGGCTGTCGGCGGTCGAGCTGCATCCTAAGGATGCCGCCAGGCTGAAGTCGCTGTTCGACGGTGACTTCCAGACCCGGGTGATCGAGCTCGACGGCTGGCTGGCGCTCGGCGCGCATCTGCCGCCAAAGGAAAAGCGCGGCCTCGTGCTCATCGATCCGCCTTTCGAGGAAGAGGGCGAATTCGGTCGCTTGGTCGACGGGCTGCAAAGAGCCCATCGGCGCTGGCCAGGAGGGATTTACGCGCTGTGGTATCCGCTCAAGGACCGCAGGGCGGTCGCCGCCTTCCGCAAGGCGCTGAAGCAGACGGGCATTTCGAAGCTGCTCGACATCGGTTTTGAGATCAGGCCGGACGCCGTCGAGCCGAGCCTCGACGGCTGCGGCATGGTGGTGGTCAATCCGCCCTTCACGCTGGAGGGTGAGTTACGGACGCTGCTGCCGGCGCTGCACCGGCTGCTTGCACTTGAGCAGCCGTCGCACTGGACGCTGGATTGGCTGGCGGGAGAGTAGTTTGAGGCGTGGCCCTGCCGTTCCGTCAGCGCAACCATCGTCACCACAACCACGGTCGCTACAACCGCTTGACCGCGCGTCAGCGAATCCGCACAGTGCGCGCAGTCGACCTTGAGAGGCTGCCATGACTCGCTTCGCCCAATCCGCCCTTGCCGCACTGCTCGCCTTTTGCACGCCGCTGGCCGCGCCTCTTGGCGTCACCCAGGCAGTCCAGGCGGCCGACCTTGCAATCTATACCGACGAGGATAGCGGCGTCTGCGGCGAGGCCTGGGTGCTGAACAAGATCACCGACCGCTTCTCCTATCAGGTGCATCACGTGCCGCATCTGCCGGATGTGCAGATCGTCGACTTCCAGCGCATCCACCAGCATCGCTATCTGCCGGCCGACGACACCTGGCCGATCGGCCGCCGTTATTGCGGCGCCACCGTCAGCCTCTCCGACGGCGGCGCTCGCACCATCTGGTACCTGATCGAAGAAGGCCAGGGCTTTGCCTCGATCGGCGACAATGTCGAATTCTGCGTCTCGGGCTTCGACCGCTGGATGGTCTACAACGGCCGCTGCCGCGTCCTGCGCTGACCAGCGCTTTCCGATCCCGACGGATTGTTGCGTCACTTAGGTGGTCGAGAAAAGGAACACCTGACGGCCATCAGGATCACGGACGATCACACGTCGGCCCATAGCCGTCGCCTTGACGTCCGCAATGATTCCAAGGCCGTTGGCCTTGGCGGCAGAAGCAGCTTCATCTGCGTTGGCGACTTCGAAGCCGATCATCGTTCCCGCTCCTTCCGGCGTCGTTGCTTCTGCCGGGTAGAGTTCGATCGCAAGCCCTTCACCTTGGAACGCGAAATGTATCGGACCGGAGCCATGCTGCTCTTGCCTGAAGACAATTCCAAAATTCGCGTAGAAAGCCGCGGCTGATCTGGGATCAGCCGAAAACCATGTGACAAATGCCAAGCTCGGCAAGGAGGACATTCATACCTCTCTGGTGTTGAGGGTCCAAGGTCGGACGAGGTTGCGAAAATCGGAGACTTCCATGCATGTCAACGCCAACCGACCACATCGATCATTTTGCGGGGGAAACAGCACCACATGGATTCGCTTGTTTATACTGTTGCTCACGGCGCGGTCGTTGCAGGCTTCGTCCAGGGGCTTTCCGGGTTCGCTTTCAGCCTGGTTGCCATGTCGATTTGGGTTTGGACCGTGGAGCCCCAGCTTGCTGCTGCCATGGCGGTCTTTGGGGCGCTCACCGGTCAGATCATCGCTGCCGTCACCGTCCGCCGGGGTTTTGATCTCAGGCTTCTGCTGCCCTTCCTGATCGGCGGGACCTTAGGGATTCCGGTCGGTGTCGCCATCCTGCCCTTGCTGGATGTGCAGTTGTTCAAGCTGGTCTTCGGCGCGCTGCTGGTCGTTTGGTGTCCCTTGATGCTCTTTGCGCGTCGCCTCCCTCCCATCACGGTCGGAGGTCCTGTTGCAGACGGCGCAATAGGTCTGGTCGGCGGCATCATGGGTGGACTTGGCGGCTTCACCGGCCCGGTTCCAACGCTGTGGTGCGTGCTGCGCCAATGGGAAAAGGACAGGCAGCGTATTGTTATCCAGAATTTCAACCTTGTGACCCTCTCCATGACGATGGCTGCCTATCTTGCGGCCGGAAAGATCAAGCTCGAAATGCTGCCGATGTTTGCCGTCGTCGCGCCGGCGATGTTGATACCGACACTCCTTGGCGCGAGACTCTACATCGGCGTTAGCGAGACGACTTTTCGAAAGATCGTCCTCACACTCTTGGCCGCATCAGGTGCGGCATTGTTGGCATCGTCCTTGCCGCACCTCATAATCCGGGTTTGAACGACACACAGAAATCCCGACTTCCGCCGTGCCATGCGCTATCGACCGATACGGCCCGCTCCCGATAGGTAGGCGCAGATCAGTTCGACGAGTTGCTTTTGCAGCTCCGGCGCGGCGAGCATGTTCCGGCGTGCCGCGTTGTGGATCACACCTTCGATCGCTGACGACAGCACGCGCGCCACGGCCTCCGTGTCGGCGCCTTTCCTTGGCTTGCGATAAGTGGCGACAGCAGTCGCATAGTGATTGAGGTATTGTGCCTGGAACGAAGCATGGGCGGCCCTGGAGCCGCGATCGCCCGGCGCCTTGTCGAGCAGCACCTGATGTAGTGTCGGGTGAATGCTGTGCGCGGCGATCATGCCGCGCACCAGCTCCTGCGCGAATTTCCTGAGCGGCTTTTGGTCTTCCGCCGAATCGCGAATGACTGACAGCACATGATCGAAGTGACGGCGCCGGACGGCGGCGAGCAGGGAAAGCTTGTCGGGAAAATACTGGTAGAGCGTGCCGATGCTTACACCTGCTGTCTCGGCAACCTTGTTGGTGGTGAAGCCGGCCCACCCCAGCCCGCTCAGAACATGAGCCGCCGCCTCGATGATCGCCTCGACGGTTGCCCTGGAACGCGCCTGGCGCGGCTGTTTGCGCATGCGCGGATGCGGTTTTGCAATGCGAGTAGACACGTTCGCCCATTCTCCTGAAAATATAAACAACATACTCGCATTTCCGGAAAAGGACACCGACCATGAATACGCTCGCTCTGCTTCGCAGCCTGTTTGCCTATCAGGTCTGGGCCAATGAGGAACTGCTGGAAAAGCTGGCGAATCTCGACCCGCATGTTCACGGCAAGGAACGGCAGGCCGTGATACGGCTCGTCGATCACAGCCATCTGGTGTCGCGGATATTCTCGGCGCACCTTGTTGACGCAAGCCATGGCTACTCCGCCGACACCACCGAGGACACGCCGGCGTTCGACGAACTTCGCGCCGCGGTCGCAGCGACCGATCGCTGGTATCTCGATTATCTCGAAACCGTTTCGTCGCGGCAGCTGTCCGAGCCCGTCGCATTCGTGTTCACCGACGGGGATAAGGCATTGATGTCGCGACAGGAAATGCTGACCCACGTCGTACTGCACGGCGGCTATCATCGCGGTGAAGCGGGGCGCATCCTGGCGCAGATTTCGGTCATGCCGCCATGGGATACCTTCGCCGTCCATCTCCACAGGGCCGAGCCTTCGCGCCGGCTGCAGATGAGCCGTGAGCCGCTCGGCGCCTGAACGGCCGAGCGCATTCGATCACGCGGTCGGCTCGACCGGATCTATCGAACGATATCCTGTCCTTCAGAAATGCGAGCTGTCTGCTTACTTTCATCGCGTCGTGCAAGATAGTGCAGCGGCGTGCTCGTCGCGTTGCTTCCTACTTACCTGTAGTTTATCGTTTCGAACAAGACGAGGCGGGCGACCGCCTTCGCTCTTGACAATGTTCGCGCTGAGCGTCGGACGTTGAAGCGCAAAGCTGGTCGAAAAGGTCCTGAGCTTGACGAGAAGACCGGTCGAGATAGAGCGACCAGAATTTCTGTCGCAGGACTTCGCTGCGGGACACAAAGATTCGCAGCCGGTTTTTGCGCGGGTAAAATGGTCGCGCGCTCGCCGTAACCGAAACTTAAGCTGCAAAAATCATTCTAATGCTTCGCTGGCTAGCAAGCCGCGAGTCAGATATGCAATGCGCGCCGGGTCAATAACGGCCGTCGGCACAACGGAAGGGGCATGATATGGCTAAGCAGTCATCCAAAGCGCCGGCATCCAAGGCACCGGCAAAGAAAGCACCGGCAAAAGCAGCCGCGGCAAAGGCCGCAACTGCTGTGAAGAAAGCAGCACCCGCGGCCAAAGCGAAAGCCGCCGCGCCTAAGGCAAAAGCAGCGCCGGCCAAAAAGCCGGCCGCCAAGGCCGCGGCAAAACCGGCCGTGAAGAAAGCAGCACCTGCCAAGGCGAAAGCAGCACCGGCCAAGGCCAAGGCTGCACCGGCCAAGAAGCCGGCTGCAAAGGCCGTGGCGAAGCCCGCTGCGAAGAAGGCAGCACCGGCAAAGGCCGCCGCTGCGAAATCTTCTGCAGCAGTGAAGAAAGCAGCGCCCGCGGCCAAGCCGAAGGCAGCGCCCGCAAAGGCGAAGGCCAAGAAGTAGTCGCCGTTCTCCGATCGCCGGGGACAGTACTCAAGACAGCCATGGCGGGATGCCTAATAGGCGCCTCGCTTGCTGGCTGACGGTCGGGCAGGACGAGAAAGAGGCGGGAGGAAGACATCTTTTCGCAGCTCCCAGGACTTCGCCGTGCGGCGAAGTCCGGTGGGATTTTTGTGGCTGCCAAAACCAAACCTTCGGTGCAAGGCCTAGTTGGTAGTTGCTCGGATCTGGATTGTCCGACGTGCTCGCGTCTGCCGACGCACCTCCGATTCATCGCATCCGAACGCGAGACAATGGTTGTACGCTGGCGGCGCGGTTTTCCGCCTCTGGCCGTTGATGAACCCTGCATGATCGGTCAACGGTGCCCATGCACGAGCCCCTGTCGGAATCGATTTTCGGTGAGGGTCATGCACGAAGTCACAATGCTACCGCATCCTTTGCGCGTCCAATGGGGCATATGGAGCTGTAGCCGGCAAACAGGAATCGACAATGCCCAGACTGCTCTACGCGTCTACTTCTCCCTACAGTTCCAAGGTGCGCATGGCAGCACTTCATGCCGGCATCGCGGTCGATCTCGTGCCGATAAAGACCGAGGAAAGACCGGCCGCGCTGATCGGCGCCAATCCGCTCGGCAAGATCCCGGTGCTGGTGCTCGACGACGGCCGCTCGGTCCATGACAGTCGCGCCATCACCCAGCATCTCAACCGGATGTCGAAGAACGCATTGTTTCCGCGCAATCCCGACAAGCGCCTCGAGGCGGAGGTGCTGGAGGCATTGGCCGACGGCATCTGCGACTGCGCGCTGTCGATGGTCTACGAGCGGCGCACACGGCCGGAAGAGATGGTCTACCAGCCTTGGCTCGAGCGCCAGTGGACGAAGATTTCGGACGCGCTCGATCTGCTCAACGCAAACCCGCCGAAGCTGCCGAAGAAAATCACCCTCGGCCAGATCGCATTGCGCGCCTGCCTCGGCTATCTCTCGCTGCGCTTCGCTGGAAAATGGGAAAAGGGCCGCGGCCGGCTGACGCGCTGGGCGGCACGCTTCGACGAGAAATTCCCGGAGCTGAAGCCCGCCATCCCGGCTTGAGGGCGGGCGGCCCCAACCGGTGCCACAAAAAAAGCCGGGCGCGAGGCCCGGCTTTTTCGTGTCGTGGCTTGGACGACTTAGAACTTCATACCGACGCCGAAAGTGACGCGATTGTCGGTCGACTTGACCTTGCCGATACCGTCGAAGTCCTTCCTGCCGAAGTCCGTGTAACGATACTCGACACGGCCGAACACATTGTCGGTGATCTTGATGTCGGTACCGACGCCGGCTGTCCAGCCAAACTGCGTGTTGGTGTCGCTTACGCCGGCAGCTTCAATCTTCTGGTTCTTCAGCGCGCCACCGGCGGTGCCGTAGAGCAGGATGTCCGGGGTGACAGCGTAGCCGAGGCGGGCACGCAGCGAGCCCTCGAAGCCACCCTTGGCCTCGATGCCGGCATCGTCGCCCTTGACGCCGTTGTAGCCGATATCGGCTTCGGCACCGTAGACGAAGTTCTCCTGCTGCCAGTTATAGCCGCCGAAGACGCCGCCGACAAAACCCTTGGTGTCGACGTCGACGCCAATGTCTTTGGCTTTGGCGTGGCCAGCGAAGCCGTAGCCGACGCTCACACCGGCATAGGGACCGGCCCAGGATGCGACCGGAAGTTCTGCGATCGGGGCAGGTGCCGGCGGCTCTTCCTGAACCACGTCCGCGGCATAGGCGGTTCCGCCGAGGGCGAACAGCCCAAACGCCACCGCGAGCGGTCGCGCAAATTTAAGATTGGCTTGCATTGTTCTTTACTCCTTAAGCCACAGGACACAGGCTTGTTGTTTATGAGCGCCCTCAACCCGTCCGGGGGATGAAACGGATCCGGCGTTCAACGGTTCCAAATGTCGTGTCGAAATGCGGCTGAAGCGAACCTGAACTTGGGTCATTCCCTGGCACGAATGAGGCAGAACCTTGACGTTGCATCTTCGCAACAGCGAATGTCAGCAGGTTCGCCGTGCTGCACTGCACACGGCTTGGTGTAAGGGCTCCAGAGCCCTATATTGCGGGCGGGCTGGCCCGAATTCCGGTCGAGCCAAAACGCCCACCGGGCACTTTGCCACAATCCTGCCCCAGGTGGAAATGGGATTTAACGCTTGGCGGGCCATAATTTGCCGGCGCGATCCCGGCAGGCCGGAATCGGCATCGGATTAAGGATTGACAGATGAGCAAGGTCGCCGCGACGGCACTGGTGACGGGCGGTGCGAAACGGATCGGCAGGGCGATCGTCGAAGATCTTGCCGCGCATGGTTTTGCCGTCGCCATTCACTGCAATCGCTCGCTGGCCGAGGCGGAGGCACTGGCGGCCGAAATCAACAGTGGTCATTTTGGTCGACATGGCCGGGCCGCAGTGATTGCTGCCGACCTGACCGAGATGGACGCCGTCAGCAACCTGGTCGGTCGCGCGGCGGCGGCGCTCGGGCCGGTGTCGCTGCTGGTCAACAACGCCTCGCTGTTCGAGCACGACAGCGTTGAGGATTTCGACTGGCCGGCCTGGGATCGCCATTTCGCCATGCACGTCAAGGCGCCGGCGCTGTTGGCACAGACTTTCGCCCGGGCCTTGCCGCAGAACAGTGAGGGGCTGATCGTCAACATGATCGATCAGCGCGTCTGGCGGCCGACGCCGCGTTATTTCTCCTATGCGCTGTCGAAGTCGACGTTGTGGGCGGCGACCGAGATGATGGCGCAGGCGCTGGGTCCCCGCATCCGTGTCAACGCCATTGGTCCTGGCCCGACCTTGAAGAACACGCGCCAGCACGACAGCGATTTCGATGCTCAGATTGCCGGGCTGATCCTGAAACGCGGCCCGGAATTGCCGGAATTCGGTGCCACTATCCGTTATCTCTGGGCGGCACGCTCGGTCACCGGCCAGATGATCGCGCTTGACGGCGGCCAGCATCTTGCATGGCAGACGCCCGATGTGACAGGCATGACGGAATGAGCCCCATGGACCAGAAACAAAAAACGCGCGGTGGCGCCGACGACCTGCCGCCCGAAATCGACCTCGAGGACGAGGCGGCCGAGGAGGTCGTCGAGCCTGCAGCCAGCGGTCCGGACGTTACCTTCACCGCCATCGACTGGACCCCGCATGCCGGCGACGCCGACGGCATGGTCGGCGCCGAGGTGATCCAGACGCTGGTAAAGCGGCTGCCCAATGCGCCCGGCGTCTACCGCATGATGAATGCCGCCGGCGACGTGCTCTATGTCGGCAAGGCACGCAGCCTGAAGAAGCGGGTCACCAGCTACGCGCAAGGCCGGTTCCACACCAGCCGTATCGGCCGCATGGTGCGCGAGACATCGACGATGGAGTTCGTCGTCACCCGCACCGAGATCGAAGCGCTGCTGCTTGAAGCCAACCTCATCAAGCGCTTGCGGCCACGCTTCAACGTGCTGATGCGCGACGACAAGTCGTTCCCCTATATCCTGTTGACCGGCGACCATGTCTCGCCCGGTATTTACAAGCACCGCGGCGCGCGCTCGCGCAAGGGCGACTATTTCGGCCCCTTCGCCTCGGCCGGCGCAGTTGGCCGTACCATCAACTCGCTGCAGCGCGCCTTCCTGCTCAGGAGCTGCACCGACTCCTTCTACGAGAACCGCACCCGGCCTTGCCTTTTGTTCCAGATCAAGCGCTGCGCCGGCCCGTGCACCGGCGAAATCTCGCACGGCGACTATGCAAGGCTTGTCGCCGAGGCGAGGGATTTTCTCTCCGGCCGCAGCCAGAAGGTGAAGACGGAGATCTCCGCCGCCATGCAGCAGGCTTCGGAGAACCTCGATTTCGAACGCGCCGCCATCTATCGCGATCGGCTGGCGGCGCTGTCGCATGTGCAGAGCCATCAAGGCATCAATCCGCAGACCGTCGACGAGGCCGATGTCTTCGCCATCCATCAGGAGGGCGGCCAGGTCTGCATCCAGGTGTTCTTCTTCCGCACCGGCCAGAACTGGGGCAACCGCGCCTATTTTCCCAAGGCCGATCCGGCGCTCGAAGCCGGCGAGGTGCTGGGATCGTTCCTGGCGCAGTTCTACGACGACAAGCCGACGCCACGCACCATCCTGTTGTCGCATGGCGTCGAGGACCAGGAATTGCTGGCGGAGGCCCTCTCCACCCGCGCCGGCCGCAAGGTGTCAATCTCCGTGCCGCAGCGCGGCGAGAAGAAGGACCTGACCGACAACGCGCTGCAGAACGCGCGCGAGGCGCTCGGCCGGCGGCTCGCCGAAACCTCGACCCAGGCGCGGCTGCTCACTGGCTTTGCTGAGACCTTCGGCCTGGAAAAACCGCCGGTGCGCATCGAGGTCTATGACAACTCGCACATCATGGGCACCAACGCCGTCGGCGCCATGGTCGTCGCCGGGCCGGAAGGTTTTGTGAAGAACCAGTATCGAAAGTTCAACATCCGCTCGACCGAGATCACGCCGGGCGACGATTTCGGCATGATGCGCGAGGTGATGCAGCGGCGCTTTTCGCGGCTGTTGAAGGAACATGGCGACGCCCCGCAAACCGAGGGCGCGGGCGAGGCGAGCCCTACCGAACCGGGCGACGATATCGAGGACGCGGGCGGCTTCCCCGCCTGGCCCGACGTCATCCTCATCGACGGCGGCCAGGGCCAGATGACGGCGGTGCGCGAGATCCTCGCCGATCTCGGCATCGAGGACCGCGTCGTGGCCATCGGCATCGCCAAGGGTCAGGACCGCGATGCCGGCCGCGAACGCTTCTTCGTCAAGGGCAAGGCCCCATTCTCGCTGCCCGTTCGCGATCCGGTGCTCTATTTCGTCCAGCGGCTGCGCGACGAGGTCCATCGCTTCGCCATCGGTTCGCACCGCGCCCGCCGCAAGAAGGAGATGGTCAAGAGCCCGCTCGACGAGATCAGCGGCATCGGACCCGGTCGCAAGCGCGCGCTGCTGATGCATTTCGGCACGGCCAAGGCGGTCAGCCGTGCCGCCGTCGAGGACCTGGTCAAGGTCGACGGCATTTCCGAGCAGGTGGCGAAATTGGTCTACAATCATTTTCACGAGAGCTAAGACGTATTGCCGACATTTCGGCTGGCTAATCGATTCTGGCCTGTTGACCCCCCACATTCGCTTCTGATTTGACTAAGCAGGCAGAAAGAGTTCCCAAAACATGGCTCAGCGCGCATTCAACCTGCCCAACATGCTCACCTATGCCCGCATCCTGGCGGTGCCGCTGGTGGTGCTGTGCTTCTTCCTGGAAGGGCATCTGAAATCGAGCGACTTCGCGCGCTGGTCGGCGCTCATCATTTTCCTGCTCGCCTCGATCACCGATTACTTCGACGGCTATCTGGCGCGCGCCTGGCAGCAGACCTCCAACATCGGCAAGATGCTCGACCCGATCGCCGACAAGCTGCTCGTCGCCACTTGCCTGCTGCTGCTTGCCGCCGACACCGACCGCCATGCCGGCATCGCCGGCTGGTCGCTATGGGCCGCGATCATCATCCTGTGCCGCGAGATCCTGGTCTCGGGCCTGCGCGAATATCTGGCGGCCTTGAAGGTCTCGGTTCCGGTGACGCAGCTCGCCAAATGGAAGACCACCATCCAGATGATCGCCATCGCCTTCCTGCTTGCAGGTCCCGCCGGCGACAAGATCTTCCCGCTGACCACCCAGACCGGGCTGGTGCTGCTGTGGATCGCAGCCCTGGTGACGCTCTACACCGGCTACGACTATTTCCGCGCCGGCCTCAAGCACATCATGGATGAATAAAATGTCGACGAAGCTCATCTATTTCGCCTGGGTGCGCGAGCGGATCGGCAGACCGGAGGAAGAGGTCGAACTGCCGGCCGGCATCGAAACGGTCGCCGACCTGTTGCGCTGGCTGAAATCGCGCGGCGAGGAGTACGAGAACGCGCTGCAATATCCTGACGTGATCCGCGTCGCCATCAACCAGGAACATGTCGAGCACCGCGAGAAGATCGCCGGCGCGCGCGAGATCGCGCTGTTCCCGCCGATGACCGGTGGCTGAACCATGTCCGCGGTGGTGCCGGTCGTGCGCATCCAGGCGGAGGATTTCGACGTCGCCGCCGAGATCGCCAGGCTGACCAGGGGTCGCAACGATATCGGCGCTGTGGTGACCTTCTCCGGCCTTTGCCGCGACGAGCAAGGCAGGCTCTCGGCGCTCGAGCTCGAACATTATCCCGGCATGGCGGAAGCCGAGATATCCCGCATCGCCGGCGAGGCAATCGAGCGCTGGCCGCTGCAGGGGCTCACCGCGATCCATCGCCACGGCAAGATCGCGCCCGGCGAAAACATCGTGCTGGTAGTGGCGGCTTCCGCCCACCGGCAGGCGGCGTTCGAGGCCGCGAATTTCCTGATGGACTATTTGAAATCACGGGCGCCGTTCTGGAAAAAGGAACACCATAGCGACGGTTCCGAGGGCGGCTGGGTCGACGCCAAGGATGCCGACGACAAGGCGGCGGGCCGCTGGAAGCAGCCGCCGTCGAAATAAATCCCTGCGACAGCCATCCATACCCGGCCAGCCATTCATTGACCGCAATCCTGCGAGACCCTTCGCCGGAAGGGGAGCAGGATCATGCTGGACAGGATCGCCGAGTTCTTCATCTTCGGACTGGTGCCGCTGGCCGTCGGCATCCTAGCCGTCCCGGATCATTCCGCGGCTGCCGAAAAGACCCTCAAGGGCGAGGTGATGTATCGCGAGCGCATCGCGCTGCCGCCCAATGCCGTGCTTTCCGTGCAGCTTGCCGACGTGTCGCTGGCCGACGCGCCGGCCGCAATCATCGGTGAGCGCAAGGTGGTGCCGGCCGGCCAGGTGCCGATCAAGTTCGAGATCAGCTTCGACCCGCAGGTGATCCGGCCTGATATGACCTACGCGCTGCAGGCGCGCATCACTGTCGACGACCGGCTGCTGTTCGTCACAGATGCGCGCCATCAGGTCGACCCGCTCAGCGACGCGCCACAGACCATCATGCTGAAAATGGCGGCGCCGAGCGATGCGCCGGCGGCAGCCTCGGTGTTCGGCCAAAGCTGGCTGGTCGAATATATCGACGGTGTCGGCGTGATTGCCGAGCCGCGGGCGACATTCCGCATCAGCGAAGCCGGCAAGGCCGGCGGCAGCGGCCCTTGCAACGTCTATTTCGCCACTGCCAAGGTAGACGGCTCGACGATCGCCGTCAGCGACATCGGCTCGACCTTCAAGGCCTGCGCGCCTCAGGTCATGGCCGAGGAAAAGGCGCTGTTCGAGGCGCTGGCCAAAGCAGCATCCTACCACGTCGACGCCGGCAAGCTTGTCATCGCCGACAGAGACGGCCGCGACATCCTGCGCTTCAACGCCGCGAGCTAGCGCTTAGTCCGCGCCGATTGGCCCGCGCGGCAGCCGCATGCCGATCACGTTGTGTTTCAGCGGGAATAGGCCGGGCAGGGGGCGCGTTAGTTCTTCATGAATGGCGGGTAAGGCAAAAGGGACGTTTGTCCCTTCGTTGAAGCCGCCAGAATGGCTGCGGCTCGTTCTGGCCTTAACTCAAAGGAGTCCAGACATGAAAACGCACACGCTTATCCTTGCCGCCACCGGTGCATCGCTCCTTGCCTTTACCGGCCTTGCCAAGGCGGACGACCATCTCGTCAATGCTCTTGACCACGGTCTCAAAGCGGACAGCCAACCGTTCCAGACCAACAAGGCCGGCCATAGCGGCGATCTCGCACCGGGGCAGGGCAGCCCGTTTTCAGGTGAAGAGACCAAGACCCCGTCCACCGACACGGAAGCGGCGAACGAACATGCGAACGTGAAGGAACGCGAGGCGAAATAGACTGGCAGAACCCGCCGCTAGGGGGCGGCGGGCGACATGTATCGGGCGACGATGCCGCATCTCATGCGATATTTCTCAATTCGTCGCGAGTTTGAATACCGCGCCATAGTGATAGGGCGGCACATCAACCAGCTCGGCGAGCTTGAACCCGCTCGCTTCCACCGACGCGGTGGTCTGTTCGGGTGACAGCCTCAGCTCGGTCTTTGGCCCGCGCGGCTCGCCCAGGACCGTGGTCTGCTCGCGCGGATACTGGTGCCAGTTGACGATGGCAAAACGACCGGCAGGGCCAAGCGTCGCGCGCACGGCGCGGGCAAGCCGCGGCCGATCCGGAACGCCGTGGAAAGCGTTGGCGATAAAGACGAAGTCGACGGTTTGAGGCACCAGCCTGGCAAGTTCATAGGCGTCGCCCGCCAAAAACTCGCAATTGCTCGCGCCTCCTTCGGCCAGCCGCCGCCTGGCGACTTCGAGCAGATCGGCATCAATGTCGATAGCGATTACATGACGGGCGACCCTGGCGATTGGCAGCGTGAACCAGCCGTCGCCGCAGCAGAGATCGACCACGTCCGTGCCGGGCTTCATGCCGACCGCCGCCAGGACGCTGGCGGGCTCGGGCCACAGCGCTTCCCACCAGCCGCCGGTTGGCATTTCGGTGCCTTGGAAGAAACCGGGAATGGTGCTGGTCATGGCCTGGTCGGCTCCATTGTCGGGACCGCGTTTGATCCGCCGCTCCGAGCTTAACGCACCCGTGACCCGTCGAGGAGCCTGAAGCTGAAAATGTCGGCTACTGCATGTCGCGCAAAACTGTGCAGCGGTTTTGCGATACCGATATGCATCAAGACAAGAAACCTGACACGCGTCGCAGGAGGCCGGTCGAACGCGACGCGCTTTAGCAAAAAAGGCCGGCGTTGTGCCGGCCTTCTTGATGGGGTTCGGGATGCCGGCTCAGCCGACGATCTCGGTGTCCGAGAACCAGTATTTGATCTCCTGCGCGGCGGTTTCCGGCGCATCGGAACCATGCACGGAATTCTCACCGATCGACAGCGCGTGCAGCTTGCGGATGGTGCCTTCGGCGGCGCTTGCCGGATTGGTGGCGCCCATCACTTCGCGGTTCTTGGCAATGGCGTTCTCGCCTTCCAGTACCTGCACGACTGTCGGGCCCGACGACATGGATTCGACCAGCTCGCCGAAGAACGGACGCTCCTTGTGGACGGCATAGAAACCTTCCGCCTCGCGGCGGCTCATCCACACCCGGCGCGAAGCGACGACGCGCAGGCCGGCATCTTCCAGTATCTTGGTGATAGCGCCGGTGAGATTGCGACGGGTCGCGTCCGGCTTGATCATGGAAAAAGTGCGTTCGAGCGCCATGGGATCGTCCTTGTCATGGAGAGTGGAATTGAGGGTGGCGGGCTCTATACAAGCCGCCCGCCGGCTTGCCAAGGGGAGGCCGGCGCAGCGCGCATTTCTGCGCTGGGGCGGCGGACTTTCAAGTCGAACCATGCCGCCGCTCATCTTTTTGTTGAGCATCGGATTTTCCAGAAACCGTACTCACTTTGGATCCGACCGACTGGGCTATAGCGCGTCGTCGTCAGCCTGACACAACGTCGTCATAACTGCATCTCGATCGTCAGGTTGGCCGTGTCGCCAGCCCCGAGGCCTTCGCGGACCCGCACCGCGGTCTTGATCGGCAAGAGCAGGCTGCCGGATTTCTGGTCGGGAAACAGCGATGTCCGCCATCTGGTCTGGCCGATGACGGCTTCCACGCCAAGCGAGCCCCAGGGCCTTGCCATCCCCACTATCGCCGTCTTGATCCGGGCTCCAAGCTCCGGCGGCAGCGTCACGAAATGCCAGCCGCCCTTGCCCGGATAGACCCAGATCTCGGCCTGCATGTCGTAGCGAAACATTCTATGCCCTTCCCTCAGGTCAAGCCCGTCACGACTGGCTTTGCCATGGTGTGTCTTGCTGGCAATGCTGACGATCGGCGAAACCATCCATGACATCCACAGCCCTGCAGGGAGGAGTCATTCTTCCCCGCGCAGCGCCGCCATTCCACTACCGCCTTGTCACGATAGACGGCCGCCGGGTTTCCCAGCCTTCCCGTTCCAGTTCCGGCACGCTGTGTTCCTCCGAGGGATAGCCGATGCAGAAGTAACCGATCAGCGTCCACTCCGGCGGCACATCCAGGATCGTCGCCATCTCCGCCGGATCGAGGATCGAGACCCAGCCCATGCCTATTCCTTCGGCCCGCGCCGCCAGCCACATCGTGTGGACCGCCATGACAGCCGAATAGTCTATGGTGGCCGGCATGGTCTGGCGGCCGAGCCCATGTCCTTGCTCGGTTGCGCGGTCGGCGAAAACCGCAAGCTGGCAGGGCGCCTCATTCAGGCCGGCAAGCTTCAGGCGCGAATACAGGGCGGCGCGTTCACCGCAAAAGGTTTGGAGTGCCTCCGCGTTGCAGCGCTCGAAGCAGGCCCTGACGGCGGCGCGGCATGCTTCGCTCTCGGCGACGACGAAGCGCCAGGGCTGGCTCAGCCCGACGGACGGCGCGGCGCTGGCAAGCTCGAGCAGCCGCTCCAGCGCTCCATCGGGGAGCGGCGTCGGCTTGAACCGCCTGACGTCGCGCCGCCACAGGAAAAGGTTGGCGAGCGCAGCGCGAAAATCGGCCGGGAACTCTGGGTTTGCCGTCATGGCGCGCTGCCTTTGTTGTGATTGCCCGGTTCGCCGGATGTTCGTCTTGTTTGCTTCGATCCAGGCACTGATGAGGCGCTTCGAGCGACACTTCGTCTACCCGCATTGTCGCATTTCGCCGGCTGGCAACTTGCAGCTAAGGCCGGACGACATCCCTGCCGGCAACGCCGTTGGACCTCGATCGGCAAAACAAAACCCGCCTCGGCAGGCCGGGCGGGCGTCGGTGCGAATCATCACCATATCGAGATTAGTAGCATAGCTGCCGGCACAAAGCAAGAACAAAATGTGGCGCCTCCGATAAAAACTGCCGATTTCAACTCTCGAGCGGGGCGATCGCTGCCGCCGCGACGTTGCGGCCGAGGCCGCCATGCAGATCGAGGCATCGTTCGAACCATTGCGCCACGACGTCGCTGTCGTCGAGCAGCCGGTAGGGCGTGGCGATGCGCGCCCATTGCAGCGCGCCGAAAACGATGTAGTCGGCAAATAGCGGCGACCGGCCGCCGATGAAGGGCTGATAGCCAAGCATCGAGCGCAGCGGCTCCAGCGAGGCGCGGAAGCCGGCGAGCCCGGCGTCGCGGGTGGCGTAAACCGCCTCCAGGGGCTTGCCGAAGCGCTGCTCGCGGTTCTGCCGGAAATAGGCGGCGTTCGCCTCGTCCTGCATAGCGTGCAGGTCCAGTATCGCAGCGGTGGTGACGTAGGGATGGATGGTCAGCTGCGACCAGCGTTCGATGAAGCGCGCCGTCGCCTTGCCGCCGTCGCCGGAAAACAACGTCGGCCGCTCGGGATAGGTCTCCTCGAGATAGAGCGCGATGGCGAAGGAATCGGCGACCACCGTCTCGCCGTCGCGGATCACCGGAACGAGCTTCGAGACGCCGCCTTCCACCTTCGGCACTTCGACGAAACGGGTCGGCACGCTGGTGATGTCGAGCCCTTTGTGGGCCAGCGCCATCGCCGCCTTCCAGCAATGTGGGCTGAATGGGCGGGCGGCATCGCGTCCGACAAGGTCATAGAGCAGAATGGTCATTGGCGGCAGCGTCCTTGCAGTCTAACTATGCCCGAAACGGACCCGCGCAGGGGGTCTCGCAGGTCGGGAGAAAATGAAACAGCATTTCAGGATGTTTGCGGCCTACAATCAATGGGCCAACGGCCGCATCTACGATGCCGCCGCCGATCTCGACGAGGAAGAGTTCGACCGCAATGTCGGCGTCTTCTTCGGTTCGATGATGGGAACGCTCAACCACCTCCTGGCAGCCGACCGTATCTGGATGAAACGCTTCACCGGCGAGGGCGACGCGCCGGCAAGGCTCGACACGGTCCTGCACCGCGCCTTGCCAGGCTTGCGGCTGGCGCGCGAGGCCGAGGACAAACGGATCATCGACTGGGTCGACGGCCTGAGCGACAAGGCGCTGTCGGGCCGCTTCTCCTACATGACCGTCTCGGATATGCGCACCGTCTCTCAGCGGCTGGCGCCGGCGCTCGACCACTTCTTCAACCACCAGACCCACCACCGCGGCCAGGCGCATGCGATCCTGACCATTCTGGGCAAGCCAAGCCTCGGACTGGACCTGACGATGTTCCAGCGCAGCGAGGAGGGCAGGGCTTTCGCCTGAATCTGGGGCGGCTGGTGACGCGGACGGTGGATAGAGGACAATCTGCCGAGATTGCAAAACGCGCCGAAACATTTTATGGAGCGGACGGTCGTGAGGGCGGCCGCTTCAGCAGCATTCAGCAGCAACAGCGAGAATTGGCACGCATGCCCAATGAACCCTTGCGCCTCGTGGCGTTCTTCGCCGTGGTCCTGGCGCTTCTCAACTCCGGTTATTATTTCCACCAGGGCGACATTGTCGCGACCATCTATTTCATGATCGGCGCCATTCTTGTGACCGCGGTCACCCGGATGAGCATCAGACGGCAGCTGATTTAGGACCGATCTCCTTATCTGGCCGCCATCTCGACGGCTGGTTTCGCTTCGACTGCGATCGAATTGAAGCAAAGTCTTAGGACTTCGTTTGCGCTGTTGCTTCAAGGTAGCCGGCTGAAGCAGGAGCAAAAGCATGCAGATCGATTTGTCCCCGACGAGCTGGGGCAGGGTCGTGGCGGTTACCGTCGCGGGCACGGCAGTCTGCATTGCAGCCGCATTCCTCGTCGATTCCTTCAATTTCCCGTATTTGTCGCCGGAAGCGCTGTGGCGGGCGCAGCTCACAGACCTGCTGCTGCCGCTTGTCCTGGCCAGCTCGTTCTTCTTCTTCCTCATGTGGAAAATGCGCCAGCTGGCGATCGCGCAGAAGGTACTGGCCGTCGTCGCGGCGACCGACAGCCTGACGGCGGTATTCAACCGGGGTGCATTTTCCATGCTCGTCGAGGCCTATCTCGAACAGGCCCGCAGCCATTCCGTCGTAAATGCCGGAGCCTTGCTGATCGTCGATGCCGACCATTTCAAATCCGTCAACGACCGCCTCGGCCACGACTGCGGAGACCAGGCGCTCAAGCTGATCGCCAGGACAATCCAGGGCCAGCTGCGCGGCGCCGACATCGTCGGCCGGATCGGCGGCGAGGAATTTGCGGTTTTCCTTCCCGGCGCAGATCCTTCGCAGTCCTGGCTGGTGGCGGAGACAATTCGCCGGCGCGTCCGTGAGGCGGAGTTCTCGCCTGGCGGCCGGCCCTGTCCTCTCTCGGTCAGCATCGGCGGCGTCGCCTTCAGCGGGCCGACCACCTACGCCGAGATGTTCGTGGTGGCGGACAAGCACCTTTACAAGGCCAAATCGAACGGCCGCGATCAGGTCAGTTTCGAAACCGCGGCAGCGGGCGACCCGCCGGGCGGCGGCCCGATGACGGTCCATTGATGGTCGTTTCTGTCAGGCGGCGTAGCCGCCGAGGCCCCGGGCGACCGGCTTGACCGAGACCGCCGGCTGGGCGGCCGGCCAGAGGATGCCTGCCGTTACGGCAAAGGTGATCAGGGCGTCGCGTGCCGCTTCGGGCGAGATATCGCCGGCACGTGCCGCCTCGCAGGCCTTCACCGCGGCGCCATAGCTCAGCCGGCGGCGCGAAGGCGGGAACTCGGTCAGGAATTCGTGCATCTCGGAGAACGAAGCGATCGTACGCTTGTAGCCGGCGCCAACGGTTAGGGCGACCGGGGTGGAAAACGTCCTGTCGTGCATTCTGGCCTCTCGAATGGGCGGAGGTCACGGCGGACGCCGTTCTCCGGTCTGGGGGTCGGGCAGAAACGCGGATCACGGCGCGAGGTTCCATGTTGCCGGGATTGTTTTTTCGCCGGCTCCGGGAGCGGTCGCCGGGCGAGCAGCGCCGACGTCGAGGCGGGTGCCTATTTCCACATGCCGCGCATGCGGGCGCCGAGGTCGACACGTACCTGCGGCTGGCGGCGCGGATCGTCTCTGGCCTGGACGCTGGCCCATGCCACCTGCTCGAAGGCGCCGAGGATCGAGCGCGGGATGAAGCGCGTGCGCGAGGCATAGACATGGCGGTCGCCGCGCGCCGCCTGGCCATGGACGAAAAAGCGATGCGGCATGACCAGGTGCAGGGTGTCCTTGGCCCGCGTCATCGCCACGTAGAGCAGCCGCCGCTCCTCGTCGACATCCTCCTTGCTGCCGACGCCGAGATCGATCGGGATGCAGCCGTCGACGGTGTTGAGCACGAAGACGTTCTTCCACTCCTGGCCCTTGGCCGAATGGATCGTCGAAAGGATCAGATAATCCTCGTCGCGGTGTGGCGGGCCGGCCTCGTCGCTGGTCGCGTCCGGCGGATCGAGTGTCAGCTCGGTAAGGAAGCGCTCGCGCGACGCATAGCCGGAAGCGATCTGCTCGAGCTGCAGGAGATCGGCCCGGCGCGTCGTTGCATCCTCGTGGATGCGTTCCAGATGCGGCTCGTACCAGAGCCTGACCTGTTCGATGTCGGCCGGCCATTTTTGCGCGCCGGCGCGCAGGCCGCTATAGAGCGCGACAAAGCCCGGCCAGTCGTCGGCGGCACGCTGCGGCGGCCGATAGCGGGCAAGCCCCATCGTCTCGTCAAGCGAATTTGCCATGGTCTCGACGATCGCATTGGCGGCCGAAGGGCCGATGCCCGGCAGAAGTTGCAGCACGCGAAAGCCGGCGACGCGGTCGCGCGGGTTTTCGGCAAAGCGCAGCACGGCCAGCATATCCTTGACGTGGGCGGCATCGAGGAATTTCAGCCCGCCGAACTTGACGAAGGGGATGTTGCGGCGCGTCAGCTCGATCTCCAGCGGGCCGCTATGGTGCGAGGCGCGAAACAGCACCGCCTGTGCTTTGAGAACGGTGCCGGCCTCGCGTTCGGTGAGTATCGCCTGGCAGACATAGCTCGCCTGCTCGGTCTCGTCGCGCACGCTGACCAGCTTCGGCTTTTCCGCCGATTTGCGCTCGGTCCAGAGATTTTTGGTGAAACGCTCCGACGCTTCGCCGATCACCGCATTGGCGGCGGTCAGTATCGTCTCGGTCGAGCGGTAGTTGCGCTCCAGCATGACGACCTCCGCCGGCTGCGCGAACTGCTTGGGAAAATCGAGGATATTGCGCACTTCCGCGGCGCGGAACGAATAGATCGACTGCGCGTCGTCGCCGACCACCGTCAGCCCCGATCCGTCGGGCTTGAGCGCCGTCAGGATCGATGCCTGCAGCCGGTTGGTGTCCTGGTATTCATCGACCAGCACATGGTCGAAACGCGCACCCAGATGCGCGGCGATTTCCGGCTCGCCGGCCATCTGCGCCCAGTAGAGCAGCAGGTCGTCGTAATCGAGCACATTCTGCGCCTGCTTGGCCTCGACATATCGGGCGAACAATTGCTTCAGCTGTTCGGCCCAGCCGGCGCACCACGGGAACACCGAACCCAGCACCTCGCCGAGCGGCGCCTGTGCGTTGACGGCGCGCGAATAGATCGCCAGGCAGGTGCCCTTGGTCGGGAAGCGGGCTTCGGTCTTTGAAAACCCAAGCTCGTGGCGGGCGAGGTTCATCAGGTCGGCGGAATCCTCGCGATCGTGGATGGTGAAGGCCGGATCGAGACCGATCTCCAGCGCATAATCGCGCAGCAGCCTGGCGCCGATGCCGTGGAACGTGCCGGCCCAGCTCAGCGCATCGGTAATCACCGAGGCATCGCGCCCCAGCACCTCGCCGGCGATGCGCTCGACCCGCTTGGCCATTTCCGCTGCGGCACGGCGCGAAAATGTCATCAAAAGGATGCGGCGCGGGTCGGCACCCCTGACGATCAGATGCGCGACCCGGTGCGCCAGCGTGTTGGTCTTGCCGGAGCCGGCGCCGGCAATGACCAGCAACGGTCCGGCGATCTTGCCGTCGCCATGTTCGACGGCAAGCCGCTGCTCGGCGTTGAGCTTCGCCAGATAGGCCGGCTGGAAGGACGAATCACGGGCGGCGAGGTTCATCGCCCATCAAGCATCGTTTCTGCTTTGTTCGCAACGGTTTGCGGAGCCGGAATAGGGCCCGTGAGCGAAGAAGCCTTGCGGGCAGGCCTGTCGACTAACGCTCGGGCTCGACGCCCATCCTTGCCGATTGCCGCCGTAGCGCCTCGCGATCGTCCTGTGGCGGTGGCAACAGCAGCGGATCGAAATCGTCGGGCACCTCATCGATCACTTTCTTGGCGACGCGATAGGCAACATAGACGATTGCCCCGGCGATGAGCAGACGGATCATGCCATCCTCCATTGATTGTGGAGCAACCGGAGACGCGGCATTTTGTTCCCAGGCCCCTGGCGAATGCAGGAACGACACCGGCCGCGCAACCAAATCGCCGACGCCTCGTTGTCGGGCGAGAGGAGACTGCGATGAAAAAGCGCTCAATCCTGCTGCTTATGGCAGCTCTGACTGTTGCGGGTTGCGACAACAATATCCAGCCGACCAAGGCCCCTGGCGACACGGTCGATCAGAACCCGCAGGTCGACAAGAATCCGGTGCCGAAGTCGACGACCGGCGGCGATCAGCCCGGCACGCCGCCGAAACAATGACCGCCTCAAATGGCGTCGGCGCCGGTCAAGGAAGGTGGCCGGCGCCGCTTGGGAGGAAGCTGATGGCGCCGGCCAGGCGGAGATCAGGCCCGCCGCACATCCAAGGATAGCCGAGTCTTTCCGCAGCGTCATGGTCGATAGCGTACAGACGGCACACCCCTGTGGACAAACCTGCCGGCCACAGCAGCGTTTGTTCATCACATAGTTCGTTCTTCCCATGGAACAAACCAGGCTGCTGCGTGTTTGGATGTCGATCGGACGCTCCCAAGGCCGCCGTTCACGAAAGAGCCCGCTCTCCTTGTCCCCCCTCAGGATAGCGGGTTCTTTTTGCGTTTTGCGGGAAGTCGCGGCGCGCGGGGTCGACATCACCAGCTTTGTCGGTTTTCGCGGCTTATGCGGCGAACCGGGGCTCAAGCCCTTGCGAAGCATGGTTGTCCCGTGCAAAAGCCCGGCCATGCTGATCATCAACGACCTTTCGCTCCGTATGGCCGGACGCCTGCTTCTCGACCATGCCTCGCTGACCTTGCCGGCCGGTAGCAAGGCTGGCCTTGTCGGCCGCAACGGCACCGGCAAGACGACCCTGTTCAAGGCGATCACCGGCGACCTCGCCTCCGAGACCGGCTCGATCAGCCTGCCCAAGAACACGCGCATCGGCCAGGTGGCGCAGGAAGCGCCGGGCACCGAGGAGCCGCTGATCGAGATCGTGCTCAAGGCCGACCTCGAACGGAGTGCGCTGCTCGAAGAGGAAAAGACGGCGGCCGACCCGCACCGCATCGCCGACATCCACATGCGGCTGGCCGATATCGATGCGCACTCGGCCGAGTCACGCGCGGCCACCATTCTCGCCGGCCTCGGCTTCGACGATGCCGCGCAGCGGCGCCCGGCCTCGTCCTTCTCCGGTGGCTGGCGCATGCGCGTCGCGCTGGCCGCCGTGTTGTTTGCCGAGCCCGATCTGCTGCTGCTCGACGAGCCGACCAATTATCTCGACCTCGAAGGCACGCTGTGGCTGGAAAACTACGTGTCGAAATATCCGCATACCGTGCTGCTGATTTCGCACGATCGCGACCTGCTCAACCGCGCCGTTAATTCGATCGTCCATCTCGACCAGAAGAAGCTGACCTTCTGGCGCGGCGGCTACGACCAGTTCGAGCGCCAATACACCGAGCAGCGCGAATTGCAGGAGAAGGGCCGCGTCAAGCAGGAAGCCGCGCGCAAGCACATGGAATCCTTCGTCGAGCGCTTCCGCGCCAAGGCATCGAAGGCGAGGCAGGCGCAGTCCCGCATCAAGGCGCTGGAGAAGATGAAGCCGATCGCCGCGATCGTGAACGACACGGTGCGGCCGTTCTCCTTTCCGGAGCCGGTGAAGGCGGTGGCCTCGCCGATCATTGCGCTGAACAACGTCAATGTCGGCTACACCGAGGGTGCGCCGATCCTGAAGAAGATGACGCTGCGCATCGATGCCGACGACCGCATCGCGCTGCTCGGCGCCAACGGCAACGGCAAGTCGACCTTCGCCAAGCTTTTGGCCGGCCGGCTGAAGCCGGAGACCGGCAGCATGACCGTGGCGCCCGGGCTGAAAGTGGCAATCTTCGCCCAGCACCAGCTCGACGACCTCAGGCCCGATGAAAACGCCTATGAACACGTCCGCCGGCTGATGCCGGACGCGCCGGAATCCAAGGTGCGCGGCCGCGTCGCCCAGTTCGGCCTGACCACCGAAAAGATGAATACCGCGGCCAAGGATCTGTCCGGCGGCGAGAAGGCGCGGCTCCTGATGGGCCTGTCGGCCTTCGAGGGGCCGAACCTTTTCATCCTCGACGAGCCGACCAACCATCTTGATATCGACAGCCGTGAATCACTGATCCATGCGCTGAACGATTTTCCCGGCGCGGTCATCCTGATCTCGCACGACCGCCATCTGCTCGAAGCGACCGCCGATCGGCTTTGGCTGGTCAAGGACGGCGCGGTTAATCCGTATGACGGCGATCTCGAGGATTACAAGACACTGGTCACCGGCGTCTCCGGCGACCGCCGCGGCAAGCGCGAGGCGGAAAAGGCGTCGAAGGCCGACCGCCGCCGCGACGCAGCCGCGCGCCGCGCCGCCTTCGAGCCGCTGGCCAAGGAAATCCGCGCCACCGAAGCGCTGATGGACCGCCTCCGCAAGCGCATCGACCTGATCGAGGACGAACTCGCCAACCCGGCCGTCTACGAAAAGGACCCGTCGACCGCGACAAGGCTGGCCAAGGAGCGCTCACAACTTGCGCAACAGCTGGCCGGCCATGAGGAAAAATGGCTGTCGATGTCGGCGGAGTACGAGGAAGGCACGGCGGAGTAGGACGATGTCGACAAAACTTTGGATCGAAGCTGCCAAGGTTTTGGTTGTCAATTCCGAAGCGGTCGTAAAATGCCCTGAGTGTGGAGACGGCAATCTGCTGGTCATCGACGCCGGAGCCGGATCATCGCATGTCGAGCGCCACATACATTGCCCGAAATGCGGCGCCTACAACGCCTTGCTCAAGCGCATTGATGGCGGGTAACTGGCCCTACACGCCGCCGCCATAAACGGCTAGTTTGCACCCATGAATCAGTATGCCAAGCTCAAAATCGGCCATTCGGCCTGCCCGCATGATTGCCCCTCGACCTGCGCGCTCGAGGTCGAGCTGCTCGACGACAAGCGCATCGGCCGTGTCCATGGCGCCAAATCCAACAGCTATACGGCCGGCGTCATCTGCGCCAAGGTCGCCCGTTACGCTGATCGCGTCCATCATCCCGACCGCCTGCTGAAGCCGCTGATCCGAGCCGGCGGCAAGGGCGAGGGCGCCTGGAAGGAATCCAGCTGGGAGGCGGCGCTCGATCTGGTCGCTGAAAAATTCATCGCGGCGGAGGCAAAATATGGCTCGGAGACGGTCTGGCCCTATTACTATGCCGGCACGATGGGGCTGGTGCAGCGCGACGGCATCGAGCGGCTCAGGCACGCCAAGAAATACTCCGGCTTCTTCGGTTCGATCTGCACCAATCTGGCCTGGACCGGCTGGATGATGGGCGCCGGCGCGCTGCGCGGCCCCGACCCGCGCGAAATGGCGAAGTCCGACTGCGTGGTGATCTGGGGCACCAACGCCGTGGTCACGCAGGTCAACGTCATGACCCACGCCATCAAGGCGCGCAAGGAACGCGGCGCCAAGATCGTCGTCATCGACGTCTACGAAAATGCAACGATGAAGCAGGCCGATCTCGGCCTGGTGCTGAAGCCCGGCACCGACGGCGCGCTGGCCTGCGCGGTGATGCACGTGCTGTTCCGTGACGGCATGGCCGACCGCGCCTATCTGGAACAATACACCGACGATCCGCACGGTCTGGAAGCGCATCTCAGCACAAAGACGCCGCAATGGGCCGCTGATATCACCGGGCTTTCTGTCGACGAAATCGAGACCTTCGCCCGGCTCGTCGGCACGACGAAGAAGACCTACTTCCGCCTCGGCTACGGCTTTTCGCGGCAGCGCAACGGTTCGGTCAACATGCATGCCGCGGCCTCGATCGCCGCGGTTACCGGCTGCTGGCAATATGAGGGCGGCGGCGCCTTCCATTCCAATTCGGGCATCTTCAAGCTCAACCAGGAACTGCTCGAAGGCACACGGATGCGCGACCCCGCGATCCGTCATCTCGATCATTCGCGGATCGGCCCGGTGCTGACCGGGGCTGAGGATGCGCTCTATGGCGGCCCGCCGGTGACGGCGCTGCTGATCCAGAACACCAATCCGGTCAATGTCGCGCCGGAGCAGCGGCTGGTGAAGCAAGGTTTTCTGCGCGACGATCTGTTTTCCTGCGTGCACGAGCAGTTCATGACCGACACCGCCAAGCTCGCCGATGTCGTCCTGCCGGCGACGATGTTTCTCGAGCATGACGACGTCTACAAGGGCGGCGGCAACCAGCACATCACACTCGGGCCGAAGCTGATCGATCCGCCGGAAGGTCCGCGCACCAACCATTTCGTCATCGAGGAGCTCGGCAAAAGGCTCGGTATCGCCGATCGCCCTGGCTTCGGCATGACCGAGCAGCAGCATATCGACATCATCCTGGGCAAGCGCGGGCTGGGCAGCTTTTCGAGCCTGAAAGAGCAGAAATGGGTCGATTTGCAGCCGGATTTCGAGGCCGCACATTTCCTGGACGGCTTCGGCCATGCCGACAAGAAATTCCATTTCCGCGCCGACTGGACGGGCCAGGCCGCACCCAACCGGCCGCCGAAAAGCATGGGCCTGTTCGGACCGGTGGCGAACCTGCCGGAATTCCCCGACCACGTCGACCTGATCGAGGTGGCTGATGAGAAGCATCCGTTCCGGCTGACCACCTCGCCGGCGCGCAATTTCCTCAATTCGACCTTTGCCGAAACGCCGGTATCGCAGGCAAAGGAGCGCCGGCCGGAGTTGCTCCTGCATCCCGATGATGCGGCGGCACTCGGCGTCGCCGACGGCGGCCGTGTCGAGGTCGGCAACCAGCGTGGCGAGGTGGTGCTGCACGCAAAGCTGTTCGACGGCATTAAGCGCGGCGTCGTCGTCGCCGAAGGCATCTGGCCGAACAGCGCCCATGAGCGCGGCGAGGGCATCAACGTGCTGACCGGCGCCGATGCGCCGGCGCCCTATGGCGGCGCCGCCTTCCACGACAACAAGGTCTGGCTGCGCCCGGCGGATTGAGCGTCGGAACGATATCTCCATCCGGCCGTTTTCGCGTGGCGGGTGGAGGCATTGTCATGGCAGAAGTGTTGCCGGCGCCGGATCCCATCGGAAGGACACTGTCGTCCGGCGAACTCGTGACCACGATGTCCCACTTTCATCGCGCCGAGATTGCGCGCATGGCTGGGTGGCGTGACCGCCTGGACCGGACGAGCAACTGGGCGATAACCGTTGTCGCAGCAATGCTGTCCGTTTCGCTTTCGACAGCCAGCGCTCACCATGGTGTGCTGCTGTTTGCCATGCTGCTTGTTCTGCTGCTGCTGTGGATAGAGGCCCGCCGATATCGCTTCTTCGACTTCTACCGGGCTCGCGTGCGCCAGTTCGAACGGCACTATTTCGCGCAGATATTCTCGCCGCAGCCGGACTTCGCGTCCGATTGGCTGTTGATCGTCGGCGAGAGCCTGCGCGCGCCGAAATTCCTGATTTCGCAACGCATGGCTTTGGCGCGCCGCCTGCGTCGCAATTACATCTACATGCTGCTGATCCTGCTGCTGGCCTGGATCCTCAAACTGTCGACCCCCAGTCTTCTGACCGAAGGTGTCCGCATCGGCTTCGTCGGGTCGATGCGTGAGGCCGTCGCCAGTGCTGCCTTGGGTCCAATTCCGGGCGCCGTCATCGTCGTGCTGGTCGCCGTCCTCTATGCGGGCCTGCTGGTGACAGCATTTCTGACAGAGAGCGACGACGGCGAACTCTCCTTCGGTGACGTCCACGTCTAGCAACGCAACGCCCTGTCTAGCAACGCAACGCCCTGTCGCGCGTTGTTGGACACGTGCATTGGGCGATGGGGGTTTCATGGCTTGGCAGGCTCCGACACGTTCCAGCCTGGCGCTGCTGGTTTGCGCTTTCGTCCCCGCGGGGGCGGCCTGGGCAGCGCAGACGCTCGTTGCCGGTACCCGGGCCTCCGGCATGGGTGGTTCGGGCGAAGGCGCTTTCGTCGCCGAGATCGTGCTTCTGCTGCTTGTCGGGCGCGGCCTGGGCGAAGTGCTGCAGCGTTATGGCCAGCCGGCAATCATGGGCCAACTGATCGGCGGCATCCTGCTCGGTCCTTCGCTGTTCGGCTGGCTGTGGCCGTCGGCCCAGCACCTGATCTTTCCCAGTGATCCTGCGCAAAAGGGCATGATCGACGCCGTCTCGCAGCTCGGCATCCTGATGCTGCTTTTGCTGACCGGCATGGAGACGGACCTGCGGCTGGTGCGCCGGGTTGGCGCGGCCTGTTTTTCCATTTCGGCTACCGGCGTCGTGGTGCCCTTCATCTTCGGTTTTGCGCTGGCGCAATTCCTGCCGGACGCATTGCTGGCTGACCCCACGCAGCGCACCGTCGCCGGGCTGTTCCTGGGCACGGCGCTGTCGATCTCGTCGGTCAAGGTCGTCGCCATGGTGGTGCGCGAGATGAACTTCATGCGCCGCAACCTCGGACAGGTGATTATTTCCTCGGCGATCATCGAGGACACGATCGGCTGGCTGGTCATCGCCGTAACCTTCGGCATCGCCACCAATGGCAAGCTACAGTTCGCGCCGCTGGTGACCACCATCGCCGCGGTGGCACTGTTCATGGTGTTCTCCTTCACCATTGGCCGCCGTCTTGTCTTCACCTTGATCCGCTGGACCAACGATCAATTCCGCAGCGAGTTTGCGGTGATCACCATGATCCTCATCATCATGGGAGCGATGGCGCTGATCACTAATCTGATAGGCGTCCATACCGTGCTGGGGGCGTTCGTCGCCGGCATCCTTGTTGGTGAATCACCCATCCTCTCCAGCCATATCGAAGGCCAGCTGCGCGGCGTCATCACCGCGCTGTTCATGCCGATCTTCTTCGGCATGGCGGGGCTGTCCGCCGATCTCACAGTGCTCGCCGATCCAACCCTTGCCATGCTGACGGGCGCTCTCGTGATCATCGCCAGCATCGGCAAGTTTGGCGGCGCGTTCATCGGCGCCAAGCTCGCCGCCATGTCGCTCAAGGAAGCAATCGCCGTCGGCAGTGCCATGAACGCACGCGGCTCGACCGAGGTGATCGTCGCCAGCATCGGCCTGTCGATGAACATCCTGTCGCACAATCTCTTCACCATGATCGTCACCATGGCCGTGATCACCACCTTGGCCATGCCGCCGATGCTGCGCTGGGCGCTCGGCCGGCTGCCGGTTGGGCACGACGAGCAGCAGCGTGTCGAGCGCGAGGCGTTGGACGAATACGGCTTCATTTCCAGGCTGGAGAGGCTGCTGGTGCTGATCGACGACAGCAGGATCGGCAAGTTCACTGCATATCTCGCCGGACTGGTCGGCGGAGGCAGCGGCATGCCCACCACCTTGCTTCGCCTGCCCACCACCTTGCTTCAGCCGAAAGACGGCCGAGTTGACAGGCCGACCGACAGCAAGGGACAGGAGCGCGCCCTCCAGGAAATCAAAAAGGGTGCAAAAAAGAGCGCTCAGGCGGTGAAACGGATCGAAGATACGCTTGTCGACAAAGTCCATCTGACGGCCCGCACCGAATTGGAGGCCACGGGTGAGACGATCGCCGAAGAGGCCCGCAAGGGATACGGCCTGTTGCTGGTCGGCCTGGACAATGTGCTGACCGCCGATGGCGCCTTCGCGCCGGCCCTCAACGACATTGCCGCAGGATTTGACGGCCCGCTTTGCCTCGTCCTGAACGGCGGCAATGCTGGCGAAAAGATGCCGACGCTGAAGGCCGGCACCAGCATTCTCGTCCCCGTCAACGGTACCCAGGTGGCGCGTCGCGCCGCCGACCTGGCGCTGGCGCTGGCCCGTCCAAACCGGGCGCGGATCAAGGTTCTCTACGTCTCGCAAAAGGCAGCCAAGGGCCGCAGGTCGACATCGATGTCACATAGCCGCGAAGAGGCCGTGCTGAAAGACATCGCCGATCTGGCGGGCCGCTATGGCCTGCATATCGACACAGCGTTCCATACCCGCGTCACACCCGACAAGGCGATCACCCGGGAGGCGGCCAAAGGAGCGGCGATCGTCGTGATGGGCGTCACCCAACGTCCGGGTGAGGACCTGTTCTTCGGTGAAACCGCCGGCGCTGTTTTGGCCGCCTGCAACTGCCCGGTCGTGCTTCTGGCCAGCGCGCGGCCCAAGCACGACGCCGCTGGCGCTGAGCTGGCAGCGTGAATTTCACCGCGCATTGATCGGTCGGCAGGAATGTCGATCGAGCCTCTGAAAGCGCTGATCAGCCAAGCGTAAAAGAACTCGAACCGAACGGCTCGGTTCCGTTAGCAGAGAGTACAGGAAAGGGTGAACGCCGGCTCAAAGAATGTTCGCGCGGCAATCACCACTGACCGCATAACTAGTTGAAAAAAAAGAAGAAAATTGTGGCGCAGGAGTTGCATGTCGAATTTCAAGCGGCCAATTTGGCGCACCGGCACAAAATTTTCGTGATTGGAAACGACAGACTTGCCGACCCATCTGGGGTTGGTCCGAGCGACGCGAATTCCTCCCGAGGCACGCCACTTGACGGACAGACCAAAGAACTACCGGAGTACCGAAATGACCAAGCTCGCTCTTACCGCCGCCGCCATCCTCGTTGCCACCGGCACTGCTTTTGCCGGCAGCGACCATTATGGCTCGGACAACGTCAACCAGCCGGCCGCCGCTGCTGCCAACGTCGACAACACCTTCACTGGTTCGATCCGCAAGCCAGTTACTTCCGAGCATACCGGTGCCAAGACAACCTCCGAGTCGGTGGCGCCTGAATCCGGCCAAGGCATCTGGGGCCGCTGATTATCACGGCCCGCAACACAAAGAGCGGCGGGCTTGGGCCGCTACTCTTGCTGTCGCGTATCAACGGGCGTGTGCGCCGAATAGCATCCTGCGCCAATCGAATACTTTGATTTGCAGGTTTCATCTGTAGCCACAATCTCGGTTGCTGAAATCGTCCAGCAACGTGCACATCGGAAAAAGCCGGGTGCGTATTCGTCGGCGCGGACAGCGCTCTCATCTCGAATGCGTCGAAAGCAACGACAACTCACGAATGACCAGTACATTGGAGTACCTGAAATGACCAAGACTGCTCTTACCGTCGCCACCATCGTCCTCGTCGCCACGGGCAGCGCCTTTGCAGGCAGCGATCACTATGGCTCGGACGGCGTCAACCAGCCGGCCGCGCCTGTTGGCAACGCGCCTGTCGGCAGCATCGACAACGGGTTTACCGGTTCGATCCGCAAGCCGCTGACGGCCGAGCACAATGCCGTCGACACCGAGGCGACGACCCGGTTCGGCGCGGATCAACCCGTAGTGCCCCAATCTGGCCGGGGCAACTGGGGCCGATAGTTCCTCAAACCCCGGAGCACGAAGAGCGGCGGGCTTGGTCCGCCGCTTTTGTTTGCGCGAAGCCGGGTTTGGTCGAAAGGTCGGCGATCCCCCGGCCTGTCAGGCAGTCGCTAGCGAAGATCCTTCGGCCAAATGCAGTGCGTCAGTCGGGCGCTGCCGAAGGTGAGACCGGTCCAATCGCCGTCGACGTCGAACCGAGCCAGGCCCGCGGTGGGGTATTTTTCCGCCAGCTTCTTCAGCGCCGCTTGGTCCGATCCAGCCCCGGCAACCCCGCGCGCGAACTCCTCCAGCCCGGGATTGTGGCCAAGCACCAGCAGCGTTCCAGTCCCCGCCTTTACTTGCCGCACCTTGGCGAGGATGTCCGCCGCCGCTGCCTCGTAGAGCGCCTGGGAAAATTTGGCCTGCACCTTCGCCGGCAATTCCGCCGAGACCAGCCGCCACGTGTCGCGGGTGCGCAGCGCCGGCGACACCAGCGCCAGCTCCGGCAGCCAGCCGCGACGGGCCAGTTCGCGCCCGACCAGTGGTGCTGCCTTCAGCCCGCGCGCGGACAGCGGCCGGTCGAAGTCGATGAGGTCGGGATCGTCCCAACTCGACTTGGCGTGACGCAGGAGCAGCAGTTGCTTCATGGATTCAACTCAAGTCCAAGGGATGTCGGGCTGAAAGTCTTTCCCATATCCGCCGTCATGTCTTGCACCTGTGACGGTATCAAAACACCTGTGACGGTATCAAAACTCGCCCAAAGTGCACCAAAGATGAACAGGCCTACACGCCCTTCATCTTTATCCCAACTGACCGAAATGTCTGCTTCAGTGATGGCTCAATCGCCCGATCGAATGTGAATTGCATCGATGATGGGACCTACTCGTCCGTCCTCGATCCGACAGAGATAAAAACATGCCGTGCACTTTTCGGATCGTCCGCCTCGTCGTACTCGAAGACGCCGGCGAGATCACGCTTTTGCCGGATCGCGCTGTCGAAAACGTCCATTGATCTATTCTGTCATTCCCCGGCGATTTATTGGCCGTTTCTGCGGACCCTCACGGCGTGATCCGCGCCAGGTGCTCGAGATCGGTCTCTTCGCGCAGCGGGTCGGGCGCGATCACCACCGACGTGGCGTTGTCGGCATCGTCGGCGAAGCGCGAAAACACCGTGCGGCCGCCTTCCATTCGCGCCTTGCCTTCGGCGACCAGCCCCAGCGCCAGCGGATAGAGCTGGTGCTCGGCCTTGAGCACGCGCGCGGCCAGCGTGTCCTCATTGTCGCCGACCATCACCGGCACGGCGGCCTGGGCGATGATCGGCCCGTCATCCATGTCGAGCGTGACGAAATGCACCGTGCAGCCATGGATGCGCATGCCTGCGCGGAGGGCCCGCGCATGCGTATCCAGCCCCTTGAAGGCAGGCAGCAGGGCAGGGTGGATATTGATCATGCGGCCCTGCCACTTCTCCACGAAGCGCGCGCCGAGGATGCGCATGTAGCCGGCCAGCGCGACGATCTCGGCGCCGAACGACAAGAGGGCCGCATCGATCGCCTCGTCATGCGCTTGCTTGCTGGCATGGTCGGAGCGCGAAATCACTCTGGTGGCGATGCCGCGCGCCGCGGCGATGCCAAGGCCGGCGGCATTGGCGCGGTCGGAGATGACGCCGACGATCTCGGCCGGATAGGCCGGGTTGCTCGCCGCCGCAACCAGCGCCGTCATGTTGGAGCCGCGCCCCGAGATCAGTACGACCGTCCGTTTCCTCATAGGCCAATCGAGCCCCGATAGATGACGCCGGCATCGCGGCGCGGCACGATCTGGCCGATCGGCGTCACCGTCTCGCCGGCCTCCTGCAGAACGGCAGCGACCTGCGCCGCCTGGCCGGAGGCGACGACCAGGATCATGCCGATGCCGCAATTGAAGGTCCGCATCATCTCTTCCGGCGCGACGCCGCCGGTCTTGGCCAGCCATGAGAACACCGGCGGCACCTCGATGGCGCCGAGATCGAGCTCGGCCGAAAAATCCTTGGGCAGAACGCGCGGGATGTTTTCGGGAAAGCCGCCGCCGGTGATATGGGCCAGCGCCTTGATGCCGTGGGTGTTGCGGATCGCCTTGAGGATCGACTTGACGTAGATGCGGGTAGGTTCGAGCAGCGCCTCGGCCAGCGTCGCCTCGTCATTGAACGGCGCCGGATCGCCCCAGCCAAGGCCGCTTACGGCGACGATGCGACGGACCAGCGAAAAGCCGTTCGAATGCAGGCCCGACGAGGCAAGGCCGAGCAGCACGTCGCCCTCGACGATGTCGTCGGTCGGCAGCAACTGGCCGCGTTCGGCGGCACCGACGGCAAAGCCGGCAAGGTCATAATCCTTGTCGTGATACATGCCGGGCATCTCCGCCGTCTCGCCGCCGATCAGCGCGCAACCGGCCTGCCGGCAGCCGGCGGCAATGCCGCCGACAATCGAGGCACCCTGGTCGGGATCGAGCTTGCCGGTGGCGAAATAGTCGAGGAAGAACAGCGGCTCGGCGCCTTGCACGACGATGTCGTTGACGCACATGGCGACGAGGTCGATGCCGATCGTATCGTGCTTGCCGGCATCGATGGCGATCTTCAGCTTGGTGCCGACGCCGTCGTTGGCGGCCACCAGCACGGGATCGGTGAAGCCGGCGGCCTTGAGGTCGAACAAACCGCCGAAGCCGCCGATCTCGCCATCGGCGCCCGGCCGGCGGGTGGCGCGCACCAGCGGCTTGATCTTCTCGACCATGAGATTGCCGGCGTCGATGTCGACGCCCGCTTCGGCATAGGTGAGCCCGTTCTTGCGCTTGCTCATTTCCGGCGCCTGCTCATCTGTTGCGCTTGCCTGTCGCTGGTTTCATTCGCGTGCGGGCTCTTCGCATGAACGGTTTTGCCCCGCAAGGCAAGCGCGCGATGAGGGTGTTTTCAGTTGGATGCCGGGGGAACCGGGCGCGATACACTCCAACAATAAAAAGAAATCCCTGCCAGAATTGCGGCGAGGCCTCCGACGGTGGCAAGAGACCTGATCTCACCGTCGAAGGGCAGGGTCCCATACGAGAAGCCGGCGGCGATCAACGCCGCCGCGCCAGCCCACAGACCTGGATTTGCAACGACTGATCTTGAGAAAACGAACGCGACGACAGCGGCGGTCAGCCAGAGGGGCCAAGAGACGACCACGCCCACGGCCAGCTCAAGAGCGAAGGCCCACAGGAGATCTTGCGTCGCCACCTTGCGGTGCGGGGCTCCCAAAAATGCGAAGACCAAAAGACTTTCTGTCAGTCCGGCCAGATAACAAAGCGTTACTCGCCAAGCGATTGTGATTCTCTGCGCCATCGTCATTCAGCAGTGGGGAAATAGGCTGTCGCTTCACGGGCTCTTCGCATGGGCAACAGCGTCTTGCAAGGACGGCAGCGGAATACCGGGCACTTACGTCTCTTCCAGGAAAGGCACCGCCGTTTCGTCCGTCCAGAGGCGACCGCCCTTGGGGAGGGTCTGCTGCTGTCCCATAAATCGTTCATCGTGCCCGCGTCCTCCCGGTGACTGGAAGAAGGCATATTGAACATGTCTTGGGTTCCAACGCGCCCCGGCTGGATGTCCCTCATGAACGTGCCGCCAGATCGAACCCCAACTGGGTTCCCAGATATCAATGAACTTGAGAAATAGGCCGAGCAAAACCTTTGTATTCACCGGTTCGGCTCCAGCTATGTAGCTAAACTCCAGCGAAGCATTGTTCTGGCTGTCTTCCGACAGATATTTGGACCAGGAACTGCAATGGACTGATGTGGACGCCTCTATATTTGCCTGGCGCTGGTTCCACAGCGACACATTGTATCCCAGTTCAGGAACGGGCTGTCTCGGAGGCATGTCCGTCTTGTTCCGGCCCTTTAACAGCCAGCGATGGAGAACCTCGCACGACGAGGTGTTGACCGGCTTGGAGGCGATTGCTTTTTTGAGCGATCTGCCGCGCGGGGCCCACCTCGCGAACCTGTCGTCGGCTTCGTCCAAGGCCCGGAAATGCGCCTGCAGCTGCGGGACCAGCTCTTCGGCGTCCTTTCTCCTCGCCCCCAGTAGACATAGATGTTGATCGACATGGCGTCCCCTCGAATACGGGAGACGTACCAGCTTTCTTGACTGGCGTCGCCAAAGGAGAGCGCGCGCGCTTCGGGCTCGCTTCCATTTGGTTAGTTCAATGCTGGCTAATCTTCACGCCCCCTCTGCGTTGATCGCAAATTGCGCGGCGAAAGCCCGGATATAGGCCGGCCGTGCTTCCCCGCGCGCTACATAGGCAGCCAAGTTTTGATATTCGTCCAAAATGCCTGACATTCTTAGTCGCAGCAGCACCGACACCATCAACAAATCGCCCGCGCTAAACGCATCATCGAGCCAGTCGGCGACACCCAAGTGAGCCGAGAGTTTGTCCAGCCGAGCGCGAACACGGTCCTTTACCAACGGCAAGCGCTCCTCGCTCCAAGGCTTGTCACGTTCGAATATTCTTGCCGTCGTTAATTCGAGGATCGGTGGTTCGACGGTGTTAAGTGCGGCAAACATCCACGTGATCGCACGCGCGCGGGCATTGCGATCCTTCGGCAGCAATCCCGCATGCTGCTCAGCAAGATGAAAGACGATCGAGCCGGTCTCGAACAGCGAGAGAGAACCTTCCTCATAGGTGGGGATCTGGCCGAAGGGATGGATCGCCAGATGTTCAGGCGCCTTCATCTCTGCGAAGGAAACAAGACGAACCTCATACGGCTGCCCCACTTCTTCGAGCGCCCAGCGAACGCGCGTATCACGCGCCAGTCCCTTGCCGCCATCGGGCGATCGTTCAAATGCTGTGATAGTGATTGTCATCGCGTCCGTTTCCTTGCCTGGGCAAATTTCCTTGGCTTCCTATCGTGAGACGAATGAGCCTCCCCGAAATCGACATCTGTCTTGACCTATTTCATTGCTGGCGCCCTCGTGGGGAGATTGGCAGCTTCTGTGTCGCTTCTCACTTGCCGTAACCCTCCATCTCCATCATGTATCGGCAAACAAGAGCGACGGGATATGCGTTTGACCATCCCCAACATGATCACGATCATGCGCTTCGTGCTGGTGCCGGCGGTGGTGCTGGCCATGCTGCAGGACCGCTGGGACTGGGCCTTTGCGGGCTTCCTCATTGCCGGCATTTCCGACGGCGTCGACGGCTTCATCGCCCGCCATTTCAATCAGTTTTCCAGGCTCGGCGCCTATCTCGATCCGATGGCCGACAAGCTGCTGCTGGTCTCGGTTTTCGTGGTCCTGGGCTTCAGCGGCGAACTGCCGCTGTGGCTGGTCGTTACCATGGTGTCGCGCGACGCACTGATCGTCTGCGCCGTGCTTTTATCCACCGTCATGGCGCATCCTGTCGAGATGAAGCCGCTCCTGGTGTCGAAGGCCAACACCGCGATCCAGATCGTGCTGGCGGCAGTGGTGTTGGGCGAACTCGCCTTCGACATCCATCTCGATCCGCTGAGGCCGGCCCTCATATTGCTGTCCGGGGTCTTGACCGTGGCTTCGGCCGCGGCCTATCTCGTGGCTTGGCTGAGGCATATGAGCGGCTATGGCGAAGGCTCCACACCCGGCACCTGACGAACGGTCCATCGACGCTGAAGCTGAGGCTGCGGCAGCGGAGGCTGCGGCATCGGCGTCGTTTCGCCGGCAGATCCGCTTCTGGCTGGTCAGCGCCATCATCCTCGCCGTCTTCCTCTATGTCTTCAGCGGCATCCTTCTGCCCTTCGTCGCCGGCATGGTGCTCGCCTATTTCCTCGACCCTGTCGCCGACCGGCTGGAGCGGCTCGGCCTGTCCAGGCTGATGGCGACGGTGGTCATCCTCATCGCCTTCATCGTCGTCCTGGTGCTGGCCGTCGTCATCCTGGTTCCGGTACTTGCCTCGCAGATGGCTGATTTCGCCAGCAAGCTGCCGGACTATCTGACCCGGCTGCAGGGCCTGATCACCAGCTTCGACCCGAAATGGCTGGAAGAGAAATTCGGCGTCGACGCCAACGGCCTGCGCGAAGGCCTGAACTCGCTGCTGACCTCCGGCTTCGGCCTCCTGACCACCGTGTTCACCTCGATCTGGAGCTCCGGCGTGGCGCTGGTCTCGGTGGTCAGCCTGTTCGTCGTGACGCCGGTCGTCGCCTTCTACATGCTGCTCGACTGGGATCGCATGGTGACAATCGTCGACAGCTGGGTGCCGCGCGACTATGTCAAGACCGTCAGGACGATCGCCAGGGACATCAACACGGCGACCGCCGGCTTCGTGCGCGGCCAGGGCACGCTGTGCCTGGTGCTGGGCGCCATGTATGCCACCGGCCTGACACTGACGGGCCTGAATTTCGGCATCCTCATCGGTCTGTTCGCCGGACTGATCTCCTTCATCCCCTATGTCGGCTCGCTGACCGGCCTGGTGCTGGCCGTCGGCGTCGCCTTCGTCCAGTTCTGGCCGGACTGGACCATGATCGCAGCGGTGGCCGGTGTGTTCTTCGTCGGCCAGTTCATCGAGGGCAACATCCTGCAGCCAAGGCTGGTCGGCAAAAGCGTTGGCCTGCATCCGGTATGGCTGATGTTTGCGCTGTTTGCCTTCGGCGCGCTGTTCGGCTTCGTCGGCCTGCTGATCGCCGTTCCGGCTTCCGCCGCCGTTGCCGTTCTGGTGCGCTTCGCCATCGCCCGCTATCTCGAATCGCCGCTCTACAAGGGCCACGCCGACGAGCCGGTGCCGCCGCTGCAGGTGCGCCGCCGCGGGGGCGCGCGCGGTTGAGCCAGATGCCGGACAAGATCGATCCGCCGCGTCAATTGCCGCTCGATCTAGGCCACGGCACCGGCTATTCGCGCGACGAGCTCGTCGTCTCCAGCACCAACAGCCAGGCGGCGGCGCTTGTCGACCGCTGGCCGGACTGGCCGTCGCCGGTCGTTGTGCTGGCCGGGCCGGCCGGCTCGGGGAAAACCCATCTGGCCTCGATCTGGCGGACCCGCGCCGACGCGGTGAAAGTGGAGGCCGGCCGCATCGGCGACTGCATCGAAAATCTCGGCGCGCATCCGGCCCTGATCGACGATGTCGATGCCGGCCCGATCGATGAGCACGGCCTCTTCCACCTGATCAACGCGGTGCGCGGCGCCGGCTCGAGCTTGCTGTTGACGGCGCGGCGCTTCCCGTCCGCCTGGGGCGTCAGGCTGCCCGACCTGGCGTCGCGGCTGAAGGCGGCGGCGACCGTCGAGATCCACGAACCCGACGATCTTCTGCTGGCCGGCGTCATCACAAAGCTGTTCGCCGACCGCCAGGTCGAGGTCGAGCCGCATGTCGTGCAATATCTGGTGCGCCGCATCGAGCGCTCGCTGGCCACTGCCATGCGGGTGGTCGAACGGCTCGACCGCACCGCGCTCGAGCGCAAGACGCCGATCACCCGCGCGCTCGCCGCCGAGACCGTCAGCGCCATGGATGAAGGGCAGGGCGAGTTCGAGATTTGACGATTCCAGTTCCGCCACTGTCCCATTTCGGGAACAAAAGCTGGCATCTGTCTTGCAGCAACGAGCTTGCCGGCTAATCCCGGTCCTGATTGCGTATCAAATCAGGTAGTAGGCTCGCCGGGAGATGGGTGGTTGGGGTTCTCGCCCGGCGAGCTTGCCTTTGGCAGCATCGAATCGATAGCGCCATTGCGCGGCTGGCCTCAGCTCTCTCCGCCTGCAATTACCGCTCGTTCCGTGCCAAAGCGCTTGCGATAGTCGCCGGGCACCAGGCCGGTTATCCTGGCGAATACCTTGCGGAACGAGCCGGGATCGTCATAGCCGACCTCCCAGGCGATCTGGTCGATCGACCGCATCGTGGTTTCCAGCATCTCGCGCGCCTTGCCGACGCGCAGGTGCTGGCAATATTCGGTCGGCTTGAGGCCGGTGGCGCTGCGGAACCTGCGCAGGAAAGTCCGCTCCTCCAGTCCGGCATGCCCGGCCATGGCCCCGAGCGTCACGTCGCGGGCGCCGTTCGCCTGCAGCCAATGCTGCACCTTGAGGATCGCTTCGTCGCCGTGGGTCAGCCGCGGCGCGAACGGGCTGTAAAAGCGTTGCTCGCGGCCCGGCGGGTCGACCAGCATGAAACGCGCCGTGTCCATCATGACGGTCGGCCCGAGCACCCTGTCCACCAGCTTGAGGCCGAGATCGGTCCAGGCCATGTAGCCGCCCGCGGTGATGATGTCGCCATCGTCGATGACCAGCCTGTCGGCATCGAGCAGAATGTCTGGAAAGCGTAGCGCCAGCGCGTCGCGATAAGCCCAATGCGTGGTCGCAGCACGACCCGACAGCAGGCCGGTCTCGGCAAGCACGAAGGCGCCGGCGCAGACCGAGCCGAGGGTCGCGCCTGCCGCATGACGGCCCCTGAGCCAGCCGGCATAGGGCGCGGCTGCTTCCCGAGCGATCGGATCTCCCAAGGTTGGCGGGATGATAGCCATGGCTGGTTCATTGTCGGCGCCGGGGTCGCTGTCGAAAGTGCAGACTACGGTCTGGCCCGCGTCCTCCAATTGCCAATGGCTGACGCGAAGCCTCAAAGCGTCCGGCGACCGATCGGCCGCCAGCCGGTTGGCCAGCAGAAAGAGATCGGTCAGGCCGAGCACGGCCGCTTCCTGCACGCCGGGATACAAGACAAGGCCGATTTCGATCAGATCACGCGCAGCCGTCATTTGTCAGTTTTGCCACGTTGAATGTCCGTTTTGCCAATGCTCACCCTGGCCGCGCTGTTATAATTTGTCCAGCTGAAGGGGCTAAAAGCTTCCCTGTTACCCCCCGACTTTTCCATCAAGGAGTAGGACGATGAGCACATTCACCACCCATGACGGCACCGAGATTTTCTACAAGGACTGGGGCAAGGGCCAGCCGATCGTGTTCCATCACGGCTGGCCGCTGAGCTCAGACGACTGGGACAACCAGATGCTGTTCTTCCTCGAAAAGGGCTACCGCGTCATCGCCCATGACCGCCGCGGCCACGGCCGCTCGTCGCAGACCGCGACCGGCAATGAGATGGACACCTACGCCGCCGACGTTGCGGCGCTGGCGGCGCATCTCGATCTCAGGGATGCGATCCACATCGGCCATTCGACCGGTGGCGGCGAGGTGGCCCGTTACGTCGCGCTTTATGGCAGCGGAGGCCGTGTTGCCAAGGCGGTGCTGATCGGCGCGGTGCCGCCGATCATGGTCAAGACCGATAGCAATCCGGGCGGCCTGCCGATCGAGGTCTTCGACGGCTTTCGCGCCGCTCTGGCCGCTAACCGCGCCCAGTTCTACAGGGATGTGCCGGCCGGCCCGTTTTACGGTTTCAACCGCGAGGGCGCCAAGGTTTCGCCAGGGGCTATCGACAATTGGTGGCGCCAGGGCATGATGGGCGGCGCCAAGGCCCATTACGACTGCATCAAGGCGTTCTCGGAGACCGATTTCACCGACGACCTCAAGAAGATCGAGGTTCCCGTCCTGATCATGCATGGCGACGACGACCAGATCGTGCCGATCGCCGATTCCGCGCTGCTTGCGGCCAAGCTGGTGAAGCATGGCACGCTCAAGGTCTACAAGGGCCTGCCGCACGGCATGTGCACCACGCATCCGGAGATCATCAATCCGGATCTGCTGGCCTTCATCCAGGGCTGACGGCTTGCATGTCGGACGGGCAGCGCGGGCTCGTGCTGTCCGTCCGTCGCTTAAACATGACCGGCGACGGGAGACACGCTCGAGCGTGATCCGCTTGCCCTGCCGACGAGATTTGCTTGATGAATGGTCGGAGTGGAGAGATTCGAACTCCCGACCCTCTGGTCCCAAACCAGATGCGCTACCAGGCTGCGCTACACTCCGAACGGTCTGTTGCCTAGTGATTTCAGCCCGCCAAAGCAAGCGTAAAAAGCCATCGGCCTTGCTGCCGGCGGCATTGCGCAGTAATGACGGGCTAGTGCATGGCCAGAGAACAGTAATCTGGTCTCGGGGTCGTGTGCTTGCAACAAGCAATGAGGTGGTCATGTCAGCCCGCATTTTCAGCCCAGCCAAAACCGCGATGCAGTCCGGCAAGGCCAAGACCGGCTATTGGGTGCTGGAATTCGATCCGGAGCAGCGCAAGAAGATCGATCCGCTGATGGGCTACACCACGTCCGGCGACATGCGCAGCCAGATCAGGCTGACCTTCGACACAAGAGAAGAGGCGGTCGCCTATGCCGAGAAGGAAGGGCTGGCTTTTCGGGTCGAGGAGCCGAAGGAAATCAAGCGCCGCCAGATTTCCTATGCGGAGAATTTCCGCTATGACCGCAGGACGCCCTGGACGCATTGATCCTATGCCGGCCCTGCCGGCGCCCAACAAATCAGCCGGTCATGCGGCCGGCCAGCGGTCCCGTAGCTCAGCTGGATAGAGCACCGGCCTTCTAAGCCGATGGTCACAGGTTCGAATCCTGTCGGGATCGCCAATATCTTCAGGTCCATTCCGGACAGGTTCACTCGTCAGTCGCACAGGATTTTCCAACACATGACAGCGATGGGCGCGGCGGCATTGCTGATCCTGGTCCTGACCTATGCCGGCGTCGCAATCGGCAGGATACCCGGACTGCGCCTCGACCGGGCAGGCATCGCGCTGCTCGGCGGTGCGGCGATGATCGCCATCGGCGCGCTCGACATGGAAGACGCCTACCGCGCCATCAGCTTCGACACCATCACGCTTCTGCTCGGCATGATGATCGTCGTGGCGCATCTGAAAGTGTCGGGCGCCTTTCGCGCGCTCGGTGGGTTCGCCATCGAGCACGCCCATGCGCCATTCATGCTGCTGGTGATGGTGACGCTGTTGACCGGCCTCCTGTCCGCATTCCTGGTCAACGACGCCATCTGCCTGGTCATGGCGCCGATCGTCGTCCATGTCACCCGCGTCATCAACCGCAACCCGGTTCCCTATCTGATCGCCACCGCCACCGCCTCGAATTGCGGCAGCGTCGCCACCATCACCGGCAACCCGCAGAACATGGTCATCGGCGCGCTGTCGGGGATTTCCTATCCGGCCTTCTCTGCGGCGCTGGCGCCGGTCGCGGCGTTCGGCCTCATCGCCGTCATCGTCATCATCCGCATCGTCTACCGCGCCGAATTTTCGCGCAAGGCCGAGCTCAGCCCCGAAGTCTACCGCGGCCGCATGCTGCCGGGGCAGGTGCTGAAGGCGGCGGTCGTCTGTGTCGGTTTGGCGATCGCCTTCTTCGCCGGCGTTCCAGTCGCCAAGGCAGCGCTGATCGGCGGTGCCATTCTTCTTTTGACCCGCGCCATCAAACCTGAGCGCATCTATCGCGAGATCGATGGGCCGCTGCTGTTCATGTTCGCCGGGCTGTTCATCGTCGTCGCCGGGGCGGAGAAGACACTGCTGACGCCCGATATCGTCGCCTCGGCAAAGGACCTCGGGCTGAATGATGTGTGGCGGCTGTCCGGCTTCACCGCGGTGCTGTCCAACATCATGAGCAATGTCCCGGCCGTGCTGGCGCTGAAGCCGTTCGTGCCCGGACTGGAAAACCCCGAGCGGGCCTGGCTGGTCGTCGCCATGAGCTCGACGCTGGCCGGCAATTTCACGCTGCTCGGCTCGGTCGCCAATCTGATCGTTGCCGAGCACGCGCGGGTCTCCGGCAAACCGCTGGGCTTCATCGCCTTCTTCAAGGTCGGCCTGCCGTTGACGCTGGTCACGCTGCTTGTAGGGACGGCATGGCTGGCAGCCTAAAAGCGCGTCGCATTAGACCGGCCTCATGCGGCGCGCTTTAGGCTTTTTTATGCATGTCGCTATCGCAAAACCGCTGCACACTTTTGCGCGGCATGCATCAGCCAGTCAGGGCGACGTCACCGTCAGATGGCCTTTCATGTTGGGATGGAAGCGGCAGAAATAATCGACCGATTCCGCCTTCTTCACCGTCAGGCTCGCCGCCTTCTTCGGCGGGATCATCACTTCCCAGGCGCCGTTGACGGTTGCCGTGTGGGCGAACACGTCCTTGTTTACCCACCTGATCGTGTCGCCGACCTTCGCCTCGATCTTTGCCGGCGAAAACACAAGCTTCTCGATCGTCACCTCGATGGTTTCGGCCTTGGCCGGCGCGGCACCCACGGCCAATGCCAGCGCAACCCACAGATGCCGCCTCGACGCCATTGGCTCGATCCTCACTTCAGCATGCCGGCGACGTGTTCGGCGTGCTGTTCGTGGCCCTGGAATATTTTCAGGCCGGTTTCCAGCAGGCTCTTCAGCTCGGCATTGCTGGCGGACGGGATCAGCAGAGTTTCGAGCGCGCCATTGACCTGCTTGTGGTAGGCCACCTCGTTGGCGACATAGGCCTTGTCGAACGCCGCGCCCTTGAGCTTGGCAAGCTTGGCACGTTCCTCGGCCGCCGCCTTGGTCAGCGCCTTGCTGGTCGGATTGTCCTCAGGCGTGACCTTGAGCTTCTTGACCAGGTCGAGAGCCTGTTTGTTGACCGCCTCGTGATCTCGCACCATGTCCTTGGCGAAATCCACGACCTCCTTGTTCTTCGATTTCTTCAGCGCCTGCTTGGCCGCCTCGACGTCAAGCACGCCTGCTGTGTAGGCGATATGTGCGATCTGCGGATCGGTCGGTTTGTCGGCAGCTTGCGACAAGGGCGCTGCGCTAAGCAGGAAAAATGCGGCCAGTGCCGTGGTCGATCGAATAAACATGATGCTCTCCTTCGCCCCGACGCGGAACTGCATCGGGCTTCGTTTTCAGTGATGCTCATTGGATGCAGGTCGCCGCCAAACGTTCCCGCGAAAATCGGCGCGGCCTATCCGGAAAGACCGAGCCGCCGCATCACGGCATTGGTCAGCCGTTCGCAGCGCCGGCCCGCGAAGGGAAAGGCGTCGAGCAGCACCGGGCCGATCTGGTCGTCCAGCGCCTTGCGCACCAGCGCGCGGGCGCGGTGCAGCCGGGTCTTGATGGTTTCTGGTCGCACGCCAAGCAGTTCGGCGGTTTCTTCGATGCTCAATCCCTCGATGACGCGCGCCACGAACACCATCCGGTAGACATCGGGAAGACTGTCGGTTGCCCGTTCGACAAGCTCAAGGATCTGCCGTTGCGCCATCGTCCGCTCCGGATCGTCGCTCGGGTTGAGGGGAAACCGGATGATTTCGGCTTGCGGGTTTTCAGGCATCGCTACCATTCGCCGCCTTTTGCGCAAGCGGCCGAGCGCTTCGTTGATGACGATACGCGATAGCCACGTGGCGAGCGAGGCATCGCCGCGAAAGGCCTCGAGATGGGCAAAGGCGCTGACATAGGCCTCCTGGACGATGTCCTCGGCCTCGCTGTCGTTACGCACGACGCCTCGGGCGATGCGGTAGAGCCTTTGGTTGTGCGTCTTGATGATGGTGCGGAATGCATCGCTATCACGTGCCAGCGCGCGGCCGACAAGCTGCATGTCGCCGGAAGCGGCGGGCGTTGCCGTCAACGCAGCAGGCATGGCCGATCTCCTGATAGGCTTCTCATCGGACATTGGATGAATCGGCCGACAAAAGGTTCCCGACCGATCCGCCGGCCGGCCTCGATCCGTTTCAAGCGCCGGCAGAGGCTATTCTAACGCCTCCACCACACCGGCGTCTCTATTTTGTAGACGCCGTGTCATCGGCTGATCGGTCGCCATGACATCACTCAGGATCGCAATTTTTCCAAGCTGTTACGCCGATTTCCTGACTCAGCCTGGAAAGGTGCTTGGCTCAGGCCTGTGCGGCCGCCGCCAGCCCGCGCGCCAGGTCGGCCTTCAAATCCTCGACATCCTCGAGCCCGATCTGCAAGCGCACCAGCGGCCCGTCATACGGGCCCTTGGCGATTGTGCGGTCGCCAAGGAATACCGGCACGGCAAGGCTCTCATAGCCGCCCCAGGAATAGCCGAGGCCGAAAAACTTCAACGCGTCGAGGAAGGCGTGCTGCTGCTTCTGTCCGCCGCCCGCGAGAACGATCGAGAAGATGCCGCTCGATCCGCAAAAATCGCGCTTCCACATGGCGTGGTCGGGATGACTGGGCAGCCCGGGATGCAGCACCTGCGCTACGCCCGGCTGACCCTCGAGCCAGCCGGCGAGGGCAAGCGCGCTCTTTTGATGATGCTCCAGCCGCACACCCATCGTGCGCAGGCCGCGCAGCACCTGGTAGACGTCGTCAGGCCCGGCGCAGCAGCCCATCGTGTTGAACGTCTCGAAAAGCTGCTTCCAGCAGTCCGCATTGGCCGACACGGTGCCGAGCAGCACGTCGGAATGGCCGGCCGGGTATTTCGTCGCCGCGTGGATCGAGATGTCGACGCCATGGTCGAGCGGGCGAAAGTAGAGCGGCGTCGCCCAGGTGTTGTCCATCATGACGATGGCGCCGGCGGCATGCGCTGCCTTGGCGATGGCCGGTATGTCCTGCACCTCGAAGGTGTTGGAGGCCGGCGATTCGGTGAACACCACCTTGGTGTTGGGCTTGATCAGCGCCGCGATGCCGGCGCCGATGCGCGGTTCGTAATACTCGACCTCGATGCCCAGCCGCTTCAGCATCGTGTCGGCGAAATTGCGGGTCGGATGATAGACGGAATCGACGATCAGCAGATGATCGCCGGCCGACAGGAAGGCGAGCAGCGGCAGCACCACGGCCGCCAGGCCGGACGGCACCGCGACCGTGCCGGCGGAGCCTTCCAGCGCATCGATGGCGCTGGTCAGCGCATCGGTGGTCGGGGTGCCGCGCGTGCCGTAGGTGTATTTCTGGCTGCGCGCCGCCATTGTCGCGGCATTGGGATAGAGCACGGTCGAGGCATGCACCACCGGCGGATTGACGAAGCCGAAATAGTCATGCGGGTTGTTGCCGGAATGGGCGAGCCGCGTGTTGATGCCCATCTCGCTGTCGTCTTTTGCCATTGCTTTTCGTCCCATGGGTTGGTCGTTAGCCATAGTGCGGCGGCATTGGCCGCGCAACCGCACCGCACTCGCCAGGCCAAGGTCTTGAATATGCCAATTCAGCAACGAGCCGTGGACCTGCGGGAAGGCTGCCAAGTGCGCTTGGCAACTCACGGTCGGACTTTGCCGGCTTTATTGGCGCGCTGGCCGATTTGCGAGCGCGTTTGTCTGCAATTTCAGGCATTTCAGGCAGTTGGTTTTCAAAGTCTTTCGGATTTGGTCATTTCCCTTGACCTCACAGGAATAATCGCCTTCGATGTTGTTCGTGAATGGGAGGCAGCGCGTCGGTTACGATGCGGGATTCCGGTAATGGGCCGGGATACATAGCTGCGTTCACACGGGAAAAAGTCAGGTTCGCCTGGAAAAAACAGAAAAGGGTCTGTGGGTCATGAAACACATTGCAATCGGCGTTTTGGGCGCCGCCGCGTTTGGATTCGCGGCTTCGGCGGCTTCGGCGGCCACGCTCGACGATGTCAAAGCGAAGGGCTTCATCCAATGCGGCGTCTCGACCGGTCTGGCCGGCTTCTCGGCGCCGGACGACAAGGGTGAGTGGCAAGGCATCGACGCGGACTTCTGTCGCGCTGTGGCAGCCGCCGTGTTCGGCGATGGCACCAAGGTGAAGTTTACGCCGCTCAGCGCCAAGGAGCGGTTTACCGCTCTGCAGTCGGGCGAGATCGACATCCTGTCGCGCAATACCACCTGGACCATCAATCGCGACACCGCACTCGGCCTGAACTTCATCGGCACGACTTATTACGACGGCCAGGGCTTCATGATCAACGCCAAGAAGCTACCGGGCGTGAACTCGGCGCTGCAGCTTTCGGGCGCGGCGGTCTGCGTGCAGAGCGGCACCACGACCGAGCTCAACCTTGCCGACTATTTCAAGTCGAACAAGATGGAGTACAATCCTGTCGTCTTCGAAAAGCTGGAAGAGGTTAACGCCGCCTATGACGCCGGCCGCTGCGACGTATACACCACCGACCAGTCGGGCCTCTATGGCATCCGCCTGACGCTCGGTGCGCCGGCCGACCACGTCGTGTTGCCCGAGATCATCTCCAAGGAACCGCTTGGGCCGGCCGTACGCCAGGGCGACGACCAATGGTACCACATCGTCAAGTGGACCTATTTCGCGTTGCTCGACGCCGAGGAACTCGGCATCACCAAGGCCAATGTCGACGAGATGAAGAACTCGGACAGTCCAGAGATCAAGCGCGTGCTCGGCCAGGAAGCCGACACCAAGATCGGCACCGATCTCGGCGTCTCTAACGACTGGGTCGTCAACATCGTCAAGGCCGTCGGCAATTACGGCGAGATGTTCGAGCGTAATGTCGGCTCGGGCAGCCCGCTGAAGATCGCGCGCGGCATCAACGCGCTGTGGACCAAGGGTGGCCTGCAGTACGCTCCGCCGATCCGCTGATCGAAAATGGATCCGGAAGGCGGATCGTCTGCCTTCCGGTCTCTCTTTCCAGGGGACTGTCGAATGGCATCGCAGGAAGTTCTTCGCGAGGAGCCAAGCCGCGGTTCCTTCATCAATGATCCTCGTGTCCGCGGAATATTCTTTCAAGCGCTGGTCCTCGTCCTGCTGGTAGCGGGGGTCTGGTGGGTTACCCACAACGTCATCGTCAATCTGACGCGCTTGCACATCGCTTCCGGCTTTGGCTTCCTCAGGGGCCGCGCCGGCTTCGACATCAGCGAAAGCGCGATCGCATATTCGTCGGATTCGACCTATTTCCGAGCCATCCTGGTTGGCTTCATCAACACCGTGATCGTTGCCGTCGTCGGCATCATCACCGCGACCATTATCGGTTTCATCGTCGGCATCGGCCGGCTTTCGCGCAACTGGCTGATCAGGAAGATCTGCACGGTCTATGTCGAGGTCTTCCGCAACATCCCGCCGCTGCTGGTCATCTTCTTCTGGTATTCCGGCGTGCTCGCCGTGCTGCCGCCGCCGCGCGAGAGCATCAATTTGCCGTTCGGCTCCTTTCTCAACCAGCGCGGCTTCTATTTTCCGCGCGCTGTCTGGGGCGAGGGCTCCTGGCTGATCCTGGTCGCCCTGCTCCTCGCCCTTGCCATGGCCTGGTTCGTCGCCCGCAAGGCGCGGCAGCGGCAGATGGCGACGGGCCAGCCGTTCCCGGTGCTCTGGACATCCATAGCGTTGATCGTCGGCCTGCCGCTGCTGGCCTACGCGCTGAGCGGCTTTCCTCTGACCTTCGAATTCCCGAAACAATCGACTTTCAACCTGGTCGGTGGCTTTCAGGTAAGACCGGAGTTCCTGTCACTCTATCTGGCGTTGTCCTGCTATACGGCCGCCTTCATCGCCGAGATCGTGCGCGCCGGCATCAGGGGCGTCAGCACGGGCCAGACCGAGGCGGCCGCGGCACTCGGGCTGCGCTCGGGATCGATCCTCAGGCTTGTCGTCGTGCCGCAGGCGATGCGCATCGTTATTCCGCCGCTGACCAGCCAGTATCTGAACTTGACCAAGAACTCTTCACTCGCCATCGCCATCGGCTATCCGGACCTGACGGCGACTGCCGGCACTGTCTTGAACCAGACCGGGCAGGCGGTTGAAGGCGTGGTGATCATGATGGCTGTCTATCTCGCGCTCAGCCTGATCACGTCGGCGATCATGAACGTCGTCAATGCCAGGATGGCGCTGGTGGAGAGGTAGGGCCATGCAGGAACACGACATGTCCTGGGTGCGGACGGAGATGGCGCTGGCCCAACCGGCGCCGTCGAGCGAGCGTGGCCTCACCGCCTGGATCCGCAAGAACCTGATTGCCACCACGGGCGACACCATTCTCACCATCGTTGGCATTGCGCTGGTCGCTGTGATCCTGCCCCAAATCATCAATTGGGCCTTCATCAACGCCCAGTGGACTGGACCGGACCGCTCGGTCTGCGCCACCGTGGCGCAAGGCGGCATCCAGCCGGATGGCTGGACCGGTGCTTGCTGGGCATTCGTCAACGCCAAGTTCGGCCAGTTCATGTTCGGCACCTATCCTATCGAGGAGCGTTGGCGGCCGATCGTGGTGGCCATCCTGTTCGTGGCACTGCTGGTGCCGGTGCTCATTCCGCGCATACCGCGCAAGGGGCTGAATGCCATTCTTCTCTTTTTTGTACTGCCGGTCGTCGCCTTCGTTCTGCTGGTCGGCGGCATGTTCGGCCTGCCGCATGTCGAGACGTCGCGTTGGGGTGGACTGCTGGTGACGCTCAGCCTGTCGTTCGTCGGCATTGCCGTGTCGCTGCCGATCGGCATCGTGCTGGCGCTTGGCCGGCGCTCGAACATGCCGATAGTCAAGCTGCTGTGCGTGATCTTCATCGAGACGGTACGCGGCATCCCGCTGATTACGGTGCTGTTCTTTGCCAGCGTGATGCTGCCGCTGTTCCTGCCGGCCGGCGTCAGCTTCGACAAGTTCCTGCGCGCGCTGATCGGCGTGTCGCTGTTTGCCGCCGCCTACATGGCCGAAGTGGTGCGCGGCGGCCTGCAGGCGATCCCCAAAGGCCAGTATGAGGGCGCCGATTCGCTCGGTCTCAGCTACTGGCAGAAGATGGGCCTGGTCGTCATGCCGCAGGCGCTGAAGCTGGTCATTCCCGGCATCGTCAACACCTTCATCGGCATGTTCAAGGACACCAGCCTGGTCATCGTCATCTCCATGTTCGACCTCCTCGGCATCGTCAAGCAGAACTTCTCCGACGCGAATTGGGCGACGCCACAGACGGCCAGATCCGGCCTGGTGTTCGCGGCGTTCATCTTCTGGCTGTTCTGCTTCGGCATGTCGCGCTATTCAATGTACACGGAACGCCGTCTCGACACCGGCCACAAACGCTAAAAAGGGGACCTTGTCATGGCCATAGAAAACGCCGTCAGCGCGGAAGAGATCAAGGTCAATGCCGCCAAGATGCACATTTCCACCACCGATGTCGCCATCGACATCATCGCCATGCACAAATGGTACGGCGAATTCCATGTGCTGAAGGACATCAATCTAAAGGTGATGCGCGGCGAGCGGATCGTCATCTGCGGCCCGTCGGGCTCCGGCAAATCGACGATGATCCGCTGCATCAACCGGCTGGAGGAACACCAGAAGGGCAAGATCATAGTCGACGGCAAGGAACTGACCAACGATCTGAAGAAGATCGACGAGGTGCGTCGCGAGGTCGGCATGGTGTTCCAGCACTTCAACCTGTTCCCGCATCTGACCATTCTGGAAAATTGCACGCTGGCGCCGATCTGGGTGCGCAAGATGCCGCGGAAACAGGCCGAGGAAATCGCCATGCATTTCCTCAAGCGCGTCAAGATCCCGGAACAGGCCAACAAATATCCCGGCCAGCTTTCCGGCGGGCAGCAACAGCGCGTGGCGATCGCCCGCTCGCTGTGCATGAACCCGCGCATCATGCTGTTCGATGAGCCGACCTCGGCTCTCGATCCGGAAATGATCAAGGAAGTGCTGGAGACGATGGTCGGGCTGGCCGAGGAAGGCATGACCATGCTCTGCGTCACCCACGAAATGGGCTTTGCGCGCAAAGTCGCCAATCGGGTGATCTTCATGGATCAGGGTCAGATCGTCGAGCAGAACACGCCGGCCGAGTTCTTCGACCACCCGCGCCATGAGCGCACGAAGCTGTTCCTGTCGCAGATCCTGCACTGATCCTTACTCCGGTTCCGGACAAGACCGGCGGATCACGCCTCTCTGTCTTGCTGGCTTCGCGCGTATTCGGCGAGCGCTGACCGTGCGCTACGCGAGAAGATAGCAAGCGTGCTTCAGGCCGTTCGAGTGGTCACGTTGCAACCTGGTAACTAGCGCCGGCACGGATCATAAGCGCGCCGGCTGCGTTCATTGCCATTGGGAGTTGTATAACGAGCCGCGTGGGCGCGTGCGGCGGCAGGTCACGGGTTCATCCTGATGCTCATCCAACCGATCGATTATTTCCTCGTCGTCTGGTTCGCGCTGGCGCTGGCTTCGACGCTTTACGTCGGCTTCGACCAATATCGCAACAATCCCGAGCCGGTGGTGATGAAATGGGGCTTCATCCTGGTCACCCTCTATATGGGTCCGCTCGGCTTGCTGCTCTACGTGCTCGCCGACAAGGAGCCCCGGCCGGGCGATCATGAACTCTTCACCCGGCCGCTCTGGAAGCAGGGCGTCGGCTCCACCATCCACTGCGTCGCCGGCGATGCCACCGGCATCATTCTTGCCGCCGCCGTCACGGCGGCGCTCGGCCTGCCGATGTGGATCGACCTGATCGTCGAATATCTCGCCGGCTTTGCCTTCGGCCTGTTCATCTTCCAGTCGCTGTTCATGAAATCGATGATGGGCGGCACCTATTGGGAAAACGTACGCAAGAGCTTCCTGCCCGAGTTCATCTCCATGAACTTCATGATGGCCGGCATGGCGCCGGTCATGAGCTTCCTGATGATGGGCCGCGACATGCGCGCGATGGAACCGACGGAGCTGCTGTTCTGGGGCGTGATGTCGATCGGCGTCATCGCCGGTTTTGCGCTTGCCTATCCGGCCAATGTCTGGCTGGTCGCCCGGGGGCTGAAGCATGGGCTGATGACGCAGCGTGCGCAGGCAGCCGGCATCGATGTCCGGGAGCAGCCTGCCACGAGGCAACATGCGCAGATACAAATGCAGCAGGCCGACGCCAGCGGCCATCGCGGGCAGCACCACGATATGGTTTCCCACAAAGGCAAAGGCGGCGGCCATCACATGGAGACGGATGCCACGACGCCGCAGGTCGCTGCCCTGGGTGCCGTCTCCCTGCTGGCGCTCGCCATCGGCATGGTCGCGCCGGCGAACTGGCTGAACCTGACGCTGTCGGCACGCGATGTCGGCGGGGTGATCATGCCGCGAGGCATGATCATGGATCGCGACACGCCAGCCGATACAATGCGCGACATGGCGGCTACCGATCCACGCCTCGTGGCCGCCTCTTATGGCCTGACGGCAAGGGGCGACCAGGAACTGCCGTTTCGGATGGAGAACGGCATCAAGGTGTTCGAGCTCAGGCCTTCAGTGGTCCGCTGGCAGATCCTGCCGGACGTCGCGGTCGACGCCTATGCCTATAACGGCCAGATTCCCGGTCCGCGAATTCATATTCGCCAGGGCGATCGGGTCAGGATCAACGTCACCAACGGCCTGCCTGAGGAAACGACGGTGCATTGGCATGGCTTGATCCTGCCGAACCAGATGGATGGGCCGGCCGAGATCACGCAGCCGCCGATCGAGCCCGGGCAATCCTATTCATACGAATTCACCGCGACCCAGCACGGAACCTATTTCTATCACCCCCATGCCAAGCCGGACCGGACCCAGGCGCTCGGCCTCTACGGTGCGCTGATCATCGATCCCGCCAATCCCGCCGACGAGGTCGCGGCCGACCATGATTACGTCATCGAGCTTCAGGAATGGCTGGTGCGGGAAGGGCTGACCTACCCGTCGATGCCGATGGATGGCGGCATGCCGAATTTCTTCACCATCAACGGCAAGGCCTATCCCTCGACCGAGACGATCCCGATGAAGGTCGGCGAGACGCTCAAGGTGCGGTTCATCGGCACCAACAACGGCTTCATCCATCCGATGCATATCCATGGCGGACCGTTCGAGGTCGTTGCCCGCGACGGCGAGACGGTCCCCGCTTCGGGTCGTTTCCTTGCCGACACGATCAACGTCGGGCCGGGTCAGCGCTACGACGTGATCTGGAAGGCGCAGCGTCCGGGCAAATGGCTGATCCATTGCCACATCCCGCATCACACCACGAACAACAATGTCGAGGAGAAGGGCGGCGGCGGACTGATGGTCGTGATCGATGTGACATGACCGGCGTCGCCTAGGCTCGTTCCAGCCGGTGCACCGGCCCGGACGCCATGCAGTGGCTGGGGCCAAATTTTCTCTCAAGCTGAGGTGATCTGCCAGACAGCGACGCCGGCAAGGGCGAGACCGGCGGCGCCCTCGATGGCCCGGGAGATGGTTTCGAACAGCCGTGGCTGGCGCGCGAAAAACTGAACAAGCCGTTCCCGAAACACGATCGACAACACGGCGACGCAGGACAGCGTCAGCGCCACGCCGACCATCATTGTGATGGCAAACAGGACGCCCGCTGCCGGAACACCCCTGGACATCGCGAAAGTCATCGCGAAAAGCGTAAGCGGACATGGGATCAGGCCTGCCATGACGCCGACAGCCTCGCCCTCGTGCCTGTGGTGATGGCTGTGGCTCAAAGCGCGCCAGAGCGTCCAGATGCCAATGAGGCCGAGCAGCCCGCGACTGGTGTGCTCCAGAAGCGGAGCGCGGCCGACGCTGCCCAATGCTATTGAGACCAGTGCCAGCGAGAGAGCCGCAATCAGAACGGCAATCGTCACATGCGTGAACGATAGCGTGATAGATACGAGCAGACCACGCGAGACCTTCGCATCCGAACCGGCAAGATGAGTCGCCAGGACGGCCTTGCTGTGCCCCGGCGTCAGCGCATGGGCAGCCCCGAACACGACGCCCATCGGCAGGAAGGCCATGAACGCCAGCCAATTGCCTCCGGCCGCAAGCAGTTTGATCTGTTCGCCGAGCGTCAGATAGATCGTGCGCTGAAATTCGACGAGCGTCTGGAACATCGGACAAGACTAGCAGAAAATCGGCGAGCGTCAGTGCATGTGGCCGTGGTCATGCGTGTGCTCGTGAGGATGGTCGTTCTCTCCACGTTCCGTTGAAAACCGCACATTCGCCTCAGCCAGGGCGGGCATATGCTGGGATAGTTCGTCCTTCAGCGCTGCGGCGATCTTGTTGGCCGCCGACAGCGGCAGGGTTTCGTCCGCGGCAATTGCGATGTCGGCGTGCAATCTATGACCGATCCAGCGCGCCTTGGCATCGACAATGCGCGCGCCCGGAACATGCTCGGCGGCATGTCGGATTTCGTCTATCACACCGGGTTCGATTCCATCCAGCATGCGGGTCAGCACCGAGCGGGCCGATTGCCAGACGATACCGAAGATCGCAATCGTGATCAGCAGGCCGACGATCGGATCGGCCAAGGAAAAGCCAAACCAGACGCCGATGGCTCCGATGACCACGGCAAGGCTGGTAAGTCCATCTGTGCGGGCGTGGTAGCCGTCGGCAATCAGTGCCGCGCTGTTGATTTCGCGGCCGACGCGGATACGGAACACGGCAACCGCCTCGTTGCCGAGGAAGCCGACAATGCCCGCCGCAGTCAGCCAGCCCAGGTGTGTCACCGCTTGTGGATTGATCAGCCTGTCGATGGCTTGGTAGGCAGCGACTACAGCGCTGAACAGGATGATGAGCACGATGATGATGCCGGCCAGATCCTCGACCCGGCCCAAGCCATACGTGAAGATCCGCGACGGCTTGCGCCGCGCCAGAACGAACGCAATCCAGAGCGGGATCGCCGTGGTCGCGTCGCCGATGTTATGGATCGTGTCGGCCAGCAATGCCACGCTCCCCGACAACGCAACCACGACCATCTGCAATGCCGCGGTGATGGCCAGGATCACGAACGACCATTTGATTGCCCAGATGCCCCGGTCGGTGGTGGCAATTGTCGCGTCGATGACGCCATGGCTGTGACCGTGCGGACCGTGATCGCCGTGATGATGTGCGGCGTGCGAGCCGAACCCGAGCCAGTCCAGAATGCGGGCTACGATGGCATTCATAGATATTTCGCCAGCTGCTTGAGTTCCGCCAGCGAGTTGCCGCCGGTTTCGACGCTGTCGGTCAGGCAATGCTCGATGTGATCGTTGATCAGCTCGCGCTTGGCGCTGCTGATGGCCCTTTCGACGGCATGAAGCTGCTGCGCCAGGTCAACGCAAGGGCGATGCGCCTCGATCATCGCCAGCACCGCCGCAAGGTGGCCTTGCGCGCGCTTCAGGCGCTTTATGATGGAAGGATGCGAGGCGTGGAGGTGATCTGACATGCCTCAGCGTATCCTCCCGGGGAGGATACGCGTCAAGCTCTAAGTCAGCTGTGCAACTTTCGGAGGGGCTTCACCTTGAGCATTGCTTGTTCTATGCCTTTCCCATGAAGAAGCTTGCCCGTTTTCTTGGCCTGCTGGTCGTTGCAGCAGTCCTTGCGGTGGCATTGGGCACACTGCTGCCGCGCCCGCTCTGGCCGGCGGCAGTTGCCGATCCGATCGGCTCAAGCCACCGCATCCTGGTGCTGAAAAATCCGATCCACACCGACATCGCCATCCCGGTCGACGACGATGTGCGCCGGCGCTTCCATTTCCTGGTCGATGCCGGCATTCCAGCAGACGTGGCGGAGGTCCGCTACATCGTCTTCGGCTGGGGCGGCCGCGCCTTCTATCTCGAGACGCCGACCTGGTCGGAACTGAAGGCAGTGCCGGTGATGAAGGCGCTGACCGTCGATGCCTCGGTGATGCATGTCGACATTTCAGGCGAAATCGCCGAGCCGCATCCCGACGTCGCCGGCTTCGACATCGGCGAGGAGCGGTTTACGGCGCTGCTCGATTACATTGCGGGAAGCTTCCGGCAGGGACCGAGCGGGGCCATGCCGATCGAGAATGCGGCGTATTCCCGTTTCGATCGTTTCTTCGAAGGCAATGGCCGTTTCAACGCGCTGGTCGGCTGCAACACCTGGGCGGCGGCGGCACTGCGCATCGCCGGGCTGCGCACCGGCTGGTGGAACCCGCTGCCGGCATCGCTCGGCCTGTCGATGCGGCTTTACAATTGACCGGGCGACTTAGGACCGCCGAACGTCCTACGCCCGCCAGCCGTAGAGCCAGTCGAGATCGGCGGCGAGTTTTTCGGGCGAGCGCATCGCCAGGAACAGGTTGCGGGCCATCGCCACCGGCCCGGCCGCATGCCAGGCGAGGCGATTGACGGCGCCGCGGCGGGCGACCTGGGCGACGCGCGGCCGCCGCGCCTGTTCCCAGGCGGCAAGCGCCCCCTCAAGATCGGCTGTGGAGGCCGCAATGAAGCCGGCAAGCGTCGCCGCGTCCTCGATCGCCATCGCCGCGCCCTGTGCGGCAAACGGCGTCATCGCGTGCGCCGCATCGCCGATCAGCGCGATGCGTTGCGGCGTCGTCCACCGCCGCTGCTCGACAATGTGGATCGGCCATGCCGTCCACGGCGCCGCCTCGGTCGCCAGGCGAACCAGCGCCGGCGCGGTACCGCGCATGGCGCTGGCGAGGCTGGCGGGGTCGGCATACCCCGACCAGCCTTCGGCGATGCGCTCGCCCTTGGTGAAGGCAGCGAGGTTGAAGGCAGTGCCACGGCTGACCGGATAGGCGACCATATGAAAGCCGGGATAGAGGAATGCGGTAACGCAATCGGGCGCACCGATCGCCCTGAAGGCTTGTCCGGCGAGGGTGTCCGCGGCCACCGTGGCGCGCCAGGCAAGCTCGCCCGAGAATCGGCTTCTGCCGAATTCGGCCGCCTTGCGGGCCAGTTTTTCTCGCACCGACGACCAGACCCCATCGGCGCCGACCAGCAACGATGCTTCGGTTTCGATGGTCGTGCCGGCAATCTCGACTGTTGCGGTGATGCCATTCGGTCTGGTTGCGACGCCGCAGACGCGGGCACCGGTGACAAGCTCGACCTTGGGCCGCTCGGCTATCCGCTGCATCAGCGCTGACTGCAGATCCGCGCGGTGGGCAACGAGATAGGGCGCTCCCCAGCGCGTGTCGGCCGCCTGGCCAAGCGGTACGCGCGCCAGCTTGCGCAGCGTGGCGGCATCCTTGAGCACGACTGCCTCCGGCCGCACCGCCGTCGCCAGCAGCCGATCGAGTACGCCGAGCTGCCGTAGGATGCGCGTCGCGTTGGGCGAAAGCTGGATACCGGCGCCGGCAGCCTCGAGGTGCTGCGCCTGTTCGAACAGTTTTACCCGATAGCCGCGCTCGGCGAAGGCCAGTGCCGCGGTCAGCCCGGCGACGCCCGCCCCGGCGATGACCACCTGCCGGGACTGCGTTTCCTGCATCAGGCTTGTCGCGGAAGAATCAGGCGGCCTGGTCGATATAGAGGCAGCCCGGCGGCTGCGTTTCCAATGCCTTCAGTTTCGGCGAATAGCGATAGAGCGTCGAGCAATAGGGGCAGACCTTTTCATTGTCGTCGCCCATGTCGAGAAATACATGCGGATGGTCGAAAGGCGGATTGGCGCCGGTGCACATGAATTCCTTGACGCCGATGTCGATTGCCGGGTAGCCCGCATCGTTCTGGAAATGGGGAATGGAACCGCCTGCCATCGTCGTCTCCTGATCTCGTCGATTGCATCTGGATCATAACCCGTCTCTTTGCAAGATCGATGAAATGAAACTGTCGCAAAAGCCTGTCAGAGGATAAGTTAAGCCGGTTAAGGCTGTGCTCGTCGAACGGTGTGGGAAGAGCGGGAACCATGAACGAACTGAAGCCGGTGCAGAACGAATTCATCACCGTCGAGGCGGCGAGCCCCGAAGGCGGCAATCCCGATCGCTTCGTCAATCGCGAGTTTTCCTGGCTGCAATTCAACCGGCGCGTGCTCGAGGAATCGCTGAACGCCAATCACCCGCTGCTCGAGCGCGTTCGCTTCCTGTCGATATCGGCCGCCAACCTCGACGAGTTCTTCATGGTCCGCGTCGCTGGTCTTGCCGGCCAGGTGCGCGAAGGCATCGTGCTGAAGAGCCCGGATGGGCGCACTCCCGAGCAGCAGCTCGAACAATTGCTGCGCGAGGTCGAGCGCCTGCAGGAGGACCAGCAGAACAGCCTTTCGGCGCTGATGCTGCTGCTCGACAAACAAGGCATCGAAAGCATCACCCGCGATGGCCTGACCAAGGACGAGAAGACCTGGCTCGAGGACCATTTCCAGGAGCAGGTATTTCCGGTCCTGACGCCGCTGTCGATCGACCCGGCGCATCCGTTTCCGTTCATTCCCAATCTCGGTTTCTCGATGGCGCTGCAATTGCGCCATCGCAAGAACGGCGAGGAAATGAGCGCGCTTCTGCGCCTGCCGGTGGCGCTGAGGCGCTTCATCCGTTTGCCGGATCGCAAGCATCATGTCCGCTTCATTCCACTCGAAGAGGCGGTCAGTCTCTATATCGGCAAGCTGTTCCCCGGCTATGAGGTCAAGGGCTCCGGCACGTTCCGCATCATCCGCGACAGCGATATCGAGGTCGAGGAAGAATCAGAGGATCTGGTGCGGCTGTTCGAGACGGCGCTGAAGCGCCGACGCCGCGGCTCGGTCATCCGCATCGAGTTCGACAAGCTGATGCCGGCCGAATTGCGCGATTTCGTCGCCGGCGAGCTCGGCGTCTCGGCAAGCCGCATCAGCGTGCTCACCGGTCCGCTGGCGCTCAGCCAGATCTCGGAGATCGTCGCCGTCGCCCGCGACGATCTGAAATTCACCCCCTACAATCCCCGCTTTCCCGAGCGCATCCGCGAGCATGGCGGCGATTGTTTTGCGGCGATCCGCGAGAAGGACATCATCGTCCACCATCCTTACGAATCTTTCGACGTGGTGGTGCAGTTCCTGCGCCAGGCAATGGCCGACCCGGAAGTGGTGGCGATCAAGCAGACGCTCTACCGCACCTCCAACGACAGCCCGATCGTACGCGCTCTGGTCGACGCCGCCGAGGCCGGCAAGTCGGTGACGGCGCTGGTCGAGCTCAAGGCGCGCTTCGACGAGGAGGCCAACATCCGCTGGGCGCGCGACCTCGAGCGCGCCGGCGTCCAGGTCGTCTTCGGTTTCCTCGAGCTCAAGACCCATGCGAAAATGTCGCTGGTGGTGCGGCGCGAGGATGGCAGGCTGCGCAATTACGTGCATCTGGGCACCGGCAACTACCACCCGGTCACGGCACGCATCTACACCGACCTGTCCTTCTTCACCACCGATCCGACGATCGCGCGCGATGTCGCCCAATTGTTCAACTTCATCACCGGCTATGCCGAGCCGGCCGAGCAGATGCGGCTGGCCATCTCGCCGTTTACGCTGCGCGACCGCATCCTCCAGCACATTTCGGATGAGATCAGCCACGCGCTGGAGGGCAGGCCGGCCCGCATCTGGATGAAGATGAACGCCTTGGTCGACCCGATCGTCATCGATGCGCTCTACGATGCCAGCCGCGCCGGCGTCGAGATCGATCTCGTCGTGCGCGGCATCTGCTGCCTGAGACCGCAGGTGCCCGGCCTATCGGAGAACATTAGGGTGAAGTCGATCGTCGGCCGTTTCCTCGAGCACAGCCGCATCTATTGCTTCGGCAACGGCCACGGCCTGCCCTCGGACGGGGCGATCGTCTATATCTCCTCGGCCGATCTGATGCCGCGCAATCTCGACCGCCGCGTCGAGACCATGGTGCCGATCACCAATCCAACTGTGCATGAACAGGTGCTCGGCCAGATCATGCTCGGCAACATCATGGACAACCAGCAAAGTTTCGACGTATTGGCTGACGGAACCTCCCGGCGCGTCGTGCTGGAGGAGGGCGAGGAACCGTTCAACGCGCAGGAATATTTCATGACCAATCCGAGCCTGTCCGGACGGGGCGATGCGTTGAAGTCGCATGCGCCCAAGCGCATCGCGCAGTTCAAGCGCCGCAAGAAACAGAACGCAGCGACGGGCTGATGATTTCAGCGTCCCAGGGCCGGCTTCAGGACCGCCGACCGCTGTCCATCATCGATATCGGATCGAACTCGATCCGTCTTGTCATCTATGAGGGGCTGGCGCGTTCGCCGACCTTGCTGTTCAACGAAAAGATGCTGGCCGGCCTCGGCCGCGGCATCGTTTCGACCGGAAAGCTCGATCCCGAGGCGGTGACGCGCTCGATGGAAGAGTTCCGCCGTTTCCGCGCACTCTCCGACCAGGCCGGCGCCGAGCGCATGTATGTGCTGGCGACCGCCGCCGCTCGCGAGGCCGTCAACGGCCCCGACTTCATCCACCGCGCCGAGGATGTGCTCAAGACCGAGATCCAGGTGCTGAGCGGCCGCGAGGAAGCCCATTATTCGGCGCTCGGCGTCATTTCCGGTTTCCATCCGGCCAACGGCATCGCCGGCGATCTTGGCGGCGGCAGCCTCGAGCTGATCGACATCGATGGTGAGACGATCGGTGACGGCATCACGCTGCCGTTGGGCGGCCTGCGCCTGCAGGACATGGCGAAGAACTCGCTGACCCAGGCGGCAAGGATCACGCGCGAGCAACTGGCGCGGGCGAAATTGCTGAAGGGCGGGCAGGGCAGGGCGTTCTACACGGTCGGCGGCACCTGGCGAAATCTCGCCCGGCTACACATGGAAATGACCAACTACCCGCTCGGCGTCATGCACCATTACGAGATCGGCATCGAAAGCGCCGCGAACTTCCTCCGGCAGGTCGCCAAAGCCGAGATCGACAAGATCAAAGGCATCGAGGGCATCTCCAAGAACCGTCGCTCGCTGCTGCCCTATGGCGCCATCGTGCTGCAGGAGATCATGGCGGCGATGCAGCCGTCGAAGATCATCGTGTCGGCGCTGGGCGTGCGCGAGGGCTTTCTCTATTCGCTGCTCGACAAGGCCGAGCAGAAAGCCGATCCGCTGATCTCGGCGGCGGAAGAGCTTGCCCGCCTGCGCTCGCGCTCGGTCGACCACGCGCATGAGCTTGTCGAGTGGACCGGCAAGGCGTTCGCCGCCTTCGGCATCGACGAGACCAGGGATGAGGCGCGCTACCGCCACGCCGCCTGCCTGCTCGCCGATATCGGCTGGCGTGCCCATCCCGAATATCGCGGCAAGCAATCGCTCAACATCATCGCCCACGCCTCCTTCATCGGCGTCGATCATCCCGGCCGCGCCTTCCTGGCGCTTGTCAGCCTGTTTCGCCACGAGGGCGTGTTCAATGAAGCCGCTCCGGAAATCCGCGGACTGGCGACACCGCGCTATCTCGAACGGGCCCGTGTGCTGGCCGCCCTGCTGCGTGTCGTCTATTTGCTGAGCGCGGCAATGCCCGGCGTCATGCCGCGACTGAAATGGGAACACCGCGGCAATGGCGTGCTGGCGCTGGTGCTGCCGGCAGCGCTGGCCGATCTTTACGGCGAGCGCCCCGCCGGCCGGCTGGCACAACTGGCAAGGGTCACCAATCGCCGGCTGGTGCTGGCGGTCGAGGGCGGGCCTAGCATGTCTGTCAAATAGACGCCCGCGCTGTCGCGTCGCGACCGTTGAGGAAAGAAGGGAAACGCCGTGAAATCCAGGCAGGTTCTTCAGCTGTTGGTTGCGGCGATCTTCGTCCTCTTCGCGGGCGCCGCCAGTGCCCAGACGCTGTACACCCTGTCCGTCGTGGCCAAGGGGACGTTCGATCTGGATCGACATTATCCCAAAGAGCCGGGCGTCAGAACGCCATTCAATTTTCATAGAATGCTTCGCGCACCCAAAAACAGAGAGAAAATAAACTACTTCGTGTTCAAGCCGAGCGCCGACATATTCAAGCTCATGAAATCCCTCTCGAAGAGCGATTTATTCTCACGCCTCGAGCCGTGTTCGAGAGGGGTCGATCGAACTCTTTCCGACAAGGCTCAGACCATCGGCGGGTCGATCAAGCCCATCGTGGGTCGGTCCGATCTGTTACCATACGTGAAGAGACAAGAACTGATTCAATCAGATGGTTATGTGTACGTCGCCATTGACAGCAATCTTCGAAATTACGTCAAGGACCCAAACGATTTTGGATCCGAGTGGGTGGCAATGGCGGTAAAGAAGAAACAGCTCTGTCTGTATGTGGGAGTGGGGGAGATGGGGTTCCGCGGTTTTGCGTCGGTGCCCGTCAATATAAGTCGCCTCGCAAATTTCGTCTTCCTAGACACCAAGTAGACAGGTGCGGGTGGCGCTCAGGCGCGGGCTCCAAGCATTCTGCCGTCGGCCGACCATGCACCCGCGCCAGCCATCGCCAGCGCCAGAAAACCGCCTGATATCGCGATGTCCTTCATCAGCATCTGCGAATGCATGAAGGTCAGCGTCGGATCGCCGCCGCCCTGGCCATAGTGGCCGATGAACGCTGTCGCGACGCAAAAGGCGGCGAGCAGCAGCGCCACGATCGGCGTCTTGAAGCCGACGAGGATGAGCAGCCCGGCGATCAGTTCGAACAGCCCGGTGCCCCAGGCAGCCAGCGTCGGCAGCGGCAGGCCAAGGCCGGCGAAATAGCCGGTCGTGCCGGCAATGTCGGTCAGCGCGTGGAAGCCGGACGGCACGAACAGTGCGGCGAACAGCAGTCGGGAAAGCAAAAGCAGCGCATTGCGGGGCATGGTAACCTCCGTTGTCGGCCGGGTGGCCAAGAGCCCGATCCTAGCAGAATTCCGGTCAGCGGACCGACAGGCACAAACGACAACGAAAAAGGGGCGCGGAAAATTCCGCGCCCCTTTTGTTCAGGAAATGCTGGACTGCTTCAGCCGCGCTTGGCGTCGATCGAATACGCGCCTGGGCCCGAGGAGGCGAGCACGAGGAAGCCGCCGGCAATGCCGAGGTTCTTCATGAAATTGATCATCTGCATCTGATCGGCCCAGCCGGTGTGGGCGACCAGCGCGGTGGCGACGGTGAAAATCGCCATTACCCAGCCGACGATCCGGGTCTGGAAGCCGACGAGGATGGCCAGGCCGCCAAGCAGTTCGATAAGGCCGACGACAATGGCGGTCACCATCGGCAGCGGCAGGCCAAGGCTGCCGAAATAGCCGGCGGTGCCGGCAATCGCCGTCAGCTTGCCGAAACCCGAAAGCAGGAAGATGACCGAAAGCAGGATGCGGCCGAGCAGGATCGTGCCCGAGGCGCCGGCGGCGGTGCCGGAACCGGCAAACGAAGTATTGGCGGACGTGTTGGTGGACATGCGTAACTCTCCAGAAGGATTTGGCCAAACGGCTTGGGATACCCGTCTAGTTAGCGCAGGCCGACTGTTCACCAAAGATGCCAGATTGGTTACGGATTGTTCACCAAGGTAACGTTTTCGCGATCAACATGGGTGTTGAGATCCAGGCATATCAACGCCCTAGCCTGGATGCGTCATGTCCTCCGGCCGCACCAGCCGCTCATAATCGGCTTCGCTGACCAGCCCGGTGGCCAGCGCTTCCTGGCGCAGCGTGGTGCCGTTCTTGTGCGCCGCCTTGGCGATCTTGGCGGCGTTGTCGTAGCCGATCGTCGGCGCAAGCGCCGTCACCAGCATCAGCGAACGGTCGAGTGCTGCCTTGATGTTGTCTTCGCGGGCCTCGATGCCGACGACGCAATTGTCGGTGAACGACACGGAAGCGTCGGCCAGCAGCTGTACCGATTGCAGGAAACAATAGGCCATCAGCGGATTGTATACGTTGAGCTCGAAATGGCCCTGACTGCCGGCGAAGCTGATCGCCGCATTGTTGCCGAACACCTGCACGCAAACCTGCGTCATCGCCTCGCATTGGGTCGGATTGACCTTGCCCGGCATGATCGAGGAGCCCGGTTCGTTTTCCGGCAGCGACAATTCGCCGAGGCCCGAACGCGGGCCGGAGCCGAGCAGGCGGATGTCGTTGGCGATCTTGAACAGCGCCGCCGCGCAGGCATTGATGGCGCCGTGCGAGAAGACCATGGAATCATGGGCGGCCAGCGCCTCGAACTTGTTCGGCGCGGTGACGAAATCGATGCCGGTGATCGCGGCGATGCGCGCCGCCACCTTTTCGGCAAAACCGACCGGCGCATTGAGGCCGGTGCCGACCGCGGTGCCGCCCTGTGCTAGCTCCTGCAGGCCGGGCAGGGTCATCTCGATGCGCTTGACCGACGAGGCGACCTGCGCCGCGTAGCCCGAGAATTCCTGGCCAAGCGTCAGCGGCGTCGCGTCCTGGGTGTGGGTGCGGCCGATCTTGACGATGTGGGCGAAAGCCCTGGTCTTGGCCTCGAGTGCCGTATGCAAATGTCTTAGCGCCGGTAGCAGGTCGTGAGTGATGCGCTCGGCGCAGGCGATGTGCATGGCCGTCGGATAGGTGTCGTTCGACGACTGGCTCATGTTGACGTGGTCGTTGGGATGCACCGGCTTCTTCGATCCCATGACGCCGCCCAAAAGCTCGATCGCCCGGTTGGAAATCACCTCATTGGCGTTCATGTTGGACTGGGTGCCTGAGCCTGTCTGCCAGACGACCAGCGGGAAATGCTCGTTCAGCTTGCCGTCGATGACCTCCTGCGAGGCCTCGATGATGGCCTTGCCGATCGCCGGATCGAGCCGCTTCAGCTCCATATTGGCCTCCGCTGCCGCCCGCTTGACGATGCCCAGCGCCCGCACGATCGACGCCGGCTGTTTCTCCCAGCCGATCTTGAAATTGGCAAGCGAACGCTGCGCCTGCGCGCCCCAATAGCGGTCGGCGGCGACCTCGATGGGACCGAACGTGTCGGTTTCGGTTCTGGTCTCTGGCGCGCTCACGAAGTCTCTCCGGTTTGCAATTTGCAAACGGCGTATCGCGTTGCACAAATGCCTTCAAGCGGAGATTGCGGGTGACGGGAATGCAAATCGGTTGAAGGTGCTGGCAATCTCCCCACTTGAGGGGGAGATGTCGCCGAAGGCGACAGAGGGGGGCGGTAGGTCTTGACGCAACTCCCATAGCGGACGGAACAGGCTGGTGTTCCACGCGAGACGACCCCCTCTGGCCTGCCGGCCATCTCCCCCTCGAGGGGGGAGATCGCAACCTTACCCCGCCGTGTATCCTCCATCCACGGCGAAGATTCCGCCGCTGGTCCATGCCGCTTCGTCGCTGGCGAGATAGACCGCGATGCCGGCAAGGTCGCTGGTCCGGCCGATGCGGCCGAGCGGATAGCTGCGCTCGACATAGGCCTTGAGCTCGGCTTGCGCGGCCTCAGGCAGGTTTTCGATCGACCTGCGCCGCATCGCTGTGTCGACCGTGCCGGGCGCGATCGCGTTGACCCTTATGCCGCGCGGCCCGAGCTCGAAGGCGAGCGACTTGGTCAGCGAATTGAGCGCGCCCTTCGACAGCGAATAGAGGCTGGACGGCCGCTTCGGGATCATCTTGTGCGCGAAATAGGACGAGATGTTGATCACCGAAGCCGCACCCGGCGCGAGATGCGGCAACAGCCGTTGGGTGAGAAAGAATACCGCCGTGACGTTGAGCGCGAATGACTGCTGGAACTGGTCCTCGCTGACGGTCTCGAACGGCACAAGGAACGCTACGCCGGCATTGTTGACGAGGATATCGACAGGTGGGCCGCGCCTGGCATGCTCGACCACGGCATCGATGCCGGCGCTGGCCGACAGGTCGGCCGACAGCGTGTCGACATTATCCCCGAGCTGCTTGCGGGCGGCGTCGAGTTTTTTGCCGTCACGGCCGACGATCAGCACGTCCGCGCCTTCGCGCAAGAAAGCCTCGGCGATTGCCAGCCCGATCCCGTCCGAGCCGCCGGTGACCAGTGCCCGTTTGCCGCCTAGTCTCATCCAACACTCCCGCGCATTGCCGTCTTGTCTGATAAGGAGAACAGCGCCGTTGCCAATTGTGGTCAAGCCGCCGGCCTATCCTACAATATGAACTTTCGGCTGATGCGCCTGTCTATTCGGCAGCGGCTGCACCGCGCCGAACAGCCAGCCGCGTAGCGACGAAATCCTTGACCTGATGAATGGCCTGTTCACGCGTGACGCTGCCTGGCTGCAGGCCAAGCCGCAACCACAGCCCGTCGATCAGGGCGGTGACGCCGAAAGCGATCTCGTCAGCATCGCGTGCCGGCGCCAGACCGCGCAGGCCAGATAGCAGGTTGGAGCGCATGCGCGCATGGATCACCTTCTGGATGCGGGCAAGCTTTTCGTCGCGCGGCACCTCCGCGCAAAGCGAAAGCCAGGCGTGGCAGAGGGACGGCTGGAAGAGATGCGGCTCGAAATTGCCTTCGATGATGGCCTCTATCCGTTGCATTGGCGTGCGCGCCTGTCTCAGCCGCTCGACCACCGCATGCCGCAGCACCAGGTTCGATTCGCGCATGGCATGCTCGAACAGCTCCCGCTTGCTGTTGAAATAGTGCAGCACGATGCCCTTCGACGCACCGGCCTGTGCCGCCACTTTTTCTATGGTCGCGCCAGCTATGCCTTCGCGCTGAAGCACGGCAAAGGCGGCTTGCCGCAGCTCCTTGCGGCGTATGTCGCTGAGACGCTTGAGTTTCACGGGCCAGGATCCATGCATCGAAAACCGACGTTGACATTTTTGTCCGCCGAGATCAATGATTGACCGTTGGGACAATTTAAAAACCGAGTGGTCAACGTCGTTGGTGAAATGAGGAGAACCGAAATGCTTCGTAGCCTTGGAATAGGCGCTTCGCTCTGCGTCCTGCTGGCGATCCGGCCGGCCTTTGCGGCTGAACCTGAGCAATGCGAGGTCGTGCGCATGGCCGAGCCTGGATGGAACGACCTTGCCTTCACCACCGGCGTCACCAGCGTCCTGCTCGATGCGCTCGGCTACAAGCCGGCAAGCTCGCTTCTGGGCATCAACGTCATCTATGAATCATTGAAGAACAATGACTTGGACGTGTTCCTTGGCTATTGGGATCCGGCGATGATCACCTACTACGAGCCCTATAAGAAGGACGGCTCGGTAGACGATGTGCGCGTCAATCTCGTCGGCGCTAAATACACCTTTGCCGTGCCGAGTTACGTGTGGGAGGCCGGCGTCAAGGATTTTGCCGACCTGCAAAAGTTCGCCGACAAGTTCGGCAGGAAGATGTACGGCATCGAGCCGGGCTCGAACCAGCTGATGATGGACGCCATCGCCGATAAGTCGCTCGGCCTCGACGGCTGGCAGGTCGTCGAATCGAGTGAAGCCGGCATGCTTTCCGAGGTCGGCTACGAGATCAAGGAAAAGCGCTTCATCGTCTTCCAGGGCTGGGCGCCGCATCCAATGAACACGATGTACGACTTCAAATATCTGAGCGGCGGCGACAAGTTCTACGGCCCGAACTTCGGCGCCGCGACGGTGTCGACGCAGGTGCGCAAGGGCTATCTGCAGCAATGCCCGAATGTCGGGCAGTTGCTGAAGAACCTCGCCTTCGATATCGATTTCGAAAATCTCGGCATGGGCTATCTCATCAATGACGGCATGAAGCCGGAGGAAGCCGGCCTGAAGGCCCTCAAGGACAATCCGGATAGGCTCGGCGCCTGGCTTGCCGGTGTCACCACATTCGATGGCAAGCCCGCGCTCGACGCAGTCAAGCAGCAGCTCGGCCTGTGATATCGGCCGATCAGGCGGGCTGGAACGGCCGCAAGCGCAAGGTCGGTGCCGGCCGCACTGAAACGGCCTGCGTCGAAATCGCCGGGCAGGAGCCCGCGCTGGTGCTGGTGCACGGCTTCTCCGACACGAGCCGCAGCTTCTCCTTGCTGGCGCCGCATCTCGCCGGGCGCCGGCTTGTCATTCCAGACCTGCGCGGGCATGGCGCCTCGCCGGCCGGGACACGCGGCTTCGCCCCAGCGGATTTCGCGGAAGATGTGGCGAGTTTGATCGAGCGATTGCGGCTCGAGCGGCCGGTTCTGGTCGGGCATTCGCTGGGCAGTATGGTGGCGATCGAGGCAGCCGCGCGCTACGCCGAGATGATCGGCGGCCTGGTGCTGATGGCCGGAACGCTACGGCCGCAGATCGGTGAGGATCACCCGATGACCATTGGTGTGCGGGCGCTTCGAGACCCGATATCGCCGGCCGATCCGTTCTATGACTATTGGCATGCCTGCGAGGCCGAGGTTCCAGCGGAATTCCTGACCATGACTGCGGAGGAGGCGTCAGCCATGCCGGCGGCACTCTGGCGCGCAATCCTGGAGCAGGTTCGGCGCATCGATCTGACCGACAAGGCGCGCATGCTGCGCCTGCCGGCGCTTGTCATTGCTGGCGCGCACGACCTGCTTTTCGACGAAACGCACCAACGGCGGCTCCTCGAAGAAATCCCTAGCGCCGCGTTCGTAAGCGCGGTGCGATGCGGACACAACCCGCACTGGGAGGATCCGGCATTGGTCGCGGCAGCCATCGGCCGGTATTTCAAGCTCGGTACCAAAGCTGGACCCCAGCCGATAGCCGAAGCGACCGGTAGTCCGGGCTGAGAGCAGTCATGAATCTTTCCGAATACGTGGCGTTGGATGCCGTCGCCCTGGCCGGGCATGTTCGCTCGGGCGAATTATCCGCCGTCGAGGTCGTCGAGGCGGCTATCGAAGCGATCGAAAGCATCAATCCCGCCCTCAATGCCGTGACGCTGATCGATGCGGACCGGGCGCTTTCCGTTGCGGCAAGCTGCAACCGGCAGGCGGCACTCGCCGGCATTCCTTTTCTGGTCAAGGACACCGGCGTCAATGTACGGGAGTGGCCGACGACGCACTCGTCGCTCTACTTCAAGGATGCCGCGCCGAAGCCCGACAGCGAGATCGTCCGGCGCTGGCGGGCCGCCGGTCTGATCTTGCTGGGCAAGACAAACACGCCTGAATTTGCCAACGACTTCGTCACCGAACCCAGCTTTCGCGGCCCGACCTCGAACCCCTGGGATCCTTCGCTGACGGCGGGCGGCTCAAGCGGCGGAGCTGCTGCCGCGGTGGCGAGCGGCATGGTGCCGGTCGCCCACGGTTCCGATATCGGCGGATCGATCCGGGTGCCGGCTGCCTGTTGCGGCGTGTTCGGCATGAAGCCGTCGCGCGGGCTCACGCCTGTCGGGCCTGGTCGAGGTCAGGTCGGCGCCGGGCTCTACGCCGAGAACGTGCTGTCCCGCACCGTTCGCGACAGCGCCGCCATGCTGGACATGACTGCCGGTCCAGAACAAGGAGCGCCTTACTCCGTGTCCAAATCGGTGCCGTCCTACCTGGACTGGCTGTCTTCGCCCGGTGCGCGTCTGCGCGTCGCGTGCCTGGCGCACCGGCCGGACGGCACGCCCGTCGCGTCCGAGATCGGGGCAAAATTTCAGGAAGCCATGATCCTCCTCGAGGACAGGGGGCACGAGGTCACAGAGGCGCGTTTCCCGCGGGAAGCCAGCGCCGAAGCGGACTGGAGCATCTTCTGGATGTCGGAGGTCGCGCGGCTGGTTGACGATCGCGCCGACGAGATCGGGCGGATGCCGGGGGCCGGCGAAATCGAAAGCCTGACTCGTCACGCGCTCGACTGTTTTCGGCGATCCTCGGCCGCCGATTATTTCAGGGCGCAGGACCATGTGCACAGCGCTTCGCTGGCGATGGCGATGGCGTTCGATGGGTTCGACCTGATCATGACACCGACGACGGCCGAGCTTACGCCCCGGCTTGGCGCCATCCATGGCGATGGTGCTGTCTTTGATTACGAGGCTTGGGCGAGGCGGGCCTACGGCTTTGCGCCTTTCACAGAAATCTTCAACGTCACCGGCCAACCGGCCGCCAGCCTGCCGCTTTTCCAGTCGAAAGACGGCCTGCCGATTGGCATCCAGCTCATTGGCCGCAAGAACGAGGATCACCGGCTGCTGCGCGTTTGCCTTGACCTGGAGCAGGCAACCGCATGGACCACGCGTTACCAGGTGATCCATGCCAGGCATTTTCAGGTGTGAACCAGACAGGGGGGTTCAGTGCACATAGGTGGCTTTCAACGGCATTGGTCACGCCGGCGTTGGCTGTCCGAGCAGCGACCGCGCCGTCGGCGCCAGGCGCAGAACCTCCACGGGCCTGGCGAATTCCCACTGCGCGGCCTGCTCCAATTCCTGCCATCTCGGGAAGGCAGCCAAGGCTGCCTCGCGGCGGGCATGTGCATCGGCGCTCGCGAAACCGGTGATGCTGATGAAGACGTTTTCGCCGGCCCGCACCGGCAACCGCGGAAAGCTGTTTTCGGCATGCTCGGTAACGAAGGCGGCGAGCGGCGACGCGCCAAATGCGGCGAGCACCGGAAGGGCCGCGGTCTGGAAGTCATTGGCGAAACGGGCTTCCAGGCCCGGTTGCAAATGATGAATCCTGATGACAACAATTGCCTGCAAATCGCTGCTTGCGCTCGGTTTTTCGAGGTCCGCCGGGGGTAATCGTTTCGATCCCGAGAGGTCTAGGGTCGCGCCCGGCCAGGCCGGCTTCAGCAGCAGCACGTCGTCGGATGAGATCATCGTGGCGTTGGCGGCGTCGCGCCACGCAGCCCAGACCGGCCCGTCGTAGAAGGCGGTCAGAGCGTTTTTCCGCGCTTCCATACCGTCGAAGCCGCGCAGCCAGACGAACATATCCGGCCGGTCGAGATCGCGGAACTGGCCGATGATGGTCATCCCCGCGCTTTCCTGGCCCTCGATTAGGTGACCGTCGAAGATGCCGATCAGCGTCTCGCGCCGGCCGGGTTTCAGCGTGTATTGCCTGAGTTCGACGACGGGCGAGGCGAGCAGATCGGATTTAGGCGCGGCGTAAGGCAGGTTCATCGCTCGATCTCCAAAACAGGTCAGTCATCCTGTTTTACAAAACAGACCGGTTGTCCTGTTTTGTCAATCTGCTATCGTGTGAAGATGTCAGCAGAGATATCCGCTCGCCCAAGGTCGCGGGCTCAAAAACGCACCAACGACCCCGAAGGCATGCGCAAAAAGGTGCTCGATGTCGCCGAGGAGGCGTTTCAGGCACGCGGCTATCATGCGTCCAGCATGGGCGACCTGATGGCGACGGCGGGCGTCACCGGCGGCGCGCTGCACCACCATTTCGCGACCAAGAAGGCGCTGGCGCTCGCAGTGATCGAGGAGCGGGTCGCCGCCGCCGTAGAAGAGACATGGATCGCGCCGGTGCGGATGGCTCCCTCAGCGCGCGAGGGCGTGCGCTCCGTGTTCGCGACCGTCGCGGCGGAGCTGGAGCAGCAGGGTTTCGTGCGCGGCTGCCCGCTCAACAACCTGGCGCATGAACTGTCGCTTGCCGATCCGGATTTCCGCATTGCCCTTGCCAGCATTTTTTCTACCTGGCGTCAGGCGATCGCCGACAAGATCAGGGCCGACCAGCAGGCGGGCCGGGAGCAGGGCATCGATCCGCAGCGCTTCGCGTCGCTGGCTGTCGCCACCTATTCCGGCGCCATGTCGATGGCCAAGACCGCGCAGGACGCAAGCGTGCTGCGCGATTGCCTGATGGCATTGGAACAGGGAGTCACGAGGCGACGTCGCAGGATACTGCACAGGGCGCTTTAACGCTGGCAGGACAGAGGCCGCAGTCGCTCATATCGCGACCGAGGCGGGAGGCCGAGCTCTTAATTCGGCAGCGGCTTGATCAGCTCGTAGCCGACCACGCTTTCGGCGCTAGTGCCCTCGTCATAGCGCCTGGCCACAACTGCCTGCAGGTCGGGTGCGTAAAGCGCGGTGAACTCGTCCCGCGTCTCGCCGGCCTCGCTCCTGATCGTCTGCTTGACCGCGAGTACGGAGTATTTGCAATCACCCAGGCTGAACGTCTCCTTGCCCTTGACGTTGATCTCCAGCGTCTCGGTGCCCTTCGGCGGCTTGTTCGGTGCAAGACGGGCAAACACGATCTTGCTCTTGGCACCCGCCTTCAGCGGGAACACCTTCCTGAGATCGGAAAACGGGATCATCGCCAGCTGCCCCGTGCTGCTATCGCGAAACACCTCGATCAGCCCGCCGAACAGGTACTGCGACTGCGGCGATTGCGACTGGTATTTGTTGGCAACCGCCACCATTCCGCCCGCCGCCGGACGAAATTCGCTGTGGATGCCGGGCCTTTCGAGAATGAAGCCGGCCTTGGCCGATTTGGCGTCGATGCACCCGGCGCCATGCGCTGCGCTCGTCACCGCCAGAATCGCCATTGTCATGCCGATGGATGCAGTTTTCATGGCGTCCTCTCTGCCCGCGCAAGTTGAATGCCGAAAGCAATGCCAGGCCTGGGAGAACGTGTCGACATACTTTACGAGCAACTGGACTGCCGGTCCGCGTCGTGCTGAATTTTAGCGCATGATGCATCGCATTCCCGCCCGGCCGGTTTCCCGGCGCAGGTTCCTGATGCAGGCAGCGGGCCTTGCCGCGGCCGGCGCCGTTTCGCGCCCGGCCTTCGGCCAGACCGGCCAGCGTATCCCGCCGATCGACGCCACCTTCTTGTTTATCGCTGATGTCCATGCCTGCCGCACGGCGAACGGATTGAGCCCGCATTGCGAGCAGCAAGGCAAGACCGACGACGCCTTGCTGCGCAACGTCGCCGCACTCAATGGCATCGGCGACAGACAATGGCCGGCCGAAGTCGATGGCGTCGCCACCGGCCTGCGCTCAAAAGGCAGAATCGGCACGCCGCTCGGCCTCGTCGTTGGCGGCGACATCACCGATGACGGCGGCGGCCAGATCACCCAGCCCAGCGAGGGCACGCAGCTGCTTCAGTTCAGCCAGCGCTACCAGCAAGGCGTCGGCCCCGACCGCGTGCACATGCCGGTCTATGTCGGCCTCGGCAACCACGACCTCGACCAGAACGGCCCGCGCTCGCATGTCGACTGGTACCGCCGCGAAATGCGCGACTACGTCGAGGTCAACCACCGCCCCGGCGTGTTCTTCAAGCCGCCTGCGCCGGCGACCGACTACGATGTCGGGACCGATTGCTATTCATGGGATTGGGGCGGCCTGCATCTTGTCCAGACGCACCGTTTCGCCGGCGATACCGGCCATGGCGCCACCAGCAGCCTGCCATGGCTGAAGCAGGACCTGGCAACCTATGCCGGCGACGGCCGCCCGGTCATCCTGTTCCAGCATTATGGCTGGGATATTTTTTCGATCGAAAGATGGGACGCCGCCGAGAAAACCTTCGACGACGGCGGCAAGGGTCCGCCGCACTGGTGGAGCGAAGCCGACAGGCAGGCGCTGCTGGCTGTGCTGAAGGGTTACAACGTCGTCGGCATCTTCCATGGCCACCAGCACGCGACGCCGATGATCTACCACCGTGACGGGGTCGACTTGTTCAAGCCGAAGGCCGCCTTCATGGGCGGCTTTGCGTTGGCGCGGGTGACGGGAAACAGCATGGATGTGGTGCTGGGCGAAGCCGCCGGAGATCATGGTGAGGTCACCTTCACCAATGCATACAGCAAAAGCCTGACTTTCTGACGGGCAGGAGAGGGCCAAAAAAGGCGGCCGAGCCGCCTCTTCCTGGTTCACGAAGGGCCGGCGTCAAAGCGCCTTCTTCACCTTGTCCTTCACGTCGCCGTAAGCCTTCTGCATCTTGCCGGTGGCCTTGTCGACGTCGCCTTCGGCCTCGGTGCGCCTGTTGCCGGTGGCCTTGCCGGCGGTCTGCTTGACCGAGCCCTTGGCTTGCTTGGCAACGCCGGCAACCTGATCCTTGTTCACCATCTCGCATCTCCTGGACCGTTCGCCTGGAGAAACGGTCGCGGATCGCTTAGGTTCCGGCTTCTGCCCGTCGATTGGGATAGCTTCCGGCCGCGAAGCCGACAGGATAGGGTGCACCAGAACGCCCGAACAGACAGGGCCGGAGGGACAATGGCTGAATTCACGCTCTTCATCGGCAACAAGTGTTTTTCGTCGTGGTCACTGCGGCCGTGGCTGGCGATGAAGCATCTGGAGATCCCGTTCGACGAAGGTCTTGTGCGCCTGCGCACGCCCGAGACCGCGGCCAATCTGGCCAGGATATCGCCGACCGGCCAGGTGCCGGTGCTGAACCATCGGCTGCCGACTGGCGAGGTCCGGATCGTCTGGGAAACCCTTGCCATCCTTGAATATCTTGCTGAGCTGTTTCCCGAGAAAAAGCTCTGGCCGGCCGACATCGGCGCCCGCGCGCTGGCCCGCTCGGCGGCGACAGAGATGCATTCCGGCTTTCGCGAGGTCCGCTATGGCTGGCCGATGAATTTGCGCCGGCCGAAAGGCCACAAGCCGCTCGACGCCGAAGGTGAGGCGCAACGGGCGCGCATCGAAGGGCTATGGCGCGAATGCCGCGAAAAATACGGCAAAGGCGGGCCGTTTCTGTTTGGCCGTTTCACCGCGGCCGATGCCATGTACGCGCCGGTCGTCACCCGCTTCGACACCTATGGTGGCACGCTGGCGCCCGACACCCGCGCCTATGTCGACGCCGTGCTTTCGATGCCGGCGATGCGGCACTGGTATGCCGAGGCGGCGAAAGAGCCTTGGCCGGAGCCCGGCCCAGACGAGTAGAGCCGAGCAAAGCCGGTCTTCCACTTCGCGGCCCGCGGCCTATCTGAAGATCGGGCAGGGGCCTTGGAGACTTCACAATGACTTCTGTTTCTTCCGCACTGGCCGGCAAGGTCGCACTCGTCACCGGCGCCTCCTCGGGCATCGGCGAGGCAACCGCTGTGGCGCTCGCAGCCGCCGGGGCCAAGGTGGCGATTGCCGCACGCCGCGCCGATCGTCTCGAAGCGCTGGCCGCACGTATCGAAAAGGCCGGCGGCACGGCGCTCCGCATCCAGGCCGACGTCACCAGCAACGACGATGTCATCGCCATGGTCGACAAGGTTGTCGCCGAATGGAGCCGCCTCGACATCCTCGTCAACAATGCCGGGGTGATGCTTCTGTCGCCCGCCGCCGAGGCGGTGCTCGACGACTGGCGCCGCATGGTCGAGCTCAACCTGCTGGCGCTGATGGGCGTCACCAAGGCGGCGCTGCCGCATCTGAGGGCCGCCAAGGGTCACATCGTCAATGTCTCGTCGATCGCCGGACGCGTCGCCAATCCCGGCGCCAGCGGCTATGCCGCAACCAAGTTCGGCGTCGTCGGCTTTTCCGAATCGCTGCGCCGCGAAGTCTATGCCGACAAGGTTCGCGTCACCGTCATCGAGCCTGGCCTTGTGCGCACCGAACTCGGCGACCATGTCACCAACCCGGCGGCGAAGGCCGGGCTCGACCAGCGGCTCGCCGCCATGGAGGCGCTGACCGCCGAGGACATCGCCGCGGCCATTCTCTACGCCGTGGGCCAGCCGGCACACGTCAACGTCAACGAGATCGTCATCCGCCCGACCGACCAGGAGCGGTGAACGGCGTCAGATATTTTCGCTACGCCTCAAATCCCGCCCGCAGGAAATCGCCACACTCCTCGACCAGCCGCGACGGGTCCCTCGCGAGGTAGACGCCGAAATCCGCCATCGGCGCCGGCGGCAGGTTGAAGCGTCCGTTGAGGCTTTGGCAGTCGGGCGGCAGTCCTTCCTGCAGCAGAAGGCCGATGCCAAGCCCGGCCCTCAGCGCCGAGATCAGCGTCGCGAAAGTCGACACGCGGCAGCCGATCTTCCAGCCGATCCCGGCCTCGGCGAGCGAGGCCAGCATTCTGTCCTGCCAGGAGCAGGCGCCTTCGAAGATGATCAGCGGAAGCTCGACCTCGTCATCGATCTCGATCATGCGGCTTGCCGCCCAGACCAGCTGTCGTGACACATGGCCTCGCGGCGCCATTGTGAAGCGCGCCGGATCGGCCATGACGATGTCGCATCTTCCTTCGCCCAGCGACTTGCTGAGATCGCTGCTGCTGGCCGATGTCAGCTCGATCTCAACGGAGGGGTGCCGGCGGCGGAATTCGGCAATGATCAGCGGCAGCCGCGTCACCGCCAAATCCTCGACGATGCCCAGCCGGACACGGCCGACCAGCCTGCGGCCTTCTATCTCGCGCCTGGCATCGTCACCGATCGCGATGGCCTTGCGGGCGAAGGCGAGCAGGATCTCGCCGGCCTCGGTCAGCGTCACGCCGCGCGGCGAGCGGCGCAGCAGCTCGGCGCCGACTTCACCTTCGAGGCGCTGAAGCTGCATGCTCACCGCCGCCTGCGTGCGGGCAAGCCGATCGGCGGCCCGGCTCACCGTTCCCGTATCGGCCACGGTGACGAAGGCGCGCAGCAGCCGGACGTCGATATCTCCGGTCATAAGAATTCCTGATAGCTGTGTCAGCACTATCAGGCTATCCGAAAGCCCGATCTGAATTCAAGGTCCGCTCGCACGAATGAAAACAGGAGCAGCCACCTTGCCCTACAGAAGAAGATTTGAGGAGTTCGGTGTCGCCTGGCCGTCGCTCGATCGGCCCGCTTTGCCGTTCTCGCCGACGGTTCGGGTCGCCGACATCGTCTATGTCTCCGGTCAGATCCCCGAGATCGGGCAGGAGATCGCTGCGATCGGCCAGGTCGGCGCAGAGATCGTTCTGGCCGCGGCGCGGAACGCCGCCCGGCTCTGCGCGGCCAACATCGTCTATTGGCTCGACAAGGAACTGGACGGCAATCTCGACCGTGTTGTGAAATTCGCCAAGCTGACCGTCTATGTGAACGCGGCGGCCGGCTTTGCGGCCTATTCGGAGGTCGGCAACGGAGCATCCGAATTTCTGCTCCATGTTTTCGGCGAGCGTGGCGAGCATGCCCGCTGCTCGCTCGGCATGGCCGGCTTGCCGGCCAATGTTCCGGTCGAAGCCGACGCTATCGTGCATGTACGCTGATGCACGCCCAGAACATGCACTCGGGCCTGATCCGAGAGTGCGCAGCGAAACCAGGGGAGGCTTGGCTTGATTAGCGCAAATCTTGAGGGGCGGAAGGCGCTTGTCCTCGGCGGAGGCAAGGGCCTCGGTTTCGGCGTTGCCGAAGCGCTCGCGGCGAAAGGCGCCGAGATCATCCTGGTCGGACGCGGGAAGGAGACCCTGGATGCGGCGCGGTGCGCGATCGAGTCCGCCAGCCCCGTCTGCTCGACCTTCAGCGCCGACCTCTCCGACAACGACAGCGTCTCCCGGCTGATCCGTGCCGTCGAGGGCGAGCATCAGCGGATCGACATCGTCCTGCTCAATGGCGGCGGCCCGCCGCCCTTCGCGGCCAGCGTCTTCGATGCGAGTGTCTGGGAGAAGCAGTTCACCAGCATGGTGCTGAGCCAGATGCGCATCGCCATTTCTTTCCTGCCAGGCATGCGGGCGCGGCGCTGGGGGCGCATCATCGCCGTTTCCTCCACGTCCGTCCGCGAGCCGATCCCCGGCCTCACCGCTTCGAATGCGTTGCGCGCGTCGCTTGCCGGCTGGGCCAAGACCCTGGCCGGCGAAGTGGCGGCGGACGGCGTCACCGTCAACCTGTTGCTGCCTGGCCGTTTTGCGACGGACCGGACGAAGCGGTTCGACGCGATGGACGCCGCCGACAGGGGTGTGGACGCTGCTGTGATCGCCGCCGAGAGTCAGGCCGAAATCCCGGCAAAGCGCTACGGCACGCCCGCTGAATTCGGCGCCGTTGCCGCATTCCTGGCCAGCGCCGCCGCCGCCTATGTCACCGGCGTGGCGTTGCCGGTGGATGGCGGGCTCAGCCGCGGCATGCTGTGAGGAGCAGGGGCAGCGGCGCGAATGGTCGCATCACACAGGAACGCCCCTCGTGCCTTTTATCTGCGCGGGGGGCGTCCTGTTTGTCGTCCGCCTTTTCTCAAGATCGCTCTTTCGAGAACGGCTTTCGACACCGAAGAAAATGCTCCGGCGCCAAAATGGTTCCCGGCTAAGTGGCTTCGGCTCGCCCGGCTTTCGCTCTCCAATATGCCTGCACGGGCAGTCGTGGCGCCCTCGGCGAGTGTGACAAATCAAAAAAATTGACATAAGGCGCAAAGAAGTCTATAAGAACTTTGTCGATATTTGTTTGACCGACTTTTGTTATCCGCGTGCCTAGGCGCGCCTTTGGCGAACTTCCCCCATCAAAATCGAGACAAACGTTGTTGTGCATCCGCATGACGGCGAACGAATATTTGCCATGGAAAGGGTTCGTTATGAGCACAGGCACAGTTAAATGGTTCAACGCCACCAAGGGTTTTGGTTTTATTCAGCCTGACGACGGTTCTGCCGACGTTTTCGTCCACATCTCAGCCGTCGAGCGCGCCGGAATGCGCGACATCGTCGAGGGCCAGAAGCTTGGCTACGAGATGGTCCGCGACAACAAGTCGGGCAAGATGTCCGCTGACCAGTTGAAGGCGGCCTAAAACGGAATTAAGCCTCACCGGTGACCACGGATGTACTGGCACCGGTGAATGGCAAATTCCAGCGCATGATCGCGGGATGTTAAATCTCGGAGCGGATCATGTGCATTGAGAAGAACGTTTCTTTGCGCGTCTCTCGGGATGCGCAGGCGTTCTCATGGGAGGTCAGGCGGTGCCTGGCCTTTTTCATTTTTGCGCTTCGACCGCCGAAAGAGCGCTGCTCGACGGCCCGGACGTGCTAAGAGGCTGTTTCGAAATTCGCTCCGGCGAGTCATATGGTGGTGGTTTCGAGAACCGGAGCGCAGCGGACATTTGGGTCCGTGAGCACCGGAAGCGCAGAAAACCCCATCAGATGGCCGTCAGAGTAGAATTTCCAAACGGTCTCTAAGGACGTTCCAGCAATTTGAAACAGGCTGCCGTATTGCTTTGTGCGGGATCCTGGCCGAAAGACCAGTCTCGCCACTTTTCGGCGGCGTGCTCCGAACCGGGAGAAAGACCTTGACCGAACCTTCAAAAAAACCTCGCGACCAGGCCGAATCCATCTTCAGCAAGACGCGGACCCAGTCGATGTCGCTCGACCGCATCAATTCCGAACGGGATGCCGTCAGCCAGGCCCGCGAAGCCAAGACCGCACGGCTGCGCGAACTGCGCCTGGAAAAGGAAGCCGACGACATGGCGGCAGCGGTTGCGCTCGCAGCCTCGCCAAAACGCGCAGGCAAATGCTGATGGCCACCAAACGCGTGCCCCAAAAGGCGATCGCCGCAGATTCGACCATCGCCGATGTCGTGGGTGAACTCGACAAGCCGGTCGAATATGTCCGGCGCGTGCTCGAAAAGCTCGAGCGCTGCCGGCGTGTCCACGGCGATGCCCAGGTGCGGCTCGGCGTGCGCGGCCGCGCCGAATGCCCCAATTATCTGATCGAATATGTCCGGGAAAACGCCAAGACGCACGAGCGCGTGACCTATCCGGATGCTGCCTACAGCGGCAGCACGCATCGCGAACTGGCGCCCCGGCACATCGAGGAAGCCAGGAACTGGTCGCCCGAAGAAATGAACATCACGGCCGTTTCGGCGCTCATCGGCCGCCTTCGCAATCCGAATGCGCCATCATCGCGTTTCTCTGACGAGGATTGATATGGCAATCAAGTTTTCCGCCAAGGGCCAGCCGGCAGCGCCTGCTGCCGCCGTGAAGCCGGCCAAGCCGGCGGCCGCGCCAAAAACCGGCGAAGCCGCCGAAGCGGGCACCGATCTGTTCAGGTCGCCGGCGGAAGCACCGCCGCGCAAGCCCAAGAAGAAATAGCGTCCTTGCAGCAAAATGCCGACCGGAAATCTGCGCCAAGGCTGCTTGCCCTGGCGGTCGCAGAGGAGTTTTCGTCGCCACAAGAGGGCGTCGGTCCGATTGCCTTCGATTGCCAGACCTGTGGCGCCTGCTGCGCCTACTCGTCCAGATGGCCGCGCTTCTCCACCGAGGATGACGCGCAGCTCGACCTTATCCCGCAAAAATACGTGGCTGCCGACGAAGCCGGTATGCGCTGCGACGGCGCGCGCTGTTCGGCACTGTGCGGCGAGGTCGGCAAGTCAACGGCCTGCGGCATCTACGACATCCGCCCCGACGTCTGCCGCGCCTGCATGCCGGGCGATGACGACTGCCTGATCGCGCGTCGGGCTCACGGTCTGCCGACGCTGTAATGACGGCCCTCGGGCTGGCGTCTCAGTTTGAATTTCGTCAATCAGATGCGCGAAAGTCGCTGCGGTAGAGGCCGGGCGATCGTCCGGTCAATCGTTTGAATGCCTGCGAGAACGACGGCACCGATTCATATCCGACGGCGCGCCCGATCTCGCCGATGTTCTGGTTCGTTTCCCGCAGCGCCCTGGCGGCAAGGTTCATCCGCCACCGGGTCACATAGGATAGCGGCGGCTGTCCTACCAGTTGAGCGAAGCGACGCGCGAAGGTGGCTCGAGACTGTGCCGCGCCGCTGGCAAGGGAAGCGATAGTCCAGGGATTGCCCGGCTGCTCGTGGATCATGCGCAAAGCCTGCGCAATGCCTTTGTCGCGCAAGGCGCCAAACCATCCCCCTGTTCCGAGTGGCTGATGTTCGATCCAGGCACGCAACAAGAAGATCAACGTGCTGTCGAGAAGGCGTGGGGCGACAATGTCGTGGCCGCCGAGATCGCCTTTCGCTTCGACCTGCAGAAGTCCCAGGGCAAGCCGCAGCGGCTCGCTGGTGCCAATCTGATTTCGGGTCAAATGGATCAGCGGAGGAAGCAGCGAAACCATCGGGTATGGCCCGACGCCGTCGAGTGAATATCTCGCACAAAGAAGAGTTGTCGCGCCGCTTTCGCTTTTCGGTTCCGCTCCGCTCCGATTCGCGGAAAGGACGGCGGATATCGATGCCGTCGGTGCATCCGCCGGATTGCAAAGGGTATGCCCGATACCGCTCGCGACAAGGATGACATCTCCCTCGCCTAAGCGGATCGGCTCCCTTTCACCGGCTAACCGCAGCCAGCATTCGCCGTTCTGGATGACGTGGATGGCGGCATTCCTTGTCGGATCCACCGAAATACCCCAGGGCCGATGCAGGGTCGCGCTGCCGATCATGGCGCTGCCAAATCTCAGCGAAGCAAGAACTTCGGACAAGGCATCCATGAGAACCATCCTCCGCCGATAACCAGATTGACGATATTAGACGATTGGATAAGAATCTAGGCGAACAGCGTATCGACCGTCTCACAAGCGTGGCTGATCATGTTGGCAATATCGGCCTGCGGACGCCCCTGTCCACGTCGGGCAGAAGCAGGCACCTCACGGAGCAAAAACATGCGTGACGAACCATCAAATCCAGTTCCAGCCAAGATCCATAATTCGCTCGAGACCAACAAAACGATCGTCCTGGACTTCATCGACAAAGCAGTAAACCAGGGCAACATCGAAGCTGCTTCGACGCATTTTGGCGAACGCTACATCCAACACAATCCGAACATTGCGGATGGTGCGGACGGCTTCAAAGCCTATCTGCAGCAGCTCAAACAGTCATTTCCCCTCGTAAGGGGAGAGGTGAAGCGGATTTTTGCCGAAGGGGATTTCGTCATCGTGCACATGCACGCAAAACGCGAACCGGAGGAGGAGGGCCTGGCCATTGTCGACATTTTCAGGCTGAAGGACAGCAAGCTGGTCGAACACTGGGAAGTTCGGCAGCCTATTGCCGATAGCAAGCTGCACGCCAACAGCATGATCTGAATGCGCATAGGCTCTCAGGTTGGCTTGTGCCCGCACGTTTCGCTGATTACGCTGCCGGCGGCAGGGCCAGCACCGGGAGACCATCCGTGAGCATCGAATTTCTGTTGACGTCGCTGATTGTCGTGGCTTCGCCCGGCACCGGCGTTCTCTATACGCTGAGCGCCGGGCTTTCGCGTGGTGCGCGCGCCAGCATCATTGCCGCTTTCGGCTGCACGCTCGGCATTATTCCGCACATGGCGGCCGCCATCACCGGCCTCGCGGCGCTGCTGCATACCAGTGCCGTCGCCTTCGAGACGCTGAAATATCTCGGCGTCGCCTACCTGCTCTACATGGCCTGGAACACGCTGAAGGAGAAGGGTGGCCTGAGCGTCGAAGAAAATGTTGCGCCGCGCTCGGCCGGCAAGGTGATCACTTCGGGCATCCTCATCAACATCCTCAATCCGAAGCTGTCGATCTTCTTCTTTGCCTTCCTGCCGCAATTCGTCAGCACCACCGAACCGCATGCGCTGTCAAAGATGCTGGAGCTCAGCAGCATCTTCATGCTGCTCACCTTCGTGGTCTTTGTCGGCTACGGCGTTTTCGCGGCGTCAATCCGCAGCCATGTCGTGTCGCGGCCAAAGGTGCTGACCTGGATGCGCCGTACCTTCGCCGGAGCCTTTGTCATGCTCGGCGCCAAACTGGCGCTGGCGGACCGGTAGACAGGAAGGTCGCGGGCAGCGCAAATCTATCCCTTCACATAGCCCATGGCCTCGACAATCTGCCCGTCCGCCACGCGCATCAGGTTGACGCCGCGCAGCGAATTGCCGTCGGCCATCCAGTAGCGCCAGCGGATCGTCGCCCGATCACCGGCGACGAAAGTTTCTTCAATGTCGAAGCGCGTGCCGGGTCCGGTTGCGATCGCCGACCACAGTTCGACGCAGGCGCCCTTGCCGATGCGGCGGGCGCCGTCCGGGGCCGGCGTGGTGTTCTCGATCACGCAATCTTCCGCCACCAGATCGTCGAGCGCCGACGGGTCGTGGCGCTGGAAGACGTCGTTGTAGCGCCGCATGATCTCGGCCGTTTCGGCGGAGCGTTTGGCGGCGGCGATGTCGATGACGAGTTCCTGTGTCATTGGATATTCCTTCCCTTCAGTGATCGGTAGCGGTTTCGATGAGGCGGGCCTTGAGCGTGATCACTGCGACGCCGGCCAGCGCCCGCGACACGAGGCAGCTCTCCTTGGCCGTCTGCGCCAGCCGCTCGAACTCCCCCGCCGCCAACCCGGCGACGCTTGCCTCGGTCTCCAGCTCGATATGGGTCAGCGTCGGTCCAGCCGCGGTGGCGCCGAGATGCGCTTTCGCGATCGTGTGGATGCGTGCGGGAGTGTAACCTTCGCGGCCGAGGACGGCGCTCAGCGCCATCGAGAAGCAGCCGGCATGCGCCGCCGCAATCAATTCCTCGGGGTTGGTGCCGGGACCGTTCTCGAAACGCGACGGGAACGAGTAGGCGCCTTCGAAGACGCCGCTGCCGAGCTTCAGCCGGCCCGAACCTTCCTTCAACGATCCCTGCCATTGGGCCTCTGCTTCACGAATGGTCATAATGGTCATTGTGTCTCTCCTTTGATTTGAGGGGTCGATCAGATTTTGGGGCGGACCAGTCAGGCGCTGTCGACGACCACTTTCCCGAAGACGTCGCCTTGCTGGAAATAGCGATAGGCGTCGTTGGCCTCGTCGAAGGCGAACACCTTGTCGATGACAGGCTTAAGCCGATGCACCGAGATGGCGCGCAGCATGGCTTCGAGGTTGGTGCGATTGCCGACGAACAGGCGGCTGATGGTGGCGAGGCTGCGCTGGTAGACCGGGCCGGGGATCTGCACCGTCCCGCCTTTCGCATCCTGTATGGTGAGAAGCACGATGCGCCCGTAAAGCGCGCAGGCGATCATCGATTGCGCGAAGGTCGGCGGGCCGCCGGTCTCGACGACGAGGTCGATGCCGCCGGTCTGCTCGCGCACCGCAGCACCCCATTCCGGCATGTCGGCGGTCGAGACGACGAGGTCGGCGCCCAGCGCCCGCAGCCGGTCCAGCTTCTCGTTGCGCGAGCTGACTGCCACGACACGGCAGCCGAGCAGCTTGGCGAATTGCAGCGCAAATAGCGCGACGCCACCTGAACCGATGACAAGAACCCATTGGCCGGGCTTCGGCATTTCGGCCGCCGTCACGGCATTCCAGGCGGTCAGGCCGGCGCAGGTTAGTGTCGCCGCTTGATGCCAGTCGAGATGATCGGGAAGCCGCACCGCCCATTGCTCGTCGAGCACGGCGTATTCGGCCAGCATCCCGTCCAGCGTGCAGCCAAGCTGGTCGATCAGACCGGCATTGATGCGGCCATCGATCCAGCGCGCAAAATAACTGCCGGTGACGCGGTCGCCGACGGCAAAGCGGGTGACGGCCTCGCCGACCGCAACGACTTCGCCGGCACCATCGCTCAGCGGAACGACCCCTTGGCGCGGCGCCAGTGGATAGCTGCCGTTGAGGATCATCGTGTCGCGGCGGTTGAGCGAAGCGGCGCGGACACGCACGACGATCTCGTGCGGCTTCGGCGTCGGCTGCGCCTCGTCGCGCATCACCAGGCACTTGGTCCCGCAGGTTCCTTCAAGACGATAACTGCGCATTTGCCTCTCGATATGTAGACTGATCTACATATTATGTAGACCGATTGTCATATTCGAGGCAAGGCCTATAATGCTCACTCCTGACAGAGGTTGACATGGCGAACGACACCCGTACCCGCATACTCGAGACCACGGGGCGCCTGCTTCGGCAGCGCGGCTATCACGGCACTTCGCTCAACGACATATTGAGCGCCTCAGGCGCGCCGAGAGGCTCGCTCTATTTTCATTTTCCGGGCGGCAAGGACCAGCTGGTCATCGAGGTGACGCGCGACAGCGTCGAGGACGTCTCGAAAAGGCTGGGCGAGGCCCTTGCGGCCGAAAAGGACCCGGCGGTGGCCGTCCACCACATCTACCAGTCGGTCGCGCGCATGCTGGAAGACAATCGGTTCACGCTCGGTTGCCCGATCGCGCCCGTGGTCTTGGACTCGCCGATCGACATGCCGGAACTGGCCGAATTGTGCCGGTCCGCCTTCGAGCAATGGATAGGCTTGCTCAGGGCGGCCTTCGTCAGGGCAGGGGTGCCCGAGCGACGCGCGCACGCGCTGGCACTGCTGGTCGAATCATCGCTGGAAGGGCTGATGGTGATCGCACGCGCCACCCACGACCGCGCCCCGGTGCTGGCGGTAGCCGATGAGGTCGCGGCGCTGATTGAGGGCGCTTTGCCGGCCAAGAGTGCCACTGCCGCGGTGCATTGATATCGCCGCTTGAGCCGGGGCAGCCCGCTATGAAGCAAACAAAAAGGGCGGCATCGCTGCCGCCCTTTCCGAAAGCTTGCGAGATTGGCTGGATTAGAAATCCATGCCACCCATGCCGCCCATGCCGCCGCCGCCCATGCCGCCAGGCATGCCGCCGCCAGCCGACTCCTTCTTCGGAGCCTCCGCGATCATGGCTTCGGTGGTGACCAGCAGGCCGGCGACCGAGGCCGCGTCCTGCAGAGCCGTGCGCACAACCTTGACCGGATCGACGATACCCATGGCGATCATGTCGCCATATTCGCCGGTCTGGGCGTTGTAGCCGAAGGTTGCCCCCTTGTTCTCAAGGATCTTGCCGGCAACGATCGATGCTTCCGCACCGGCGTTGGCCGCGATCTGGCGGGCCGGAGCCTGCAGCGCGCGGCGCACGATGTTGATGCCGGCGGCCTGGTCGGAGTTGGCGCCGGTTGCCTTGATGCTCAGCGAAGCGCGCAGCAGTGCGACGCCGCCGCCGGGAACGATGCCTTCTTCGACGGCCGCGCGGGTCGCGTTGAGGGCGTCATCGACGCGGTCCTTCTTTTCCTTGACTTCCACTTCGGTCGCACCGCCGACGCGGATGACGGCAACGCCGCCCGCCAGCTTGGCGAGACGTTCCTGCAGCTTCTCCTTGTCGTAGTCCGAGGTGGTCTCCTCGATCTGCTGCTTGATCTGGGCGACGCGGCCCTGGATTTCGGCCTTCTTGCCGGCGCCGTCGACGATGGTGGTGTTCTCCTTGGAGATCGACACCTTCTTGGCGCGGCCGAGCATGTTCAGGCCGACATTCTCGAGCTTGATGCCGAGGTCTTCGGAAATGACCTGGCCACCGGTGAGGATGGCGATGTCTTCCAGCATGGCCTTGCGGCGATCACCAAAGCCCGGCGCCTTGACGGCGGCGATTTTCAGGCCACCGCGCAGCTTGTTGACGACCAGCGTGGCCAGGGCCTCGCCTTCGACATCTTCCGAGATGATGACCAGCGGCTTCGAGGTCTGCACGACGGCCTCGAGGATCGGCAGCATGGCCTGCAGATTGGAGAGCTTCTTCTCGTGGAGAAGAATGTAGGCGTCTTCCAGATCCGCAACCATCTTCTCGGCGTTGGTGACGAAGTAGGGCGAGAGATAGCCGCGGTCGA